>DNUE01000031.1 GCA_003508005.1 Desulfobulbaceae bacterium
CGATGATGATCCTGAGCAGGACCAGCTGGAAAACGGTGGTGCCGGTCAACAGTCCATGAACCGCGTCTTCCCAGAAACGGGCGGCGATATAACAGCCGAAAATACCCACCAGCACAATGCAGATGATCACTGTGGGCTTGATTATTTCCCGCATGATATAACGATCGATAATCACGCTGCGTCCGTCGCTGAACCACGTTATGAACGGGATGCGCCGGCCGGCGGCCGGGGCGGCAACCCGTTGGTCATGAAACCGGAAGTGCTTCCATTTCCTCCTGCCGGTGAAAATGAGCGGCGACAATCCGTTCCGCCTGTTGCAGGTCTGCCGGAAAATCGATTTCGCACCAGGCGAGTCCCTTGATGGAGCAGGTCGATACGGTTCCCTGCCCGGCTATCTCGTCGATGACCGACAGAAACCATCTTCGGGAGCATGACTGGTCCTCCCGGGCCTTTTCCAGGCCGTTTCTGAACAGCATCGGGCCTGAACCGCGGAACAGGATCATACCGATCGATTCGCCGTGAATTTTATCCTGCGGGATGTCCTTGCCGACATGGACAAGACGGTTGCCCTCCAGGCTGACCTTCATGTCGTCGGTGTCATAGGCGTCTTTGAGATTGATGGTGACGGTGATCGGGGCGGCCGGCGAGTTGAGCAGACTTTCCACAATCGGCGCCTCGAAGAGGGTGTCGCCGTTGAGCAGGATAAAATCCTCGGTCATCTCCTCCCGGACCATCCAACAGCTGATCAGGTTGTCGGTAGTGGCATAATCCGGATTGCGGCAGGTCCTGATCTTGTTCGAGCCGTAGCGCCGTTGCAGCAGGTTTTCAACCTTATCGGCATTGTAGCCTACGACCACGGTGATATCCTCGATGCCGCATTTGTGCAGTTCGTCGATTTGCCATTCGACAATTGTTTTTCCCCGTACTGTCAACAGGCATTTGGGCAGGGTAGCCGTCATGGGCAACAACCGCTTGCCCTGGCCGGCGCTTAAGATGATGACTTTCATGCAAAGATCTCCTTTCTGGTGTAATAAGCAGGGTTGGAAAATCCTGCTGGAAAAATAAAACGATCAATGCGCCGGACTCGACTGCGGTCGTATGCCGCTGCCGCCGGGGGCGCACGGTGTCGGGGGCGACAACTGCCAGGGATTCCGACTCGCACCCGGACATGACGCCATCGCTTCCGCCGGCCGACCTAACGGATCACCTGCCAGGCAGTATGCCGAGGAGTTGTCCGGGCTCCGGATCGATCTGCCGCCGGCAGGGGGCGGTAGTCGGGCGCAACTCCGGTCGACTCGTACGACACGAGATCACGGTTCCGGGCCGGTCCAGTGGGAAGACCGTCGGTCCGCCCTCCTGTTTTCGAGTCGTCAGGCGAGGTGAATGCGGCCTTGCAACCGCGTACGGCCTGTCGGCTGGACCGCAGCCGGTGGTTGCCGGTTCAGCCCGCTGAGCGGGATGAACAGCAAGCGACAAGCGCACTTGTAAATCAATTTGGCCGAGGAATAAAGAAATCTTTGCCTGGCGGGAAAAAATTCCTTACTATATGCACTGTACTCTCCGCAGTGAGACCGGGGAGACGGGGCTTGAATTTCAGAAAAAATGCCACGCATCGGTAAATTTTTTTGGCTTGAGAAACCATTTATGCCAATTTTACGAAATTTTTTCAAAGCATTGTTGTCGGAGATGCCGGACGGGGTGAAGGCGGGATGGTCGGTCCTGGGCTCCGGAGGGATATTTTTGCTGTTGACGGTGCTGGTCGTCCTGCCGCAATCCGGTTCTGCCGACGAAGGCCCCCCGGGAACCGCCATGGCGGCCAATAAGGTTTCCTGGTCCGATTTGACCTTTACAGGTTCCAAATTCCCAGCGGCCTTCACCGTCCGGATGCAGCTTGAGTCGATGGATGACTCCCCGGCAAACGCTGCCTCCCCGGAAAATGAGGAATGGGGGGAATGTCCGGTTGCAATCCGCGATGACAGCATGCGGTTGACCATAAAGGCCACGTTGCAGGTCCTGGGGGCGGAGGACAGATACGAAGAACGGGTCTGGTTCACTGCACAGGATGGACTGCCCTACGAGCGTGATCGCCTGAACCGGGGCGATGCCCTGTGGATGAAAAGCTACTGCTGGGAGGACAAGGGTGTACGGCGGCGGAAGTTCGAGCCGGAAAACCCGGCCGAGGGACAACAATCCCGGCCCCTCTGGTCACAGCGCACGGAGTCCCTGTACCGGTATCCTGACAATTATACCGGCTGCAGCGCGATATCCGATCCGGCCCTCATCGTCTACAAGATATCGAGACTTGCCCCCGGCATCGGCCAGGATCCGTTCGAACTCTGCGTCTTCGGCAAAAAGCAGCTGCATCGTCTCATCATCAGGCAGGGACAGGCCCTGCCGTTGAAGGTCGCCTACACGGTCCAATCCGCCACCCGGGAGAGGACGGTGGTGAAGGATCGGATTCTTCCCCTGGTGTATACAGTCACCTCGGAGAACATTGCCGCAGCCGACCAGGCCCCCGAGGCCTTTTCGCTCTTCGGCCTGCAGAAGGACATTCGGATATATCTGGATCCGTCCAAAGGAATCCCGGTCCGGATCAGCGGAACCGCCGGCCCCATCGGCGAGCTCGACTTCGAGGTGCAACAGGCGACCATCAACTGATCGGGCGGTCTGCGGCAGGGATCATGACGGGGATTGAGCTGCGATCCGTTGCACGTAGTGCCAGTCGTCGGCCGAGTCGACATCGATCGCTGCCTCCGGATAGGGGAGGACCACCACGCCGGCGGTGCAGCCCAGTCGCCGCGACAGCCTGTCCAGGACCTCGGCCAGGGTGAGGGTGCCCAGCAGATAGCGGAGGACCGTCATCCACCCCAGGATATTGATGACCTTCAGCGGATTCTTGCGCTGTTGTTCAATCCGGCGCCAGAA
>DNUE01000001.1:0-40187 GCA_003508005.1 Desulfobulbaceae bacterium
TGTCATCCCGAGGAGCGTCGGCGACGAGGGATCTGCCGCTGAGAACACAGGCGGGAGAAGGGCTTAAACCGGAAAAAACCCTCGCGGGGATCATCGCAAAACTTTGACGGGGCCCCACCGCCGAGATTGACACCCGGGGCCGAATCGGTGTAGTCCGGCGATGCATTGAGGAGGAACATCATGCCATACGAAGCCGTGATCGGGCTCGAAGTCCACGCCCAACTCAAGACGGAAACCAAGATCTTCTGCGGCTGCTCGGCGGCCTTCGGCGCCCCGCCCAACACCCACGTGTGCCCGGTGTGCCTCGGCATGCCCGGCAGCCTGCCGGTGCTCAACCGCAAGGTGGTGGATTTCGCCCTGCGCATGGCCCTGGCCACCGGCTGCCGCATCGCCCGCACCAGCCGCTTCGCCCGCAAGAACTACTTCTACCCGGACCTGCCCAAGGGTTACCAGATCAGTCAGTACGAGCTGCCCATCGCCGAGCACGGGGCCGTGGAGATCACGGTGGACGGCCAGGACCGGCGCATCGGCATCACCCGCATCCACATGGAGGAAGACGCCGGCAAGCTCAGCCACGATCCCGACCGCCCCGTAAGCCGGGTGGACCTCAACCGGGCCGGGGTGCCGCTGATCGAGATCGTCAGCGAGCCGGATCTGCGCACTCCCGAGGAGGCCGGCGCCTACCTGCGAAAGCTCCGTGCCATCCTGCGCTACCTGGATATCTCCGACGGCAACATGGAGGAAGGCAGCTTCCGCTGCGACGCCAACATCTCGCTCAGGCCCAAGGGGGCGCAGGAGTTCGGCACCCGCACCGAGCTGAAGAACATGAACTCGTTTCGCAACGTGCAACTGGCCCTTGAGTACGAGGAACGCCGGCAGCGGGATATCCTGCTGGACGGCGGCGCGGTGGTTCAGGAGACCCTGCTCTGGAACCCTGACCGCTCCTGCACCGAATCCATGCGCGGCAAGGAGGAGGCGCACGACTACCGCTATTTCCCCGAGCCGGACCTGGTGCCGGTGCTGATCGACGAGGCCTGGATCGAGCGGCTGCGCGCCGCCCTTCCCGAACTGCCCGATGCACGCTGCGCGCGATTCAGTTCGCAGTACGGACTTGCCGAGCAGGAGGCCGGGTTGCTGACCTCCGCCCGGGAGCTGGCCGATTATTTTGAAGCGGCCTGCGCCCTGTACGCCAATCCGAAGAAGCTCAGCAACTGGATCGGCACCGAGCTCCTGCGGGAATTGGGGGCCGAGGAGATCGGCCGCTGCAGGGTGGCGCCGCCGCAGCTCGCACGGCTGCTGAACATGATCGAGGAGGGGACTATTTCCGGCAAGATCGCGAAGACGGTCTTTGCCGAGATGATGGCCTCAGGCGCCAATCCCGACGACATCGTCAGGGAAAAGAACCTGGTGCAGATGAGCGATGAGGGGGAACTGGCGGCCATCGTCCGGGAGATCCTGGCGGCCAACCCCGAGCAGGTGCAGCAGTACCGGGAAGGCAAGGGCAAGGTCATGGGTTTTTTTGTCGGCCAGCTCATGAAAAAGACCAAG
This sequence comes from Desulfobulbaceae bacterium, assembly GCA_003508005.1. GTDB lineage: Bacteria > Desulfobacterota > Desulfobulbia > Desulfobulbales > Desulfobulbaceae > UBA10518. Next base: position 1,549 of record DNUE01000001.1, read on the forward strand.
GGCCAGGCCAACCCGCAGCTGGCCAACGCCCTGTTCCAGCGGGAACTGGGCTGACAGGCCCAGGTTGGCCGGCTGGAACGTGGACAGGAGCGACTGGCAGGATAAGGGGGCCGGCCACCGGCAGCGCCTCCGCGACAAGTTTCTGGAGTACGGCATTGACACCTTCACCGATGCCGAGGTCATCGAGCTGCTGCTGACCTTCGGCACCCCGCGCCGCGACTGCAAGGAAGCGGCCCGCGCCGCCCTGTGCGAGCTGGGCTCCCTGCCCGCGGTCCTGGATGCGCCTGCTGCCAGGCTGGCAACGATCAAGGGTATCGGCCCCAAGAATGTCTTTGCCCTGCACTTCATCCAGGGCACGGCCCGCCGCTACCTGAAGCAGAAGCTGGTAGGCAAACAGTACATCTCCTCGTCAAAGGAGGTGGCCGACTATCTGATCCACCTGTTGCGCAACCTTAAGCGCGAGGCATTCGTGGTAGTCTACCTGGACGCCGCCCATGCCATCATCGATTCCGAAGTGCTGAACGAGGGGACAGTCACGGTCAACACCGTCTACCCCCGCGAGGTGGTTTTGGCGGCGCTCAAGCGCAATGCCGCCGCCCTGGTCATCGCCCATAACCATCCCTCAGGCAGTCTCAGCCCCTCGGAACAGGACAGGCAGCTGACACGCACCCTGCATCTGGTCTGTTCCTTTCTGCACATCAATCTCCTGGATCATCTGATCATCGGCGCAGGCGAGCAGGTCTACAGTTTCGCCGATCACGGGGTGATGGCCAGGCTCAGGGAGGAGTGCCGCACCCTGCATGACACCCTGCGCTGAACTCTGGACGCCTGGGGAGTTGGGGCTCTATCTGCATGTCCCCTTCTGCCTCCGCAAATGCCCCTACTGCAGTTTTTTTTCGGTGCCGGCGAACCGGGCTGCGGTTCGCCGCTATGGCCAGGCCCTGCGGCAGCAGATTGCCGGGACGACAGCTACCCGACCGGTCAGCACGGTTTTTTCGGCGGCGGCACTCCGTCGATCATGTCTGCTGAGGAGCTGGCCGCTCTGCTGGCCGCCTGCCGAGCCCGGTTTCCCTGGGCCGAGGAGGCCGAGGTCTCCATCGAGGTGAACCCGGCGACCGTCGGAGAGATCGGGTTGCGCCGGATGCGGCGGGCCGGCTTCAACCGGCTGTCTGTCGGGGCGCAATCCCTGGACGATGCCGATCTGCAGGCTTTGAGCCGGCCTCACTCCTCGGCCGAGGTGCGGGCAGTGGTCGAAGCCTGCCGCCGGGCAGGGTTTGCTAATCTCAACCTGGACCTGATGTTCGGCCTCCCCGGCCAGAATGCGGCTGCCTGGCGGCGGACCCTGCAGGCGGCATTGGAACTGGAACCGGAACATCTGGCCATCTACGAGTTGACCATTGAGGAAGGAACGCCCTTCGCCTCGCTTCGTGCGCAGGGGCTGTTGGCGCTGCCCGGCGAGGACGAGGTGCTGGCGATGATGGACATCAGCACGGAAGAGACAGCACTGGCCGGGTTGCAACGCTATGAGATTTCCAACTATGCCCGGCCGGGCCGGAAGTGCCGGCACAACCTCAACTACTGGCACAACGGCTCGTACCTCGGCCTCGGCGCCGGGGCGGTGTCCTGTCTTGCCGGCCGGCGATATGGCGCAGTAGAGGATGTTGCCCGGTATTGCAGCCTGATCGAGACCGGCCGGGAGCCCTGGTCCGAGGTGGAGGAACTGGATGCGGAGGCCCGTTTCCGCGAGACGGTGATCATGGGCCTGCGCCTGACCGCCGGGATATCGCTGGCCGCTTTGGAGCGGCGTTTCGGCCTGAACGTCCTTGACTACTACGGCCTCACCCTGCGCCGCCTGGCGGAACAGGACCTGGTGGCCATCGCCGGCAACAATCTTCGCCTCACCGCCAAGGGGCTGGCCTTGGCCAACCAGGTGATGGCCATTCTGGTGTGAAATGCAAGGACTTCCGCTCATTTTGTCCTGCATGGTTTCCTGTCCGACACTTAACCCACAGAATTGCATGCCGACCCGCGGATGAGTACCTGTATCTCACTCCACTTAAGGGACTAACGAGAGCCGTTGGGCAAGAACAGGATCCAGGGAAATTTTTTGGCAAAGACGACGGTGACCGTGCAGTCTTCACTCAACGAAGAGATGGTATATAGATCGCCGGTCAGCAAACCGCTGCACCCCTCGGCACTGCTGATGCTGAAACCTCTCCCTGGCACCAGGCCGAGTTCCGCTGAGGTCCCGGGAGGATACTCGCCGGTCCATTGGACGCTGCCGCTGCCGGTAATTGCCGCATCGACTGTGAAGCGCGGCAAGGCAAGGAGGTAGGGGTAACCGCCGTGGAAGCTTTCGCCGATGCCCCAGGCAGGAGTGCCCCCGAACCAGCCGACATAGGTTGCTGCTGCATCGTAGGCCATGCCCTGACGCATCTGGGCGGTGGTGCGCGGCTCACCCTTGCCGGTGTCTGACTGGCCGCTGGTTTCGCTGTTGTAGTAGGAGGCGTCAACCCCGCCACCATAGTTGATGCCGATCAGCCCGCCGACATTGCTTGTTGTGCCGGTCACATGACCTGTGGCATAGCTTTTGGAGACATCGCTGCCCGCGGTTTGTCGTCCGAGCAGCCCGCCGACCTGGTCGGCCCCGTTCACATCGCCGGTAGCAAAGGAATCAGTGATGGTTGCCCCACTTTCCGCCGTGCCGGCAAGACCGCCTAAGTTGTACGAGGTAACGCCGGGGGTGGCCGATACGTTCCCTGTCGCGTAGCAGCGGGTGATCGAGCCGCTGCCATAATACCCTGCCAGTCCGCCCACCGAGTCTTTCCCGGAGACATTGCCGATAGCATAGGAGTCCTCTAAGCTGGAACCCCAGAAGGTCCCTGCCACCCCGCCGACGGCGTAATTGGTCGGGCTGCTCACCGAACCCGTGGCATGGCAATATGTAATGGAAGAGCCATTCTGGACATTGCCCACCAGGCCGCCGACGTGGGATGTCCCGGCGGAAACTTCAACGGCGGCGCTGGACTGGTCAATAGCCGTTTCTCTGATATACCCGACCAGGCCGCCGACTTCGGTATACATACCCTGCACCGTGCCCGATACATCAACCCCGGAGATGGTGCCTGATTCCAACCAGCCCACCAGTCCTCCCACCTGGGATTTGCCGGTGATGTTCACCTGGAGGGTCAGGTCGGCAAAATCCGCCCCGTTGCCATAACCGAAAAGACTCGTGTTGTCCTGCGTTGGCCGGTTGATGAAAAGGCCGCCGATGATGTGGCTATTGCCGTCAAAACCACCTGTAAAGGGAGTGCTATAAGTCCCGATCGGCTGCCAGCCCTCGCCATCGTTGTAGGGCGCGACATCGAGATTGAGGTCCGCGGTCAGGATGAAGTGGGACGCAAGGTAATCACGCACGGCATCCAGCTGTGCCACCGTTTCGATCTGATAGGGGTCCGCGGCCGAGCCGTCGCCGCCGGCAAAAGGATGGGGCAGGATGCCGCCGCGCACCGGCCAGACATAATAGGTAAAGTCGCTTTTCGTCCTGGTCTGGGTATAGCCGTCCCACAGGGAGACGATCCAGGCCGTGGCTAAATTTCGCACTCCGGTGGTTGAAGTCCAATAATAGTTGGCGACCACGTTGGAAAAGGGATGCGAGGTCGGCAGAGCGGGGTTGTACCGGCCGAAGTCGATGAGGCTCAGCAGTTCCTTGTAATTAGGCAGGCGCCAGTCGGTCTGATGAGCGCCGCCGCTGGAAATGTCGCCGCAGTCGTTGCCGTTCATCGTGCCGCCCGCATTCAGCTCCGCGACATCGGCAAGCGCGGCCGGCCATTCCCTGGTCCCGTCTGCGCAGTTGGCGTTTTGCAGCCAGGTCAGGCCGGTGAGATTGTCGGTGACGGTCCAGTCCCCGTTGTCGGTGAAGCGTGGCTCAGGCCAGGCCGCCCCGGCAAGGCTATCCGCGTCCTGGCCGGTTCCGGCACAGGCCACCAGCGACCCGCTGGTGTTGTAACAGGCGGTCTGCCCAGTCCGCCAGACCGCGGCTGGACCGGTCGAGGTCTCCCGCACCGCCAGGACGAGGTAGTTGGATGACTTGGAACCATGGATCAGGTCACCCCCGTCGTCCATGTCGACAGTCCATGCGTCCGCCTGATGGCCAGCCTGGATCGCGGTCGATGAGGAGAAGTAGTAGCCATACCCGATATTGGAAAAACCCTGGGTGGCAAGCCATGCCGCGGGTGAGGCGCAGGGAACGCCGCTGCAGGAAGCATTGCCGTGGTCAACATTCACCAGGCTTTCCAGCTCAAGGATATTCGGCAACCGCCAGTCTCCGGCTACGGAGTCGTCCGCGAGCCCGCAGGCGCCATCGGCAAGAGTGTTGGCCCAGGTGAAGGCGTCGTTCCAGTAGGTGTCCCCATTACAGTTGGCGTTTTGCAGCCAGACCAGGCCGGTGAGATTATCCGTCAGGGTGCCGTCGTTGTTATCCGTAAACCGCGGCTGCGGCCACGCCACGCCGGCGCGGATATCACCGTCCTGGCCGGTGCCGGGGCAGTCGATCTCCGTCCCAGCCGCATCGTAGCAGGTAATCTGACCGGTTTGCGGCAGGTCGACCGTGGCTGCATGGGCGGTATGCAGCGGAACCGGAACAAAAGAGAGGGCGCAATACATCGCCAACGGCGAGAGAGACGTGAGGAGCAATCGGATCTGTTTTTTCATTTTCCCACCTTTCTGACAGTCAATGTTGATGCAGCCGCGACCGGATTGCGCAAGGCTCCTCCCGGCGTAGGACAAAACGCGGCCAAACAGGGGTTTGCTGGTGACAACGACGAAATTAGAGGCGCGGCGGGCCGTGGAAGACGACTCTCCACTTTGTCCACAGGATACCTTTTTTTCTGTGGTATTGGCAAGGATTCTTAGCTGTTCGTGCCGGATCGACAGGATGAGGTACAGAAAAAAAACGCATCAGGGATTTATTGCTGTACTCTTCCACGCATGTCAGAATCGCACAAATATCGATTCTGACGCCGGCTCCTTCCGCAACCGAATGAAATCACAATGGCGGATGCGCAGTGGTTGTCCTTTTTACGAACGCATCAACTTTCTGCAGAAAAAAAAACGGATTAGTGCTACATTTTTGTTCAGATTGAACTCTGTCTGCGCAGGCAGCCTGCAATTTTTCAAGGAAAAAGGTCAGGATCATGACAACACAGGTCATTCAGCTGTACCGGCGGGTGGACTCCGCTATGGAGTACTGCTTCAACATCGAATCGAGCACCCCTCTGGGTGATGGCGAGCTGCAGCATTTGCGGCTGGTCCTGGCGGACGGCTTCCTGGCGGAAACGGTCACCTCCGCGCCCGGCCTTGCCGGCGAGCGGGTGGTGGAGGTCGGCCCCCGCCTGAACTTCGCCACCGCCTGGTCGTCCAACCTGGTCTCCATCTGCCGGGCCATCGGCCTTGCGAAGGTGATCCGGGTAGAGCGCTCCCGCCGTTACCTGGTCCCCGCGGAAACCGACCTGCAGGCCTTTATCGCCTCCCGCCACGACCGGATGACCGAGTGCCCCTATCCGGCGCCGCTGACCACCTTTGCCACCGGCATCGTCCCGGCCCCTGTCTATGAGGTCGATCTCCTGGGCGGCGGGCCCGACGCCCTGCTGGCCATTCCCGGCATTTCCATGGATGAATGGGACCGCAATTTCTACTATGACTATTTCGTCAGGAAACATGGCCGCAACCCCACCATCGTCGAGATCATGGACCTCAACAACGCCAACAGCGAGCATTCCCGCCACGGTTTTTTCCGGGGGCGGCAGGTGATCGACGGGGTTGAGGAGGAAAAGACCCTGTTCCAGCTGGTGACCGATACCCTGGCCGCTAACCCCAAGGGCAGCGTCATCGCCTTCAAAGACAATTCCAGCGCCGTCGCCGGACACGAGATCCGCACCGTCCTCCCGGAGGAGCCGGGGAGTCCCTCGCGCTTTGTCCCGGCCACCCTGCACTATCACATCATCTTTACCGCCGAGACCCACAACTTCCCGACCGGCGTGGCCCCTTTTCCGGGCGCCGAGACCGGCACCGGCGGCCGCATTCGCGATGTGCAGGGCACGGGTAAGGGCGGCCTGGTGATCGCCGGCACCGCCGGCTACTGCGTGGGCAGCCTTCATATTCCCGGTTATGACCTGCCCTGGGAAAACCGCTACCCCGAACCGGACACCCTGGCCTCGCCGCTGCAGATCGAGATCGATGCCAGCAACGGCGCATCCGACTACGGCAACAAGTTCGGCGAGCCGCTGATCCAGGGTTTTACCCGCTCTTTTGATCTGCGGCTGGCAAGCGGGGAGCGCTGGGGCTTTCTCAAGCCGATCATGTTCACCGGCGGCATCGGCCAGATCGACGCCCGCCACACGGTCAAGGGCCAGGCCCTCAGGGGGATGAAGATCGTCCAGGTCGGCGGGCCGGCCTACCGCGTCGGCTTCGGCGGCGGGGCGGCCTCCTCCATGCTCCAGGGCGAGAACGTCTCCGAGCTGGATTTCGACGCGGTGCAGCGCGGCGACGCCGAGATGGAGCAGAAGATGAACCGGGTCATCCGCGCCTGCAACGAGATGGGCGACCGGACCCTCATCGAGGTGATCCACGATCAGGGCGCCGGCGGGCCGGGCAACGTGCTCAAGGAACTGGTGGAGCACGCCGGCGGCCGCATCGAGATTCGCAATATCCGGGTGGGCGACCCTACCATGTCGGTCTTGGAGATCTACGTGGCCGAGTACCAGGAGCGCAACGGCTTCCTCATCCGGCCGGAGAACCTGGCGAAATTCCAGGCGATCTGCGACCGGGAAAAGGTGGCCTGCGAGGTCCTGGGCGAGGTGACCGGCGACCTGCGCTTCGTGGTCCATGACGCGCAGGACGATTCCACCCCGGTGGACCTGGAACTGTCCGAGGTCCTGGGGAATATCCCGAAAAAGACCTTCACCGATTCCTCAGTTGATCCTGAACTGCCACCGCTGACCCTGCCGGAAAACCTGAGTGTCCGCGACGCCCTGCACGATGTGCTGCGGCTGGTTTCCGTCGGCTCCAAGCGGTTTCTGACCAGCAAGGTGGACCGGGCGGTGACCGGCCTCATCGCCCGGCAGCAGTGCTGCGGCCCGCTGCAGCTGACCGTCGGCAACGTGGCGGTAATCGCCCAGAGCCATTTCAGCCGGAGCGGCGGCGCCACCGCTATCGGCGAGCAGCCGATCAAGATGCTGGTCAGTCCGGAAGCAGGAGCCAGGATGGCGGTGGGCGAGTCGCTGACCAACCTGGTCTGGGCTCGGATAGATGATCTGGACCAGGTAAAGTGCTCGGCCAACTGGATGTGGGCGCCCAAACTCACCGGCGAGGGTGCGGCTATGTACCGTGCGGCCCGGGCCATGCGCGACGTGATGATCGCCCTCGGCATGGCGGTGGATGGCGGCAAAGACAGCCTGTCCATGGCCACCCGGGTGGGCGGCGAGACAGTGAAATCACCCCGGCAACTGGTGATCTCCGCCTATGCAGCGATGGGCGACATCACCAGGGTGGCGACCCCGGACCTCAAGCATCCCGGCGAGAGCAACCTGATCTTCATCGATCTTGCCTACGGCCGCAGCCGCCTGGGCGGTTCGGCCCTGGCCCAGACCCTCGGTCAGCTGGGCAGCGAGGTGCCGGACCTCGATGATCCGCTCCTGCTGCGCAAGGCGTTTCTCGCTGTGCAGGACCTGCTCGGCCGCGGCCTGATCACCGCTGGCCACGACCGCAGCGACGGCGGCCTGGTCACCGCCCTTCTGGAGATGGCGTTCAGCGGCAACTGCGGCCTGGACATCTATCTGGAGGGCGAGGGTTCGGCTCTGGACGCCCTGTTCGCCGAAGAACTCGGTCTGGTGCTGGAATGCCGGGAGCACCAGACCCAGCAGGTGCTGGCCCTCCTGCGGGAGGCAGGCATTCCCTACCAGAACCTGGGCCTGACCACGCCGGGGCCGCGGATCACCATCCGCTACAACGAGGAGCCGGTTCTGGACGAGGACATGCGCTTGCTTCGCCAGTGGTGGGAGGAGACCAGCTACCGCCTGGAGCGGCTGCAGATGAATCCGGCCTGCGCCGACGAGGAGAAGAGTGCTATCTATGACCGCCGGGGTCCGAAATACCATCTGCCCTTCACCCCTCAATTGCCACCGGTTGAGGTGCTGTCCCGGCCGGATAAGCCCAGGGTAGCCATCCTCCGCGACGAGGGATCCAACTCGGACCGGGAGATGACCTCGGCCTTCTCTGTCGCCGGCTTCGAGCCCTGGGATGTCTCCATGACCGACCTCCTGGCCGGCAGGATTGACCTGGCGCGGTTCCGGGGCCTGGCTGCGGTGGGCGGCTTTTCTTACGCCGACGTGCCGGAGTCGGCCAAGGGCTGGGCGGCGACCATCCAGTTCAACGACCGGCTGCGGGCGATGTTCCAGGAGTTTTACGAGCGGCCGGACGCTTTCACCCTCGGCATCTGCAACGGCTGTCAGCTTTTCGGCCTGCTGGGCTGGGTGCCGGGCCTGAATCTCCCTGCCGAGCGCCAGCCCCGTTTTGTCCGCAACACCTCCGGCCGCTTTGAATCCCGCTGGGTGACGCTCAAGGTGCGGGAGAGCAGGGCGATGATGCTCAAGGGCATGCAGGACCTGGTCTTCGGCATCCATGTGGATCACGGCGAGGGCAGGCTGCTCTTCCCCGACCCCGCCATCCGCGCCCGGGTCGAGGAGGAAGGCCTGGCACCGGTGCTCTTTGTCGATGACGAGGGCAACCCCACTGAGACCTACCCTTTCAACCCCAACGGCTCGCCCGGCGGCATCGCCGGCCTCTGCTCGCCGGATGGCCGGCACCTGGCGATGATGCCTCACCCCGAGCGGGTCTTTCTCCCCTGGCAGGCCCACTGGCTGCCCGAGGGGATGAAGGATCTCGCTGCCAGCCCCTGGCTGCAGATGTTCCGCAACGCCTACGACTGGTGCATGACTGACCAATAAGAAAGGAATACAGAATCATGGTAAATCGCGCCGCGCTCCTGTTGAGGTATAATGAGCCGTTCCTCCGGTGGATTAACACCTTGGACCCCTCGGCGAGGGATCAGGATATCAGCATGGAAGAGGCCAACCAGGACTCAACCGTCTATCTGATCGATGAAGAGGTAGCGGAAAACCTGGAGGAATGGATTGCCATGAACTATCAAACCCTTTTCGATATTGAGCTTGAAGGGTGGTCCATGGACGAATCGCTCTGGCCTCAGAACAGGGATATCGACCTGTTCAACCAATGGTTCACGGTTGAGTGCCATACCGTGCTGCTTGATACCGGAATCGAACCGATATTCGACGATGAGGCGTAAGCATGCCGCCTCACCGGGGGAATAAACCGCCGGAGACCGTTATTGACCCCCCGTCCTTCCCGCCGTCCTTTTGCCCCGCCAGGTGTCGTAGCAACAGGGACAATTCCGTCTTAATTTTTTAATAATAATTTCAGTCCGTTGCAAAATCAGCGAACTGGCGCTTCATTACTGCGAAAATACTTGCGGTTTTCCCCATATTTTCCTTGATTTCCTTGTCGAGAACATCTATAAGGGCGGTAATAAGACATATAAATGATCTGCTCTGGCGCCCATGCCCAGCGGTAGAGAGAAGTGCAGCGGCTGTCCGGCGGACGGCCATTTTTTTAGAACAAATTTTTCAGGAGATCGACCATGCCCCAGACAAGTGAGCTGTGCGAGAAAGAAGAACCTCCATCTTCACTTTGCGGCATCCTTGAGGCCGAAGAGGAGCCTCCAGGGAGTTTGCGCGCGAGCGCGCTCCTTCATCATCCTCTTTCCTTTCCCGCCCCCACGATTCTTCCCTTTCCGCTTCATCGCCGCAAGATTGCCCTGAAGGACGCCCGTACCAGGCAGTTCCGCAGGAAATTCTTTCCCGGCATCAGCGCCAGGGAATGGAACGACTGGCACTGGCAGGTGGCCAACCGCATCCGCACCCCCGAGCGTCTGCGCTCGATGCTGACCCTGAGCGCGGAAGAGGAGCAGGCCCTGACCCAGGACGGCATCAAGCTGCCTTTTGCAGTGACGCCGTATTACCTGAGCCTGATCCCGGCTGAAGGGCCGCAGCATCCGCTCCGGCGAGCGGTGGTGCCGACAATCGGCGAGCTGCACAAGCGACAGGGCGAGGAGGACGATCCTCTGGGCGAGGAATCGCAGAGCCCGGTACACGGTCTGGTGCATCGCTACCCGGACCGGGTCCTGTTCCTGGTCCATGACTTCTGCTCCACCTACTGCCGCTACTGCACGCGTTCAAGGGTTGTGGGGCATGGGTCGCTTAACGCCAACCAGATCCGCCTGGAGCAGGCGATCCAGTATATCAGCAAAACGCCGACCATCCGCGACGTCCTGCTCTCCGGCGGGGACCCCCTGCTGCTCAGCGACAACAAGCTGGAATGGCTCCTGGCCCGCCTGCGCCTGATCCCGCACGTGGAGGTGATCCGGATCGGCACCAAGATCCCGGCGGTCCTGCCGCAGCGGGTGACGCCGAAGCTGGTGCGCATGCTCCGGCGCTATCATCCGCTGTGGATGAGCCTGCATTTCATGCACCCGGACGAGTGCACCCCGGAGACGACCAGGGCCTGCGCCATGCTGGCTGACGCCGGCATCCCGCTGGGCTCCCAGACCGTGCTCCTCAAGGGGATCAACGACGACGTGGATACCATGAAGCAGCTGATGCACGGCCTGATGAAGATGCGGGTGCGGCCCTACTATCTCTACCAGTGCGATCCCATCACCGGCTCCTCGCATTTCCGTACCTCCGTGGCCAAGGGACTGGAGATCATCCAGGGGCTGCGCGGGCATACCAGCGGCTACGCGGTGCCGAACTACGTCATCGACGCCCCTGGCGGCGGTGGGAAGATCCCGCTGTTGCCGGAGTCAGTCCTGGGCCGGAACGGTGACGACCTGCTGCTCCGCAACTACGAGCAGCGCTGCTTCCGCTATCCGGACATCATGTAGCGGCCTGCGCGGTATCGTGGTACCCTTCAAGCCCGTCCCTCCCGGACGGGCTTTTTCTTTGCTCGGGGCATACCGCGGGGAGGAAAAAACCTGGTGGCGGGAAGGCAAAATTTGCCGTACTGTCCGAAGAGATCGGGCGGGCAACCGAAAGACGAAAATCTGTTGAGGAACGAGGAAAATGAAGATCGGCATTACCTTTGACCTGCGGTCCGCCTATCTGGCCATGGGGTTCAGCGAGGACGAGACCGCGGAATTTGACCGGGACGACACCATTCAGGCCATTGAAAACACCTTGCGCGAGCTGGGCCATGAGACCGAGCGGGTCGGGCACATCAAGGAGCTGGCCGCGGCCCTGGTGGCCGGCAAACGCTGGGACCTGGTCTTCAACATCGCCGAGGGCATGTACGGTATCGGCCGCGAGGCCCAGGTGCCGGCCCTGCTGGATGCCTACCGCATTCCCTACACTTTTTCCGATCCTCTGGTCATGAGCCTGACCCTGGACAAGGGCATGACCAAGCGGGTGGTGCGGGACGCCGGCGTGCCAACCAGCGATTTTTTCGTGGCCGCCACGGCGGACGATGCCGTCAAAGTCCGCTTTGCCCCGCCCTTCTTTGTCAAGCCGGTGGCGGAGGGGACGGGCAAGGGCATCACCCCTGCCTCCATCGTCCGGGAGCGGGACAGCCTTGCCGCAAGAGTGGCGGATCTGCTGCAGATCTATAAGCAGCCTGTACTCGTCGAGCCTTACCTCTCCGGTCGCGAGTTCACCGTGGCCATAGTCGGCACCGGGGAGGCGGCCCGAACCATCGGCTCCATGGAGGTGATTCTCCTCAGCAACGCCGAGCAGGGGGTATACTCCTATGTGAACAAGGAGAAGTGCGAGGAGCTGGTGGAATACCGCCTGGTCGGGCCCTCTGACGATCCCGTGGTGGCGGAGTCGGAACGCATCGCCATGGACGCCTGGCGGGTCCTCGGCTGCCGGGATGCGGGCCGGATCGACATCCGCTGCGACAGCGGGAACCGGCCGCAGTTCATGGAGGTCAACCCCCTTGCCGGTATCCATCCCGAGCACTCGGACCTGCCGATCATTTGCAACAAGGTGGGGCTCTCCTACCGTGACCTGCTCAAGGCCATAGTTGATTCCGCCTCAGTCAGGGTTGGGTCAGGAGTTGCCGGATGAAGATCGCGGTGATCCATAACCGGGTGAGGGCGGAGGACGCGCCCGATGCCCGCGACGTTTTGCAGCAGGCGGAGGAGGTAATCGCGGCCCTGGCCAGCCTGGGCCATCAAGTCGTTCGCTGGTCCTGCGGCCTGGATTTGGAGGAGGCGCGCCGGGCGCTGGCCGGGTTCGGGCCGGACCTGGTCTTCAACCTGGTGGAGGACCTGGCCGGCCACGGCCGGCTGATCCATCTCTTCCCCTCCCTGCTCGATGCCCTGCGCATTCCCTATACCGGCGCCCCGGCCGAGGCGATTTTTCTGACCTCGCACAAGACCCTCGCCAAGGAGCGGATGCAGCAGGCCGGCCTGCCTACGCCGGCCTGGGCCGGACCCTGGCCGGTTGCCGGCAGGGAGCGGCGTCCCAGCGGCTGGGCGAACAAATGGATCATCAAGTCCCTGTGGGAGCACGCCTCCGTGGGCCTGGATGCGGGTTCGGTGCTGGCCACGGATTCGGCGGCAACACTGAGCGCGGAGATGCGCCGGCGCTGCGATGCGCTGGGCGGGTCCTGCTTTGCCGAGGAATTCATCGACGGCCGCGAGTTCAACCTGTCGCTGCTGGCAGGGGCGGACGGCCCTGAAGTCCTGCCCCCGGCCGAGATCCTCTTCTCGGGCTACACCCCGGACATGATCCGCATCGTGGACTACCAGGCCAAGTGGGACGAAGGATCCCTTCCTTACCGCAACACCCCGCGCACCTTCGACTTCGGCCCGGCGGATGCACCCCTCCTGCAGGAGCTGACGGATATTGCCCGCCGCTGCTGGCACGCCTTTGCCCTGGCCGGCTATGCCCGGGTCGATTTCCGGGTGGATGGGGCCGGCCGGCCGTTCATTCTCGAGATCAACACCAATCCCTGCCTGTCGCCGGATGCCGGCTTTGCCGCGGCCCTGGCGCAAGCAGGCATCAGTTTTGCCCAGGCAATGGCACGCATTGTCGCCGATGCCCGGCGAAACCCGCCGCAATCGGAGAAATGACCATGTTACGCATCAGTCGCATCTATGATGATGTCCTGCCGGTGAACCAGGAAAAGCTGCGCCAGGTCAAGGAAATACTCCGTTCCCGTTTCAGCGCGGTGGGGGAAAAGGAGATCGAGGCCATTGGCGAGAAGCTGCGCAACCCGTTCAAGCAGAGGTTTTGCACAATCCTGTTTGTAGCGGAGAGCATGCGAGGCAAGGTCCTTGGTTTTGCCACGCTGCTCCATGAACCGGAGATCGGCTTTGCCTATCTCGACTGGATAGCGATCGCCACGGATCGCAGCGGCGGGGGGCTGGGAGGGGCTCTCTACGAAAGGATACGCCATGAGGCGGCAGCCCTGAAGGTGAAAGGGCTCTTTTTCGAATGTCTGCCCGATGAGGAGAAGAACTGCCCTGACAAGACCATCCTCAAGGAGAACAGGTCCAGGCTCCGTTTTTATGAACAGTACGGCGCCAGGCCGGTGATCAATACCGGCTATGAACTGCCGGTCAAGGAGGGAGACACCTGCATGCCGCACCTGGTCTATGACGGCCTCAAGGAGCAGAGGCCGCTCAGGCGCGCCTTTGCCCGTAAAGTGGTGCAGGCCATCCTGGAAAGGAAGTATGCCGAACTCTGCCCGGCAGACTATGTGACGAAAGTGGTGAAATCCTTTCGGGACGATCCGGTGCAACTGCGTGAATTTCGGTATGTCAAGCCGGAAACGGTGGTCAGTTCACTGGCCAGCCGGACGTATGAACAGATTGCCCTGGTGGTCAACGACAAGCATCACATCCACCATGTCCATGAGCGGGGGTATGTGGAATCACCGGTGCGGGTGCCCACTATCCTGGCCGAGCTCGATAAAAGCGGCCTGTTTGCCCGCATCAGGACACAGCCGTTCCCGGATCGGCATTTGCTTGAGGTACATGCCGCTGATTTTGTGCGCTTTTTAAAGCGCGCCTGCAACGATATGGCGGAAGGGAAGTCATTGTACCCTTACGTTTTTCCCATCCGCAACAAGACGCGGCCGCCTCTGGAGCCCTCGGTCCTGAGCGGGTATTACTGCTTCGACACCTTTACCCCCATCAACCGCAATGCCTATCCCGCTGCCCGCCGGGCGGTTGACAGTGCCCTTACCGCCGCCCGGGAGGTTTTGCACGGCAGACGGCTGGCCTACGCTCTGGTCCGGCCGCCGGGGCACCATGCCGAGAGCAGGTTTTTCGGCGGATTCTGCTATTTCAACAACATTGGTGTTGCCGCGCAGTATTTGAGCCATTACGGCAAAGTGGCCATCCTCGATATCGATTATCACCACGGCAACGGCCAGCAGGATATATTCTCCCGCCGATCCGACGTCCTGACCGTTTCGCTGCACGGGCATCCCAGCTTTGCCTATCCCTATTTCTCAGGTTTTGAAGAGGAACTGGGCGAGGGTGAGGGCGAAGGCTTCAATTTGAATCTGCCCCTCCCGGAAAAGCTGGATGGGGAAGGGTATCGAACGGCACTGGCACTGGCCTTGAATAGGATTGAGACGTTCAAGCCCGCCTTTCTGATTGTCGCTTTAGGACTTGATACCGCCAAGGGCGATCCGACCGGAACCTGGAGTTTAACGGCAAGGGATTTCAGGGTGAACGGGGAGGCTATCGGTTCCCTGGGGCTGCCGACGGTTGTCGTCCAGGAAGGTGGCTACCGTACCCGTACTCTTGGCAAGAATGCCCTCTCTTTTTTCAACGGCCTGGCAGATGCAGAACGCCAATGGGCACACCGAAAACACGAGACCAAGCACCAGATTCATGGCTTGAGCTTCCGCCAGGAGACTGTGCCGGAAGATGTCGAGCGGGTTCGCAAACTGGTGGAGATCACCGGCTTCTTCAATGCCGATGAAGTGGAGGTTGCCCGGGAGCTGGTCCAGGAACGGCTGCTCAAGGGGGATGCCAGCGGCTACTTATTTCTGTTTGCCGAGCATTACGGCAGGATGGTGGGCTACAGCTGCTTCGGTCCGATACCCTGCACGCTTTCCAGTTATGACCTCTACTGGATCGCGGTCCACCCCGATTATCAGGGCCGAGGGGTGGGGCGTCAGCTCCTGCAGATGACCGAACGCAGAATCAAGGAGGCCGGGGGCGAGCGGATATATGTCGATACCTCGCAACGCATCCAGTATGCCAGCACCCGGGCCTTTTACGAGCGGTGCGGCTACAACCTGGAATCTCTGCTCGTCGATTTTTACGCGGCCGGCGACGGCAAGGCGATTTACTGCAAGAAGGTTCGGCCGGGGAACGGGCAGGGGGCGCGATAAAGGCGGCTTTCCGGGAAAGGGGGTTGCGGTTACTGGACGGTGCGGAGCAGGCTGATTTTGACCGGTTCCACCTGAGCGGGCGGCACGATGATCATGATATGCTTCAGTTCCCTGGCGCGGACGGCCTTGATTCGCTCCAGGAGCAGGTCAAGGCTTTCCGAGGATTTCATGTTCCCGTGCACGCTGCCGAGCAGCGGAATGCCGACCCGCGTCACCTTGTCTTCCTCGGTCAACCGGAAGATTTCCTGGTAGGCGCTCTCCACCCATTCCCGGCGGCTGGTGGGATTCAGATCCAGATCATGGACCACCGCATACCAGCTGGCGCCGTTATGGACAACGGTGCCGGGTATCTTGGCCCGGTCTTTGGTAAGGATGTTGAGCATGCGGATGGGATGCTCGGGGGTATAGCGCATCACCGGGTCAACGGTGAGCACCAGATGGGTGTCCTCTTCAAAGACCCGGGCATCGACCGGCAGGGGATACAGGGTGTTCGGGGCGACCGAGACCTTGACCCCGTTGATGGTGACGTGCCTGGCCTTGCCGCCGAGGAGCAACTTGAATTTCGATTTGAGGCTCATGCCTGGATTGGACAGCTGTTCATTGGTATTCTACCAAAACCAAATTCCCTTGCGGATTCAACCATCTTTATACTGAACCCGGATTTGTTTGCCCACCAAATTTTTTTATGCCTTCGCTGATGCAGTCTCCACCCTGGAGGAAGCCCGGCCGAGGGATGAGGCAACTTGCTTGGCCAGAGGCAGGGAAATGGTGCCTTTGAAATACCGGTAGATGGGGTGCAGGCAGGTCGGGCCCGCAGGCCGTGTTGTCAGGCAGAGGCTGGATATTCAGCTAGAGTTGGGTTGTCATCGGGGACTCTGCCTCAGGGGGCTTGTGCCAAGCCGGTCGGAGTCGGTGCCACTCTGCCCGGGAAGGGGGATCGGGTTGTGCCTGGTTCCCTTTTCATGATTGCGGCACCCGCTGAATTTTTCATGACCATTTTGCGCAGTAGGAAACCCTGTTCGTCATCCGGGCGGAGAAGCGCTAGGGCAAAACCCGGTCGAACAGGGAGGTGTATATCGGAATTTTTTAGGATAATCATGCGGTTCCGTTAAAATGAGTCTTGATTTTTTGTGATAGCGTATGCGATAATAACAACATTACTATAATACACATTGCCCAGTTCTGTTTTTTGTTAACTCCTTTCAAGCAAGGCGAGAATTATGCGTTGTCCCAAGTGCAACTTTGTTTCGTATGATTTGCTGGAAACCTGTGTCAAGTGCGGGAAACATATCGGCTCGGCTTCCAAAGAATTGCAGGGCACGGTTGCCAGTATTTCCCCCCCGCCCTTTCTCCACTTTGGAGATGCTGGATCCGAAGAGGAAGCTGTTCGCGGCGGCGGGGCAGAATCTGAAGTGGCATTTGACCTGGGCGGCGAAGAGGAGACGGTTATCGACCTTGGTGCGGAGGAGGGCTCTTCCCCGGCTGCTGGTGGGCTGGACCTGGTCATGGAGGAAACCGCTGCGGAGCAGGTGAACCTGGGTGGTCCTGTTGAAGAAGAGGTGGTGAAGGAGGAAGCCGTTTTTTCCTTGCCGGCGGAGGAGCCGCAGGCCGCGGGTTTTGAAATTTCCGATTTGGCGCCGCGGCAGGAAGCTGCCAAACCAGTTGAGGAAGCGATGGTGCCGGAGCCTGAATTTGCTGCAGCTGAGGAGCAGCCGCCCACGGAAGCGCCTACCGGGCTGGGTCTGGCGGACCTGAAGGTGGAAGGGATTGACCTGGAGTCGGTGCCTGCCAAGGGCAAATTGATGTCTGCCGTTAAGACCGGTACCGCCTTGGATGAGTTTGACATCGATTTGAAGGATCTGCTCTCCAGAAAAAAATAAGAAACCGCGCTTGGTCTGCGGGAATATGACGACCCTCTGACCCTCCCGGGGCAGGGGTCATTTTTTTGAGGGCGATACCATAATCCCCAGCCGCTGCGCCGCATCCTTTCGGATCTTCCTCGTTGTTTTTTTTGCTCAGCCATCCTCTATGAAGTCAATTGTCGCGATTATCCTGGATTGGAAGAGATATACGTTACCATCTGCGTACTTCTCCTTGACACTATTTTTCATTCCTGGTACTAATTATAAGTTTTACCCTGCGTGATAAAACTCCGGAGGATTTTCCCTTTTCGCCGACACCAGCGGAATTGTGTCCGCCATGAGGCGGGGAAGGACAATATTTTTCCTTGACTGGCTGCTCCGGAGTAGGCTAATAAGCAGCTTTCAGCTCAGGTGCCGAGATAGCTCAGTCGGTAGAGCAACGGACTGAAAATCCGTGTGTCCCTGGTTCGAATCCTGGTCTCGGCACCATTTTTTGCTTTGAAGGAGTTGCAGAGCACACTGTAACTCCTTTTTTATTTATATGTTCTTGATGAGGCTCTTGAGCTGCCGGCAACGGAAAAGGATTCGTCCGGCGGAATGATATCGAGGTAAGCGTAATGAAAAAAGATTTACAAAAGGTTCGCAACATCGGGATCAGCGCCCATATTGACTCGGGCAAAACGACGCTGACGGAGCGGATTCTGTTTTACACCCAGCGGATCCATGCCATTCATGAGGTCCGCGGCAAGGACGGCGTCGGCGCCACCATGGATTCTATGGAACTGGAAAAGGAGCGCGGCATTACCATCCAGTCCGCCGCCACCTACTGCAGCTGGAAGGACTTTGACATCAATATCATCGACACCCCTGGCCATGTCGACTTCACCATCGAGGTGGAGCGGGCCCTGCGGGTGCTCGACGGTGCCGTGCTGATCCTCTGCTCGGTCGGCGGCGTTCAATCCCAGAGCATTACCGTCAATCGGCAGATGACCCGCTACAAGGTCCCCCGCATCGCCTTCATCAACAAGTGTGACCGGACCGGCGCCAATCCGAATCGGGTTACCCAGCAACTGCGCGATAAGCTGGGGCTCAATGCCGTCATGCTGCAGCTGCCTATCGGCCTGGAAAGCGACATGGAGGGGTTGATCGATCTGGTGACCATGAAGGCCGTCTATTTCGACGGGGACCAGGGTGAAAAGGTCCGGTACGAGGAAATTCCCGAACACCTGCGGGCTGATGCCGAGGCAAAGCGGGAAGAAATGCTGGACGCGGTCTCCATGTTTTCCGATGAACTCATGGAGGTGATCCTCGAGGAAGGGACTCCCAGCGTGGAGACGATCAATGCGGCCATCCGCCGCGGGACGCTCAGCCTGCAGCTTACCCCGGTCATGATCGGTTCGGCCTACAAGAACAAGGGAGTACAGAAATTGCTGGATGCGGTCAATGCCTACCTTCCCAGCCCGACCGATGTTGAAAACACCGCCCTGGACCTGGATAAGGGCGAGGCCGAGATCGTGGTCACCAACAACCCGGCTGATTCGCTGATCGCCCTGGCCTTCAAGTTGGAAGAAGGCCGTTACGGACAGTTGACTTATGTCCGTACCTACCAGGGTGAAATCAAGAAAGGCGATACCATCGTCAATTCCCGCACCGGCAAGAAGGTGAAGGTGGGCCGCCTTGTGCGCATGCACGCCGATCAGATGGAGGAAATCGAAGAGGCCGGCTCCGGGGACATCATCGCCCTGTTCGGCATCGACTGCGCCTCCGGCGATACCTTCTGCGCCGACAGTATCAATGTCTCCATGAGCTCTATGCACGTCCCGGTCCCGGTTATCTCCCTGGCCATCAAGCCGGTGGACAACAAGGCCCAGGTCAACATGTCCAAGGCCCTGAACCGCTTCAGCAAGGAAGACCCGACGTTCAAGACCTTTGTTGACCATGAGACCAACGAGACCATCATTTCTGGCATGGGCGAACTGCACCTGGATGTGTATATCGAGCGGATGAAGCGCGAGTACAAGGCCGAGGTGGAGGTGGGTGCGCCGCGGGTTGCCTTCCGCGAGACCATCACCCAGCGCGCCGACTTCAACTACACTCACAAGAAGCAGACCGGCGGCTCAGGTCAGTTCGGGCGAGTTGCCGGTTATCTGGAGCCTCTGGAAGAGGGTGAATACGAATTTGTCGATGCCATTGTGGGCGGGTCGATTCCCCGGGAATTTATTTCGTCCTGCGACAAGGGTTTTCAGAAGTCCCTGGACAAGGGAAAGCTCACCGGCTCGCCCATTACCGGCGTCCGGGTGGTCATCAACGACGGCAGCTCCCATGCGGTGGACTCCTCGGATATCGCCTTCCAGCTGGCGGCCATCGGCGGCTTCAAAGAAGGGTTCAGCAAGGCGGGCCCGGTGATCATGGAGCCGATCATGAAGGTGGCCGTCGAGGGTCCGTCGGAGTTCCAGGGCGCGGTCATGGGCAGCATCAATCAGCGTCGCGGCATCATTGTCGGAACCTTTGAAGAGGGCAATTATACGGTGGTGGAGGCCGAGGTTCCTCTGTCCGAGATGTTCGGCTATTCGACGGTCCTGCGCTCCCTGACCCAGGGCAAGGCGGAGTTCACCATGGAGTTCTCCACCTACAAACAGGTGCCTAGAAGCGTATCCGAGGAACTGATGAAGGCCTACGAGCAGGAAAAGAAAAATAAATAGACTGCGGCCGGCACGCGCGATACAGTAATTTCAACACAGATTTATATATGGGGTGGAACAATGGGATATGAGCAACTGGCCAATAAGAACCCGCTGCGGATTCTGAAAATAGGGAAAGAAGGCGCAAATGAACTGGGCCTGATCATGGCCAGGGCAGGGCTTGGCAAAACCGCTCTCTTGGTGCAGATTGCGCTGGACGCAATCCTGCTCGGCAACAGGGTCATCCATGTCAGCATCGGCCAGTCCATTGAAAAGACCCGTACCTGGTATGACGATATCCTGCGCCATATCCTGCAGGCGCACAGCATCACCCGGCCGCACGAGCTCATCGACATGGTGCAGCGCCACCGGATGATCATGACCTTCAAGGAAGCCTCCTTCAACCGGGCGCGGCTGGAGGAGCGCCTGAACGACCTGATCATGCAGGATATTTTCAAGCCCAACTGTCTGGTCATCGACGGATTTGATTTTGAAGGCACGGACCGCGCCGCTATTGAGAACATCAAGGAGATGGCCGAGACCATGAGCCTGCAGGTCTGGTTTTCGGCCACCTGCCACCGCGAAGACAAGCGGTTCTCCTCTGCCGGGGTTCCGGCTCCGTGCCACGAGGTGGATGACCTGTTCGGCACGGTGATCGTGATCAAACCCGAGGAAAACAAAATTCGGCTCAACCTCATCAAGAATCGGGGCGAGGTGCAGACCACCGACGCCGGTCTCGACCTTGACCCCACCACCATGATGATCAAGAAAAGCTGAGCGCTGCTGCATGGGAATCTGGACAAGACATTGCGCCCTCTCTCTGCCGGGCTCTGCCGTCCAGGCTCCGGGAGCATCGCCGCGAAGACGCCGCCATGCGTTTCCGCCCCTGTATTGACCTGCACGGCGGCAGGGTCAAGCAGATAGTCGGCTCGACCCTGCAGCACGCCGGCGCCGAGGCCCTGCGCACCAATTTTACCTCGGATCTGCCCCCCTCTTATTACGCCATCCTCTACCGGGAAGATAACCTTCCCGGCGGCCATGTGATCATGCTTGGCCGGGGCAACGAGTCCGCCGCCTTGGAGGCCCTGCGGGCCTGGCCCTGCGGCCTGCAGCTTGGCGGCGGCATCACCCTGGACAACGCGGCCTGGTGGCTTGAGCAAGGGGCGTCCCACGTGATCGTCACCTCCCATGTCTTTCATGACGGCCTCCTCGATGAGGAGCGGCTGGGCCGCCTTGTGGAGCGGGTCGGGCGGGAGCGGCTGGTGCTCGATCTGAGCTGCCGCTGGCGGGAAGACGGCTATTACGTGGTGACCGACCTTTGGCAGAGGTTCACCTCCCTGCAGGTGTCCGGCCCGACCCTCGCCCGCCTGGCCGAGTTTTGCGACGAGTTCCTCGTACATGCCGTGGATGTGGAAGGCAAGTGCATGGGTGTCGACGACAGGCTGATCCGCCTGCTGGCCGAGTATGTGACCATCCCCACGACCTATGCCGGCGGGGTGGCCAGCATGGCCGATCTGGAACTGATCCGCGACGCGGGTCAGGGCCGGCTGGATGTCACCGTGGGCAGCGCCCTGGATGTTTTCGGGGGCAGCGGCCTGACCTATGCCGAAGTCGTCGCCTTTCACCGGCGGCAGGGAGAGGCGGGAACAGGCCGATGAGCGGGCAGGGCGAGGAGGGCAGGGTCGCATCTGAGTTGGCGGCAGAGGTTAAACTTTTTGTCCCGGAAGACATGTACCGGGCCTTTCAGCGCTGTGTCTGGGTGCTGATCAACGAGAGCGGCCGGGACCAGCGCGACATCATGCGCGAGGTCATTCGCGACTTTCTGGTCAAGCACGGCTGCTGAGCAGGGAAGATGGCGATGGGTGAAATCAAGAGAGTCCTTCTCCTCTATACCGACCCGTATTACCTGGTTAAGCAGGTATACCCTTACGGCCTGGATCTGCTTGCGACAAGGCTCAGGCAGGAGGGAATCGAGGTGAGGATCGAGTACGCCTTTTTGCCGAGTGCGGATCCGGCGGCCAACTTGTCGAGAACGGCTGCCGAGTACTGTCCTGATCTGGTCGGCCTGGGCATTCGCAACATCGACACCTGCATGGCGTGCGAGGACTTTGGTGACGTGTCCGGCGAGGGGTATCGGTCGTTTTTTTTCCTCCCCATGATTAGGGCGGCGGCAGATGCGGTCCGCGAGGTGCTGCCCGGCGTTCCGATCATCTGCGGGGGCGGCGGCTTCACCGTCGCACCGCGGCAGCTGCTCGATTACCTGGATGTCGGCTTCGGGGTTGCAGGAGAGGGAGAGGCGGTCCTGAGCTCCTTCGTGCAGGCTTGGCCGGACCAGGAACGAATTGCGCAAATACCGGGACTCGTTATCCGGAGTGAAAGGCGGTTCACTGAAAATCCCAGGGGAAAGTTTGCTTTTCCAAGATTGCCCATGCCGGCTCGTGACCCTGGATTTCGCCATGCGTACGAGTCGATGGGCTTGCCGGTTCGCGTCAAGCGCGGCTGCAACCAGGCCTGCAACTTCTGCGTGGAGCCTCTCATTGAGGGCAGAACGTTTATCTACCGCGATATTCCGGACGTCATTCAGGAGTTGCGGACCGCGGCAAGCATGGACGGGGTCACCAAGGTTTTTTTTGTGGACACGGAGTTCAATGTCCCGGACCTCGATTATGCCACGTCGCTCGTGCAGGGCCTGCTGACGGAGGGCCTGCATTCCCGTTTCCGCTTCGCCTCCCAGTTTTTGCCGCGGCCGTTTACGAAAGATTTTGCACTGCTGCTGGCCAAAGCCGGATTCTCGGTGATCCTCACCTGCACCAGCTTCGCTGACGAGGTGCTCGATGCCTCGGGCGTATCCTATCGCGAAACGGACATCGTAAATGCCCTTGCTCTGTGCGCCGAACACGGTATCGACGCCACGGTCGATCTTATCTTCGGCCTGCCCGGCGAGACGTGGGAGACGGTCGACCACAGCATCCGGCGCATGAACGATTTGCCTGCAACATCCCTGCGACGCTATGAATACACGGTGGGGGCACGGGTTTATCCCGGCACGCCATTGGCGAGGAGAATTGCCGAGGACGGGGGCCGTAACGTTTACGGCAACCCGACCCCTGAACTGCTTGAGCTGTGCTTTTATTGCGTTCCGGCCCCGCCCCTCGAATTGAAAGGATATGTGGATGCCCGCGTCCCCTCGCCCATGCGCTTCGACAACGAGCTGTCCGAGTCCTTGCGGGCGCGCCTAGCCGTTGGCTATCTGGCCGACCATGGCCGCTACGTTGAGGCCTACGAAGAGTTCCTGTCGCTTTCCTTGCCGGACAAGTCCGCCGTCTTCGACTATTTCTTCCGCCTGCTGGCGAACAGCGGCCATGCTGGCACGGCGTGCCTGGCTGCCGAGAACCTGCGGCAGGTTATCGACGAGTCGGATAGTCCGGCCTTTCGAGATCAGGCTGGTGTCATCGACTATTACCTGGCCATTCTCCGCCGGGCGGGGTTCTGAAGAAGGGGTCGGCGAACGCCGAGGCGCTCAGGGTTCCGTTCATCTTTTTGTTGCTGTCCACGATGGAAAGAAGGTGATAAGAGGTGGACATCCTGCTATGATTGATTTCCAGTTGCTGCTGTCCGGGATGCGGAAAATGTGACCCTACGTCCCTTGAAAATATCGGGGAAAACGGCGGGCCAACCAAAGAAATCGGATTCCCATCGGGATAAAGGGAAAGAGTTGTAGAGTCAAGCCGTGCGCATGTTCTTGAACCGGAATTACCATTAAGTACGAATGGGGAATGGCATGAAAAAGAACACAAGTGATTCAGTCGACGAAGTAATGAAAAAAGCCAACCAGGGAGATGCCGCTGCGCAGTATACTCTTGGCGCTTTGTACAAGAATGGTGAAGGGGTAGAGCAGAATTACCAGGAAGCCTTGAAATGGTATACGAAATCCGCCGACCAGGGATTTGCTGATGCCCAGGTTATTCTCGGCGCAATGCACTATGCCGGTCAGGGGGTAGGGCAGGATAAGGTCATGGCGTTTGCATGGTGGTCGAAAGCCGCCCTGCAGGGAAATGAAGCGGCGAAAAAGAGCTTGAATATGCTTTGCGCTGAAAGTCCATGGATATGCAAATAAATACGCTCTCACCCGAAAGAGGGTTCAAACGTCACCTGATCGTGATGTTTGATTGAATGGACAAAGGACAGAGGGGTTTCGGTGTGTCCCCTTCAATTTCATTTCAAAAGCCTCGATAATTCGAGGCTTTTTTTGTTCTGTAGCCCCGGCCACCTTGGAAAGAGCCTTATTCCAGGACCAGCCAGTCTGGAGCATTGGACCAGATGGCGTGGTCGCGGCTCTTTATGGGCCAATGCAATTTCTTCTCCTGATTTGTGTCGGACCCCTGGCCAGTATCATCTTCCTGAATATTGAAATTTTTTTGGCAGGATACAAAGAATTCAAGACAATGTTCTACAAGGACATTATTTTCTCCTAGCGAGCCTCCTGGATCAAAACCAATTATCCAGCAGTCGTTTTTCAGAAATTTTTTGGCTGGCCTCTTCTTAACTGACGGAAAGCCTGCGGCATCGCTCCCCAGAAGTCGGGAGAGAACATGTTGCCCAGGCAGGCCGCAGTTACCTTCAGCATCCACATAGTTCCGGCACCATTAAGCATCGGTCTTTCCTGAAGTTGGTGAATACAGAGCCAATGGTTTTTGCAGTGCCGGTTTTCCCTTCTTGCTGATGTACTTCCCGTCCCAACCGCAATTATCCTATCATTTTACTTAAAAACAGCAACTCGGGACATCGTTAACTATCTGATAAAACTGAACAGGTAAGATTCATGCGTAAGCTTTTTTGCCTGTTTCCGACAATTATATTGTGAACTTGAATAAGCCGGCGGTCTATTATAGATATTTTCTATTTGATATATTTAATTTTTAAATTAGTATTATTCTGATAAGTGTATCGCTATGATAAGAATTCCCTATTATTTTCATAGGAGGTTCCGGCCTTGCCTGGCAACTGTGTATTCAGCGCACCGAGTCCATTTGCCAAAGCATCATGCCAAAATCAGATTCAGCCTGCAATCATAACTATTACCGGGAAATAAGCAGTTAATATGAAATACGCATCGACACAAGACAGCATCAATACCGGCATGAAAACCAATGCCACAATCATTGAAAGGAGAAAAAAATGAGCGAAGAGTACCGATCGATATGGGCGGATTTGGGATTGGACCTTGGGGCCCATGACATTTTGTTGGGTGTACTGGGAAAAGCCTATCAGGATATTTATCTTGCGCAAAAGGATCGGCCGCAGGGGATGGGCTATTTCGACTTTGTCATGAGCGAGGTCCATGGTCTGCGCATCAAGGAATTGGTGGACGAGAAGGCGGCAGGCCGCAAGATCATCGGATCGTATTGCGTCTTTGTGCCTGAGGAAATCGTGCTGGCCGCCAACGCCACCCTGGTGGGACTCTGCTCAGGGGCTGATTTTGCGATGGAAGAAGTGGAAAAGTACCTGCCCCGAAATACCTGCGCCCTGATCAAGTCCTCATTCGGTTTCAAACTCGGCAAGGTCTGCCCCTATCTTGAAAGCGCCGACATGATTGTCGGCGAAAACACCTGCGACGGCAAGAAAAAGGCCTATGAAACATTAAACGAACTGGTGAGCAACCTCTATGTTATGGACCTGCCCCAGGTTAAATCGGAGAACAGCAAGGCGCTTCTGAAGGCGGAATACAACCGCTTCCGGAAGGCGGTTGAAAATCTTACCGGGGTCACCGTTACTGCAGAATCGTTGAAGCAGGCGATCCGCACGGTAAATGCCAAGCGTGCAGCCATCCATCGACTCTCATCACTGCGCAAGGCTGATCCGCCGCCCATCTCTGGTCTGGATGCCCTGTTGGCCAACCAGGTTTTCTTTTACGACAATCCTGCCCGTTTTACGGAATCCGTCAACAAGATCTGTGATGAATTGGAGGAGCGGATCAAAGCGAAAAAGGGTGTTTGCCCGGAAGGGACCCCCAGGGTGCTTGTATCCGGCTGTCCCCAGGCAGTACCCAACTGGAAATTCCCCTTTATCGTGGAAACCTCCGGTGCAGTGATTGTCGGTGAGGAGTCCTGCGTGGGAGAGCGCGGCACCCGCAACCTGACGGATGAATCCGGGGAAACCGTCGAACAGATGATGGATGCAATCACGGAAAGATATTTCAAGGTGGACTGCGCCATTTTCACGCCCAACCCGGATCGCCTGGACCACATCCAGGAAATGGCCGCCGCCTATAAGGCGGACGGGGTAATCCACTACGGGTTGCAGTTCTGCCAGCCCTATCTGATGGAGTCCATTCCGGTGGAAAAAGGGCTGGAGGCGAAAAATATACCCTGCCTGCGCATCGAGACCGATTACAGCATGGAGGATGTCGGCCAGTTAAAAACCCGGATCGAGGCATTTATCGAGCAGCTTCGGTAACCGACCTTGAGGAGTAACAGTGATGATGCGCTTTGCTGGGATTGATATCGGCTCTCGCACCATTGAGCTGGTGGTGGTGGATGAAGCAGGTGAAATCGTTCGCAGCCTTCAGGCAAACACCGGTTTTGATCTCGCGGAAGAAGTCAGAAGGCTGATCAACGGGGTGAAGTATGACCGCATCATGGCCACCGGCTACGGCCGCAACCTGTTCGAGGTCTCCTTCGATGCCCCCACGGTCACGGAAATCAAAGCGCATGCCAGGGGAGCAAGGGCATTTTTCCCTGATGCCCGGACCGTGCTTGATATTGGCGGGCAGGACAGCAAGGTCATTGCCCTGACTGAATCCGGCAGGGTGAAAAAATTTGAAATGAACGATCGCTGTGCCGCCGGTACCGGAAAGTTTATGGAGATCATGGCCAGGACACTTGGTTTTGCCATCGAAGATTTTGGCCGGGAAGCGCTGCTGGCGGAAAAAAGTTTCAATATATCGAGCATGTGCACGGTTTTTGCCGAGTCCGAGGTAACCTCCCTGATCGCCAAGGGGCACAGCAGGAAGGAAATTGCGCGGGGACTGCACGAAAGCATCATCCGCCGGGTCGCCGGCATGATCAACCGGGTATCCTCCGAGGGAGATATTGTTTTCACCGGCGGGGTGGCCAACAATCCATGCATTCGCGCGCTGCTCGAAGAAAACCTGGCCCGCAGAATAATGTTTCCGGCCGATCCGCAGTCGGTCGGCGCCCTGGGGGCGGCGTTGTTGGCAGCGGAAGTGTCTTGATGGGAGAGAATTGTCTCTCGTATGCATGGCAACCGGGTTGGACGCGAATACTATATTCATGAATTCAGTAAGATACAACTTGACTCATACTCCCGGTGAGCTGAAATGAAGGTTGTTCACGTCAGTGCAAAGATCGAGCGTCGGATTGAAGACCTGAAAAAAGACGGCAGAGCCGGGAGGGCGCTGGCCCGAAGAGTCTCTGCCATCATCGAGAGCCTGGCATCAGTGGGGGGCTGCAGCTACCTGGATGCAGCCGGCGGCTACACCCGGTACGGAGAAAAACGCATCAGAAACTGCCGCAAATATGAGCTGGGATGCGGATGTCGCCTGGTCACCCTGCAACGGGGAGAGAAGGTGTTTGTCGTCTTTTTGGGGACGCACGATGAATGCCAGCGCTGGCTGAAAAACCATTCCCGGCTGAAGGAATATTATGCCGGCAATGGCGAGTTGTTCCAGATCGTTGACGAATCTCCGCCGCCGGCAAATCCAGCGTGCGCTGATTCAGCGGCGTATCGGGATGAGGCTGAGGAAGAATTGCTGTCACGACTCAGCGACCAGGTTTTGCGCCGCGTGTTTTGCGGACTGGTGGAAGGGGAAAGGAAGCGTACCCTCAAGGCGCAAGGGCATTTGCAACAGCTTGCCTGATTGGGATCGGTTGCGAGGTATGGGCCTGATCCAGGATATGTAAGGTCAAGGCTGTGGATATGAAATTGCTTTTTGTCTGCCCGACGCACAACAGGGTTTTTGAGAGTGCGGATTTTAAAATTCTGGAAAACAGGGGGGTGATCAGGGACGAGGCCGGAAACAAGACTTTGGATGCGAAGGTGGCGCTCGACGAACCCTGTCCGTTTTGCGGCCGAAAACATATATATCATGCCAGCGAACTGATATGCCCGGTTGCGGGTACCAATAACATAGAAACGCAGAAAGGAGAAAGTTGATGAACGGGAAAAATATTTTTGCGACACGATGGGGAATCATCGGGGTGGGCGCCTGCATCGGGATACTGGCGCCATTGCTGCAGAAGCTGGGGAATCCAGGCAATATGGGAATTTGCGTGGCCTGTTTCGAGCGGGATATCGCCGGCGGACTTGGCCTGCACCGGGCCGCGGTGGTGCAGTACATCCGTCCCGAAATTATCGGTTTTGTGCTGGGGGCGCTCATCGCCGCCTATCTGTTCAAGGAGTACCGGCCGAGGGCCGGGTCGGCGCCCATCGTCAGATTCGTGCTCGGCGTCTTTGCCATGATCGGCGCCCTGGTTTTCCTCGGTTGCCCCTGGCGGGCTGTCCTGCGGCTGGCCGGCGGCGACGGCAACGCCATCCTGGGGCTGCTGGGGCTGACCTTCGGTATCTGGATCGGCACCCTTTTCCTGAAAAACGGCTACAATCTCGGACGTTCCCAGACAACCCATACCACTGCCGGGTGGATGCTGCCGTTGATCATGCTCGGCTTCCTTGTCCTTATGCTTATATTTCCCCAGATAGAGGGTCAGGACAAGCACGGGGTGCTGTGGTACAGTCTGAAGGGGCCCGGTTCCATGCATGCACCCCTGCTGCTCTCGCTGACCGTGGGGCTCGGCATAGGGTTTCTGGCCCAGCGCTCCCGGTTCTGCACCATGGGTGCCATCCGCGACGCGGTTTTGTTCGGGCAGACACATCTGCTTTCGGGCTTTCTCGCCCTACTCGTTTTTGCCTTTTTGACCAATCTCGTCCTCAGTCAATTCAAGATGGGCTTTGCCGGCCAGCCGGTCGCCCATACCCAGCATATCTGGAATTTCGCGGGCATGGCCCTGTCCGGACTTGCCTTTGCCCTGGCCGGCGGATGTCCGGGCCGGCAGCTGTTTCTCGCCGGCGAAGGGGATGGGGATGCGGCGGTCTTTGTCATGGGAATGATCGTCGGCGCCGGAATCTCCCATAACTTCGGTTTGGCAAGTTCTCCCGAAGGGGTCGGCACCTACGGCATCCCCGCAGTTGTTGTCGGTCTTCTGGTTTGTTTGTTTATCGGGTTTACCATGAGAAGAAAGAGCGCATAAGGAGGTCAAATATGGCAGCAACAGTTGATGCAAGGGGGCTTTCATGTCCTCAGCCGGTGATCATGACCCTGGATGAAATCAAGAAGGGACAAGACAAGGAGATAATCATCCTGGTGGATACTGATACATCCAAGGAAAACGTGTCGAGAGCGGCAGAGAGCCAGGGATTCGCGGTCCATAATGTAACTCCGGAAGGAGAAGGGTATCGCATCACCATTACCAAGGGCTAGGCCGTGATCGGATTTTTTAAAAAGAACAAAGAAAAGCACGAGATCAGAAAGGACCAGGGCGCATCAGCCGATCGCGGGATCCTGGTTTTTGAACATACCAGCGATGTGATCCAGGCGGAAAATGCCTTGAAGAAATCGGGCTGGTCGGTTCGGGTGATGGGTCCGCCGCCGGAAATTCGAACCGGCTGCGACCTGGTCATTGAATTTCCGCTGATCGAAGAACTGAACATCAGGCGGGAACTCAAACAGGTCCGCATTGAGCCGCTTTCAGTCGTGCCGGTCACGGCCCCGCTGCTGGAGCCCGTTGACCTGTTTCATAGCAAGGATTTCGGCGATTTCCTGATGGTGCGGGCGGCCAACATGAAAATAACCGTGGCAAAAGAGGATCTGACAATAGTGAATATTTCAGGCGGCGGGTGCCCGGACGTGCCCTATTTGGCTCAGGAAATGGTCGGGAAAACCTTGGCGGATGCGCCCCGGCCGAGGGATTTGGGGCATACCCTGTGCGGGTATGCCCTTGAACTCGCCTGCGAGGAGCTGCGTCGAAAATGTTAGGCATTGTCGGCACAGTCCCGGACCTGCAGTTTCCGCTTTGCCACGGACCGGCCCGCCTGATCGACGGCCGTCTGAACATCGGCGGCCGGGACATCCCGATAAACCGCGGGACGCCTGCGCTTCTGGCGGCAGCGTTGAAGGCGGCCGAATGGATGGGCGGCGGGGAGGAGGTATACGCCTTTTTAGTCGGGGATATCGGCGTGGGCGAGGGCAGCCGAAAACTGTATGCATTTCTCGCCAGCCACTTGCCGGAATTGGAATTTGAGGCGCTCACCTTTCATTATATCCAGCCGGACGTGGACTGGCACGTCAAGGTCTTGTTCGCCGTCGAATCCATGAGGCAGCGGCCAATCCTGATTGCCGATGCCGGCTTCATGTATGCCGCCAAAATGAGCGGCCAGGCAGCCAGCTATGATTTTTTTACCCCGGATGTCGGCGAGCTGGCGTTTCTGGCGGATGAGCTGGCACCGCATCCCTTTTACACCCGCGGCTTTATCCTGCACCAGAACAATAAGGTGCCGGACCTGATCCGGCGGGCCTACCAGCACGATAATGCGCCCGCCCATCTTGTGGTGAAAGGCCAACCGGATTATATAACATGTGGGAATCAAGTGGTCGCGACAGTGGATCAACCGTCTTTTGCTGCGATGGAAGCCATCGGCGGCACGGGCGACACCCTGACCGGGCTGCTTACGGTACTGTGCGCCGCTGCTTTCAGTCGCACTGATGCAGCGGTGTTGGCCGCCAAGGCCAACCGCTGGGCCGGGTACTATGCAGACCCAGGTCCCGCCACGCAGGTTATTGAACTGATCGAGACGATTCCACAGGCCCTGGCAAAGGTGATGGAGCAATACCAAAAGGAGAAGACCCATGGGTGACGCCAGAAAACCCCGATTGACTGAGACGGTGACCGGTTCCGGCTGAGCGTCCAAGCTGCCTCCGGGGGACCTGGACAAGGCATTGTGCGGATTGGTCTTTCCTTCCGACGAAAATGTTCTCATCGGCCTGGACCGGGCGGACGACGCCGGTGTGTACAAAATTACCGATGAGATCGCGCTGGTCCAGACGGTGGATTTTTTTACACCCATCGTTGACGACCCTTACTGGTTCGGGCAGATTGCCGCCGCCAACGCGCTGAGCGATGTCTACGCCATGGGCGGCATCCCGAAAACCGCCATGAACCTGGTGGCGTTTCCGGCCAAGGAAATGGATCTTTCTGTCCTGCGGCTGATCATCCAGGGCGGGATCGACAAAATCAAAGAGGCCGGGGTGGTCCTTATCGGCGGCCACAGCATTGTAGATAAGGAACTCAAGTACGGGCTCTCCGTGACCGGGATCATTCACCCGGACCGGGTGCTGGCCAAGAAGAACCTGCGGCCGGGCGATCGCCTGGTCCTGACCAAGCCGCTCGGCACCGGAATCGTGAATACCGCGATTAAGGCAGCGCTGGCGTCCCCGGAACTCACGGATAGGGTGACGCGGTTGATGGCCGCGCTCAACCGGGATGCTGCCCGGATCATGGCTGACTTTGATATCAGCGCCTGCACCGATGTGACCGGCTTCGGCCTGCTCGGTCATCTTGCTGAGATGGTCTGCGGATCGGGCACGAGCGTCCGGGTTACTTCCGGGCAAGTGCCGGTCATCGCCGAAGCCCTCGGCTTTGCCAATATGGGCTTTGTCCCTGCCGGGGCGTACCATAACAAATCGTTCCGGGAATATATGGTTTCCTATGCCGACTCCGTGCCGCGCAGCCTCCAGGACGTGCTTTTCGATCCCCAGACATCAGGGGGGCTGCTGATCAGCGTCAGCGATATTCATGCCGCCGCCCTGGTCGAAGCATTAAAAGCCGGCGGCATCGAGGATGCCGCGCAAATCGGCGAAGTCATCGACGGTTCCGAGGAGAAAATATGGGTGGTGTAGGGCCCATCATCAGTATCAACACGCCACACCAAATCAAGTGCTGAGCGGTGAGGCGAATCAGAAAACATATCAACAAGGGAGGCTTTCATGAAATACGGTGCTCGCAACAGAATCCGCGCAAAGGTCAAGAGCATCAAGAATGGGGACATCATGTCCCTGGTAAAATTCAGCGTCACCGACCCGCACGAGATGGCTTCGGTCCTGTCCACCGAGTCTGTCAAAGATCTGAAATTAAAAAAAGGAGATGAAATCGAGCTGATCATCAAGGCAATACATGTCCTGCCCGTCAAAGATGAATAAAGCCGAGCAAAAAAGGACGAGGCATTTCTCAAACGAATCAATTTTTTGAGATAAGCGGTTCCGCTGCTTTTTGTCCTGCATGAACCATAGGTCAAGGAGGCTGTTGCCGATGTCCACGACATTGGCAACAGCCTCCACGGGGTCACTGCGGAAGGCGGTATTTAACCGTGGGGAAATGGGCTTTATCCTGAAAGACCGGTTTCGATCCGGCCTCTTATTTATTACGGCACAACGCCTGTCCTCTCATCTTTGTTGATTTTCTTGCCTGAAAGCACCTCAAAGGCACCCGCCCCTGAATTTTTCAAAGAACATTCCATAACCCTTATCAGGTCGTAATCTGCACAGTTCATATTGTCCGACTTTGTGGCAGCCGGGGTGTATGATATTGCCGCTAACGATAGGAGTGGTCTCTCCAATAGAAATTTCCTGTTTGAATACAGAATATTTCCATATTATATCTGCTGTCTATTGCAGGACTCCTGATTTTGTTATCTAATTTCAGTGGATGTATCTGTTATTTCATGGATTATGCAGTTTCTGCTGAGGCATGAAAAATACCGGAATTTTTTTGAACTATGAGTCACTGCAGCAGTGGTGGAATCTAAAGACCGAATTTTTGAATTCCACCGGGTATATCTGAAAATTTTTTGAATGAGGAGCGAAGTTATGAACAAAAGAGTATCTGCAGTTCTCGTTATTGCCGCGCTGACCCTGGTCTTTTGTTCAGGTTCCTTTGCTGCGGCGCTGGACGCGTTCAAGGGGGAAAAGGGCGAGATCAAGATCGCCGGCGGCACCGCCCATATCCCGGTGATGAAGGAGGCAGCTGCCCGCATTATGGGCATGAACCCGGATATCCAGATCAGCATCGCCGGCGGGGGATCAGGTGTCGGCATCAAGCAGGTGGGTGAAGGACTGGTGGATATCGGCAATTCAGGGCGCACTCCCACTGAGGACGAGGTGAAGCAGTACGGCCTGCAGATGTTCAAATGGGCAATAGACGGGGTCGCCATTGTGGTCAATCCGGCAAACAAGGTCCGTTCCCTCAGCCATGACCAGGCTGCGGCGATTTTTGCCGGCAAGATCGCCAACTGGAAGGAGGTTGGGGGAAGCGACCAGCGGATCAACCTCTATACCCGGGACGAAGCGAGCGGCACCCGCGAGGTATTCTGGGAAAAGGCCCTGAAGAAAGGCGACATTGCCGCCACCGCCAATGTAATCGTCTCCAACGGCGCGATGAAGGGGGCGGTATCCCAGGATTCCTACGGTATCGGCTATGTTTCGGTGGGCCACATCGACGAGTCCGTGGCCCCGGTGGCCTTCGACGGCATTGAGCCGTCAATGCAGAACGTCAAGGATGGCAAATATCCTGTCGCCCGCGGCCTGTTCAGCAACACCAAGGGCGAGCCTGCCGGCCTGGTGAAAAAAATCATAGACTACCTGTTTAGCGAGGAAGGGCAGCAGATCGTCGTGGAGAAGGGCTTCATTTCGGTACGATGAAGCGGGCCAATGAACAAGCCGTCGAAGGTTTCTTTGTTCTTTCGGCATATTTCAGTGCGCTGCTGACCGTCGCTCTATTCGGATTCATGCTGGTGCTCGGCCTTCCGCTCTTTGCGGAGGGCCGAATTTTTTCCATCATGGCCCAGCCGTGGGCGCCGCACCTTGGCCAGTTCGGCATCCAGCCGATGATTGTCGGAACCCTGGCCATTTCCCTGCTCAGCATGCTCTTTGCCTTTCCGTTGAGCCTTGGCTGCGCGGTCCTGATCAGCGTGGTGAGCAAGGGGAAAGTCAGCTGGCTCCTGCGGAAAACGGTCGAGATGATGACCGGCATCCCCACCGTCATCTACGGTTTTGTCGGCATTTTTCTCCTGGTCCCCCTGGTGCGCGAATTCTTTGCCGCCGGTTCGGGGATGTGCGTGCTTTCAGCGTCGCTGATGCTGACCCTGCTGGTTTCCCCCACCATGATCCTGTTCTTCTGCGAAAGCTTCGCCCGGGTTCCGGATTCCTACGGGAAGGCGGCGCTGGCGGTGGGAGGCACCGAGGTCCAGAAATTTCTCCATGTCACCCTGCCCAACTCCTGGCCGGGGGTCGTCATCGGTTTTACCCTGGCCCTCGGGCGGGCCCTGGGTGATACCCTTATCGCCCTGATGATCGCGGGCAACGCCGTCCAGACGCCCGGCTCGCTGCTCGACTCCGCCAGGACGCTGACCTCGCACATCGCCCTGGTTTTTGCCGCGGATTATGAAAGCCCGGAATTCAAGGCGATTTTCGCCTGCGGCATTTTCCTTTATCTCTTCACCACTTTCCTGATGATGGCTGTCCGCCTGCTGGGGGTCGGAAGGGAGAGATGGGCGCGGTGAGGCGGCTGCAGGAAGTGGGAGTACCGTTTTTTTCCTGGCTCTGCGGTGTCCTGCTCCTCGGGTCGGTCATCGCGGTGATCGGCTATCTGTTCGTGCACGGCTGGAGGAGCATCGGTCTCTCCCTCATCTTCGGCACCACCCCTCCGCTTGACGCCCTGCTCATGAAGCGCCATGTCTTCAACGGGCTGTTCCCCGCCGTGGCCGGCACCCTGTCCCTCATTGTTCTTTCTGTCTGCTGGGCGATTCCCATCGGGATGGCCTCGGGAATCTACCTGGCGGAGTATGCCGGGCCCGGGACCAAGGCCTTTCTGAACCTATTTTTCGACATCCTGGCCGGCCTGCCTTCCATCGTCGTCGGCCTCTTCGGTTTTTCCGCGACCGTATTTCTCAACCGACTTTTTCCCGGCTCCATCCATCCCTGTCTGCTGATTTCGAGCATCGCCCTGGCCTTTCTGGTGCTGCCCTACATCATCCGCACCACCCAGATGGCCCTGGAGGGGCTGCCGCTTTCCGCCCGGATGACAGCGCTCTCGCTGGGGGCAAGCAAACTGCAGAATATTGTGCATGTCCTGCTGCCGCAATCCCTGTCGGGGATCGTCAGCGGGGTCATCCTGGCCATCGGGCGGTGCGCGGAAGATACCGCGGTGATCATGCTCACCGGGGTGGTCGCCTCAGCCGGGGTTCCCCGCTCCCTGTTCTCCCACTATGAGGCCCTGCCGTTTTACATCTTTTACATATCCTCCCAGTATACCGACAGGGAGGAACTGGCCACCGGCTACGGGGCGGCGATCATTCTCCTCTGCATCTGCCTGGTTCTCTTCCTGCTGGCATTCGTCGTCAAGAGGCAGGTCTCCTATCACGCATTGTACAGGGCATAGCAGTACTGATGGAAAACGCGGTCAAGATCAGGACGGAAAACCTCTGCTTTTCTTATAATGGCAGGACAATTCTGCGCAATGCATCTATCGATTTCGCCGAAAGGGAAATTTCCGCGATCGTCGGCCCGTCCGGGTCGGGCAAATCCACCTTGCTGATGACCCTGAACCGGCTCTGGGAAACGATTCCCCGCTGCACCCTGCGGGGGAGGGTCGAAATGAAAGTTGACGGCCGGTATTATGATATCTACGAGAAGAGCTACCCGGTCACCCGCTTGCGCAGGCAGGTCGGCATGGTGTTCCAGATCCCCAACCCTCTGCCCATGAGCATCTACAAGAATGTCGCCTTTCCCCTGCAGCTCAAGGGAGGCTTGGCAAAAGAAACGGTCAGTGCCCGGGTGGAGGAATGTTTGCGGAAGGCGCGGCTCTGGGATGAGGTGCATTACCGGCTTCATTCCACTGCTCTCGATCTGTCGGGAGGTCAGCAGCAGAGGCTCTGCATCGCGCGCGCGTTGATTCTGCGGCCGGAGGTGCTGTTGCTCGATGAACCGACTTCTGCCCTGGATCATGCAACCGCCAGGGCAATCGAAGAGTTGCTTCTGGAACTGAAACAGAGCTGCACCATCCTGCTCGTTTCCCATTATCTCGACCAGGTGACGCGCATCGCCGACACGATTATCGAGTTGCACAACGGCACCTTGGTCAGGAGGGGAGGGAGGACATGAGCGAGGTTATCATATTTGACTTCATTACCCCCCGGGCCGTATACTTGCGTCATGGGGGAATCTGAT
The DNA here is from genome assembly GCA_003508005.1 of Desulfobulbaceae bacterium. GTDB lineage: Bacteria > Desulfobacterota > Desulfobulbia > Desulfobulbales > Desulfobulbaceae > UBA10518. Next base: position 37,869 of record DNUE01000001.1, read on the forward strand.
AGGTGCGCTGAATAAGACCACGGCAGCAAAGCGAAAGGCCGGGCATCCTTCATCCCTTATTGAATTTGCGCCATATCCCGCAAAGGAGTCTCCATGGAACGATTTTCAACCAGTCTCCTAGGCCAGGCCAAGACCCTGTTGCTGGCCACTGATGGATCCCCATTCAGCGATGGGGCTGTCCAGGAGGCGATTTTTTTTGGCCAGGCATGCCGGGCTCAGGTAGTCGTCCTGCATGTGGTGCACATCGAGGCTGAATCGATCAGAGCTGCCAATTCAGCAATCATGAAGCGTCAGCAGGAGATGGCCCCCTACCTGGATCAGCTCCGCAAAATGGCGCAGGACAGCGGCGTGGAGATGGAGGCCGTGGTGGTGGGCACCGGCAGCCCTGAAAAAACCATCGTCGAGCAGGCCCGTTTACGCAAGGCCGACGCCATCCTCATGGGCCGGCATGGCAAAACCGGCCGTCTGTCCTTACTGGTGGGGAGCATGACTGCCAAAGTTATTGGCCTGGGCTTTCCGCGTGTTCTGGTGGTGCCAAAAGATTTCCTTATCACCGGTGCCCATGTCTTCCTTGCCCTTGACGGTTCAGCCAACAGCCGTCTGGCGGTGCAGGAGGCTCTGAGCCTTGGGCGAACATGCACAACCCTGCAGCGGTTAACGGTCATGTCGGTTGTCAAAAAAGATGATGAACAGCCCCGGGCCCGGGAAATGGTCGACGAGGTTTGTGCCCAATGCCGCCAGGAGGGACTGCGGGTTGCCTGCGACCCCCTGGTTCAGGCGGGCAACCCCACAGAACTCATAGTGCAGGCCGCAAGAGAGCGAAAGGCAGACATGATCATGATTGGCGGGCGGGGCAAGAGTTTTATGGGCAAGATGTTTATGGGAAGCGTGACCGAAAATGTTATCGGTCGGGCCCACTGCGCGGTACTGGTCGTGACAGGCTGAGGGACGCCGTCCATCCGTACCGGCCAACGGGTAAGCGAGGCCCTGGCGCAACCCGGGTGGTTGCTGCTGGATATCCCTCTTGCCGGGCTATTCGGCAAATTGAGCTCAGGACTGACTCGGCAGGATAATGAGGTGGCAGATTGCGCATGTCAAACAAGTTGCTATTGCGTTTCTTCCCTTTTCTCCAGTGGTTTCCGGTCTCCCTCATTATTCTGCGCGGCGACCTGATCGCCGGGATCACCGGCGCCCTGGTGCTGGTGCCAAAGGCCATGGCCTATGCACAGCTTTCCGGCCTGCCGCTCTATTATGGCCTGTACACCGCCTTTGTTCCCGCCATCCTTGGGGCCTTATGGGGCTCTTCCCGGCAACTGTCCACCGGTCCAGTGGCAATCGTCTCGCTGATGACCGCTGCCGCGGTCACGCCATTGGCACTGCCCTATACCGAAGAATATATCGGCCTGGCCCTGCTCCTGACCCTTCTGGTGGGACTCATCCAGCTGATCCTGGGCGTGGTCAGGCTCGGCACCATTGTCAATTTCGTCTCGCACCCTGTTATCCTGGGTTTCATGAACGCGGCGGCCATCATCATAGGTCTCTCCCAACTCGACTTGCTGCTGGGTATTCCCAAGGGACGCAGCGATTTTTTCCTGAAGGACATCTGGGAAATGTTGCGCTATCTGCCCCAAACGCATCTGCCCACCCTGGCGATGGCGATTTTCAGTCTCCTCCTGATGCTCGCAATGAAAAAAATTTCGCTGCTGGCAAAGGCAAGCGTCCTCATCGCCGTTGCCGGCACCACGCTGCTCAGTTATATCGTCGGTTTCGAGCACAAATCCATTGAACAAATCGACACTATTGTCACGCCTGCGGCCCGGCAACTGGTGATGGATTACGATGACACCGCTTCGCGAATCGTCGGGATGAGCGCCGCCGCAACCAGGCTTTCCGGCCAGCTGCGCCAGGCAGAGAAGGAGCGCAACGCCCGGCTCGCGGCAAATCTGCGCCACCAGATCGATTTGCTGAAACTTGACATCCTTGCTCTGGAGTCTGAGAATAACAAGCAGATGTACACCATCCGGCGGCTGTACTTTGTCCGCGGAACGACCGGGGAAAATATGCCCGAGCGCATGTATCAGGCCGATACTATCCAGGACAAGATTGTGACCGATGGCCGCAAGTGGCATATCAAGAAAATCGAAAAGGGGGAAGTCCAGCTCGTCGGGGGTGGCGATGTCGTCGGCAAGGTTCCCTCAGGCCTGCCCTCGTACCGCCTGCCCACCCTCAGCCTCGATGCCGTGCTGCAACTGGTGACGGCGGCACTGATCATCTCGCTGGTGGCCTTTATGGAGTCCATTTCCATGGCCAAGGCGATGG
>DNUE01000001.1:40200-73278 GCA_003508005.1 Desulfobulbaceae bacterium
AACATCGGCGGCTCTTTATTCCAGGCCTATCCGGCCTGCGGTTCCTTCACCGGGTCGGCCATCAACCTGCAGGCCGGTGCCAAGACCGGCTTTGCCATGGTGTTCAACGGGATTTTTGTCGCCGCCACCCTGCTGTTTCTCACCCCTTTACTCTATCATTTGCCCAAGGCGGTACTGGCCTCGATCATTGTCCTGGCGGTCACCGGCCTTGTCACCCCCCAGGCCCTCAAGCACACCTGGAAGGCCAGTCGCCCCGACGGCGTGGTGGCCCTGGTCACCTTCACGGTCACCCTGCTGGCAGCGCCTCATCTGGACAAGGGCATCATTATCGGCACAACCCTTTCCATCGGGCTTTATCTCTACCGCACCATGGCCCCACGCGTTGCCGTTCTCGGTCGCCATGATGACGGTACCCTGCGGGACCTCAAGATCAATCCCAACCTGACGACCTCGGCGCTGGTGACCGCGATGAGATTTGACGGCTCGCTGTATTTTGCCAACATCGCTCACTTCGAGGATGCCATCCTGGAATCGGTTGCGGAGAACAAAGAGGCAAAATATCTTCTGGTGGTTGGCGACGCCATTAACTATATCGATTCTTCGGGTGAGGAGATGATCCACCATCTGGTGGCGCAGCTGCGCGGCTCGGGGGTCGAGCTCGTCTTTTCCGGTCTGAAAAAGCAGATTCTCGATGTGATGCGAGCCACCGGTCTCTTCAACCTGATAGGAGAACAGAACATCTTCGCCACCGAGGACCTGGCGCTGGCCGCCATCTTTCAGCGTCTGGGCGAAGAGGCCAAAAATGACGCGCTGTTCACCAGCCTGCAGCAGCATACCTGATCCGGGCCAGCGGGATAGGCAGGCCGGAGCTTCCCGCAGCCTAATTCAATTCAGCCGCAAACCAACCTTATGCACGAAGCCCTGATCGCCGCCGGTTTCCTTCTCGCCCTGGCCTTCAGCATGGTCGGGGTCTTCATCCTTGGCTGGCTATGGAGATCGCCTGCTCCCCCGGGGAGGAACGAGGCCGGCTGCCACGGGACGACCAGGCCAAGGTCCCCGTCATAAAGGCAAGTTGAGGTTGCCCGTCGCCTTTCCCACCCGTAATTGACATCACGTATCACCTGGTGCTAAAATAACAACGACGGTGTTGCCACGAAAAATATCCCTTCCCGCCGGTTGCGGGAACGGGTGAAGACATTGTTCGAGAAATGAGGAGGGTGGGATGAAGCGATTCTGTGTACGATTTGTTATTGTGCCTCTGTTTGTCTTGTGCTCCCTTCAGACGGCCCAGGCCGCTGATGCCCTGCTGTTCGAAGGATTTGCGGATATCACCACCCTGGCCGGCGCCGGCTGGGCCTTCAGCAACCAGAGCGATCCGGTCGGCGCAACCGGCTGGTTCCAGGGCAATGACACGGTATTTCCGGCCCAGGCAGGCGATCCCACGGCCTATATTGGCGCCAATTACAACGGCACTGCCGGTGCCGGCACCATCAGCACCTGGCTGATCACCCCGCCCATGGATTTCGGCTAGAACAGCAAGATCGCCTTCTGGACCCGCACCGCAAGTGGGTCAAGCTGGCCGGACCGCCTGGAGGTCCGCCTGAGCACCAACGGCGCCAGTACCAGCACCGGTTCCTCGGCAACCGATGTCGGCGACTTCACCACCCTGCTCCTCGCGATCAACCCCACCCTCGCGGTGGGCGGCTATCCGGACGCATGGACCCGGTATGAGGCGAATATTGATTTCACCGGCGCTGGCCGCATCGCCTTCCGCTATTTCGTCACCGATGGCGGGCCGTCCGGCTCCAACTCGAACTACATCGGCATCGATACGGTGGAAGTGACCAGTGACACGGGATGGGAGGCGGTAACCTCGCTCAATACTCCCCGCTCGCGTCCTGCGATGGCCTTCTTCCCACAGAACGGAAGATACTATGTGCTCGGCGGAGAGTCCTTTGGCAACAGAGACATTCCCATTGAAGAATATGATTTGAAGGCAGATACCTGGACCAACCGGGCAAACCTGCTCGTTGGTGTATCCAATACCGGCGCGGCAACGGTTGGCGGCTATATATATGTCCCCGGCGGCTACGACGGGAGTATTGGCCGAAATGAAATGCAGCGCTTCAACCCCCTGGCAAACAGTGTCTCGTTGATGGCGCCCATGCCGAAAGGAAACTCTGCCCACGCGGTTGTTGCCGCAGGTAAAAGGGTTTATGTTCTTGGCGGTTCAGCCTCGGGCCCCGGCACCACAAATTATTTCTACGACACTGAAGGTGACTCCTGGGCGGCGGGCTCTCCTGTTCCAACTCCTGTATCCTATGCAGCGGCAGCGTACGATGGCACATACATCTATCTTGTTGGCGGCACAGGGGACAGCAATGCGGTCCAGCGATATAATCCTCTCACCGATCAATGGGATACCGCTGCGCCGATGCTGACAGGCCGGGCCGGCCCTGCCGCGTTTTATGACGGCACGCGTCTTTGGGTTGTCGGCGGCGGATGGAACAGTTATCTGAGCAGCACGGAATACTACCAGGACGGAACCTGGATAATCGGGCCAACCATGAATACCGGTGTTCGGACAGTTGCGGCTGCGTACGGCAAAGGGGTCGCCCTCAAGGCGGGCGGTTATAATGGCTCATACTCGGGCGCGGCGGAGAAACTGGTTATCAACAGAGCTTTTCCCTGGCCTATGTTCCTGCCGGCGATAACCCACAGCGCACAGCCCTGATCGGCAACCGGCCCAGGCATGCTGTTGCCTGCAATTGGCGCAGCTTGCCTGGTGCCGGGGCGATCCGCAACACCAGCACGGCCTGTTCAAGCCGCGTTCCTCTTCGACAGTTCTTTTCGTTCAGCTCCGTGCGCCGGCCCTGGTGGTCACCCCGCGCCGCGGATACTCCTGCGGGCGCTGTCCGCAAGGGCGCCGCGTTGCCGGCCGTTACGGCATGCGGCGGATGCGCACCTCGATATCCTTGGCATCCTTGAGCAGCGCGATGAGCCGGCTGGTGTCGGTCTCGCCGAAGTGATAAGGGTAGAGGACCTTGGGCCGGAAGGCCAGGGCTGCGTCGGCCACCATCTCCGGGGTCATGGTGTAGGGCAGGTTCATGGGCAGGAAGGCAACGGCGATGTTCTGCAGCGCCTTCATTTCCGGGGTGTTCTCGGTATCGCCGGCAATGTAGATCATGGTTTCGCCAAAGGTCAGGACATAGCCGTTGCCCTCGCCCTTGGGGTGAAAGAACTGGCCGTTGTCGCGTTTATGCACCAGGTTGTAGGCGGGAACTGCCTCTATCCTGATCCCCTGCACGGTGTTGCGGTCGCCATTTCGCATGACCATGCCGCCGGACACTTTCTCTGCGCATATCTCGGTGAGGAGAAGATCGGTTTTTTCGGTACGCACCGCGTTCAGGGCCGTCTCGTCCAGGTGGTCCTGATGATGATGAGTCAGCAGGATCAGATCCGCCTTGGGCAGGGCCGTGTAATCGCCCGCCTTGCTGAAGGGGTCGATATGGATAACTTTGCCTTGGAACTGGAGCATCAGGGAGCCGTGGCCGATAAAGGTAATTTCCACATTGCCGGCCGCGGTGGCGATGGTGTCCTTCTCCAGGCCCTCGTCAGCGTGCGCGGCGAAAACCATGCATGTCCAAAGCAGTGTGCCGACGGCAAGACCAGTCATCAGTTTCATTTTCGTTCCTCCTTTTGGGTATTGATTCAGCATAAATTATTGAAATCAATAGATCTTATTCTTATGGCCGGCTCTTCACTGCCTGGCGTGATACCGGGCAAAATCAGAAGGTGGGCATGGGGATCGTCCCCCACTTGTGCTCGCCAGTGGTCTGCACCACCGAAACCACCCGTTCGCCTGCATGATCGTAATCCACCAGCAGCGCGGGGGTGCGCTTCAGCCCCAGGGCAAAGAGTTCGGACGGTGGCACCGCCCTGCCGTCCCGGTCCGTAACCGAGACAAAGATAAAGCGGTCCACGTCGTAATCCGTCTCGCTGCCGCCCAGCGTGCCGATGAAATTGGAGAATATCCTGAAAAATTTGCCCAGGCCCCCCTTGAATTTGTGTTCGTGCCATTCGAGCACCTCGGGAAAGCGTTCGATGACCTCGTCGGAAAAGCGCCGGCTCTCGTCTGTCACCAGGGCGGTGAGAAAAAAGTCGCCGGGCATGATATAGGCCAGGTTGATCGTCCGGTGCGCCGCCAGAAAGGCGCGGACCTCCTCCGTGGCCAGAACCTGGCGGTACAGTTCCCTGACCTCGGCCGGTGGCCGCTGAAATACCGGCACCAGGGTCAGCCGGTCATCAGCCTGGACCGCCGGCAGCCTGCTGACCGTATAGCTCCTGAGGCCCATGGCCAGGAGAAGGGCCAGGATCATGACCAGCAGGTAACTTACGGCGATGGCGAACCACTTTGGCCGCAGCCAGCCGAACAGCGCCGCAAAAATTTTGCCGCCCGGCTCGCCGGGCAGAAACATCGGGATGCGTTCCATATACCTGGCGTACGCGACGGGTGCCTCGTGCTCCATCCGCCATTCCTCGTTGCGGGCGAGGAGATAGTAGACATAGAGCATGGTCACGTACAGGATCAGGATGATGAACCGGGGCCAGTACAGGAGCAGGCCGAAGCCGGAGATCGCCAGGAACAGGTACTGCGGATGGCGGATTTTGGAGTAGAAGCTGAAGGTGACCACTCCCCGGCCGGTGAACCTGCCCCAGTACAGGGGGATCGCCGCGGTGAAAAAGAGGACCAGCCCCACCACCAGCAGGACCTGCAGATAGGAAATCGCGAGGATCAGGGGGTCCTGCAGGAAAACCATGTGCGGCAGGAAGAATTCGGTGGTCCAGCAGGTCAGGGGCGAGGCGCTCAGCCCCTGGAGAAACGGGGCATAGACCGAATAGAAGTACAGGGCAAAGGGAGAAATCATGATGATGATTTCAATCCCGATCAGGCCGTAGGCCAGGATCGTACCCAAGAGCAGCAGTCTCTGACTCGGTGAAGGGGGCATGCTTCTTACCCGTGCTCGGAATATTCCACGGTCCGGTTGTCCTTCTTCAGGATATACCAAATGTTGGCAGGAGACCAGTTCTGATTCGTCTAATCCAACTGTGCTGCGCCTCTTTTCCCGGCTTCTGTTTGTACGTCGTCATTGCCCATCCCATGGGAGAGCATGCCGGGGCAATAACCGGCGATGATCTGTGAGTAGCAGTAATTGTAAGAAATATTTTTTAAATAATCGTTGACACTGGCCGTTATTCCACCAAAGATGGAAGCAATGGAGTGTACCTGAAGTACCACAGGCTGCTTACAAGTATAACGTTGCGCAAGCTAAATCAGACAGTGGCAACTGCTTTCAGATGCAAAACGTTGGGAGGTTTCATGAAGAGGGTAACAGTATTATTCATTCCGCTAATTCTTTTTTGCTGTCTTTCAACATCAGGCCTAACGGCATTTGCGGACACCGGCCTGACGAAGATCGCGGGCAACGTCTATTCCTATGTGGACGTAAAGAACAGCTCCCCGCAGAACAGCTTTGGCGCGAATGCGGGGATCGTCATCGGCAGGGATGGGATACTCGTCATCGACACCCTGGTCTCGGCCAGGGAGGCAAAGCGATTCATCGATGATATCCGCGCCATTTCCGACAAGCCGATCAGATATGTGGTCAATACCCACTATCACCTCGATCACTCGTTCGGGAACGCCGAGTTCGCCAAACTCGGAGCCATCGTGGTCGCCCATGCCAACGACCGGCAGACTATGCTCAGGATCGGCGAAGCGGCCCTGCAGGGCGCCAGGGAGTTCGGCCTTTCGGAGGCGGATTTGGCAGGGACCGCGCTGGCCTATCCGGTTGTCGCCTTTACCGACCGGATGGAGATAGACCTCGGCGACCAGATTGTCGAACTGATCCATCCCGGCCGGTCCCATACGGACGGCAGCATTGTTGTTTTCCTTTCTGACCAAAAGGTCCTCTTTGCCGGCGACGCGCTCTTCACCGGGTATCATCCCTTTCTGGCGGAAGGGAACCTGCCTGATTGGCTCAAGGCCATCGATGCCATTGCCGCGCTCGATGCGGATGTAATAATTCCGGGACACGGGCCGCTTTCCACCGGAAAAGACCTGGCCGACATGCAGGAGTATCTGGTCAGCTTTGATGCCATGGCAACAGCGCTTTCGGCCGAATCAAGCGATCCGGAGTACGTCTTCGCCGAGATGCGGAAGGGGCTCCCGGCCAGGCCGGAGGGGGAATCGCTGATCAGGGCGAATATCATGATGAAATACCTCGCCGGGAAGGAAGGGAACAAATAGCGCAGGCATACCTTAGCAGGCTCTATTTAGGGAGCTGTCAGTTTGCAGACCGCCACGAAACAGACGGCCAGGGGGAGTCAGGCCTTCCCGCTCTCCGGCATGTCCCGTGATATCAGAATCCTGACGATGATTTGTCTCGCCATTCCGGTCGGGATGGCCATGGGGGCATTTCTCGGCGTCCGCGCCCTCATCCTGCCGGCGATTCTCTGCGTTCCGATCTATGGCTGGGTGTGGCTGCTCTTCCGTCCCAGCATGTTCGTCATTCATCCGGATGTTATCGAAATCATCTGGCCCCTCAAACGCAGGACGATTGCGCGCGGAAGCATCGTGGCAGCGCGCCTGCTGAGTGCAAAGGAACTGAAGCGGGAGCTTGGATGGTGCCTGCGGGTGGGGGCCGGCGGCTTATGGGGGGGATTCGGCTGGCTGTGGACGCAGCGGCGGGGAATTGTCCAGATGTATCTCTCCCGGACGGATAACCTGGTCTGGCTTGAGCGCGGCAGCGAACGGCCATGGCTCATCAGTCCCGATAGGCCGGAGGAGTTCATCCGGGCATTGACAGTCTGAAGGGTTAAGCAGTATCCTTGCTGATCAAGCGTATTGAGCCAGCGCCTCGCAGAGGTTGTTCCGATGCTTTCCTTCCTTGTGGTGTGCAGTGCCTCCCTGCTGGTGGCTGGGCTGACCTGTATTCAGGCTTTGGCCTGGGTACCCCGCTCAAGCTGGTCATGGGCATGCTGATGCTCCTTTTCGCCCTCTTCGAGCTTCTGCCCTGCCTGCGGAACCTGAGGAGCGATCGCCGCTATTTGCTCTTAGGCGGCATCCTTGCAGGATTCTTCGGGGTTTTTTCCGGCCATCAGGGTGCGCTTCGATCCGCCTTCCTGACCAAGGCGTGAATTTCTCCCGAGGCCTTTGTCGGGACCAATGCGGTGATCGCCTGCATGGGGGATGCAGCCCGAATTGCCGCCTATGCCGGGGTCAGTCTCGGCAAAAAATTCCTGGCCAAATTCACCATGCGCGCCATCCAGACCCTGACAGGCGCCCTCCTCCTGCTCATCGCCCTGGGATTGTCTTCCGGCCTGATCTTATCCGCCGACAGAAAAAGTCATTTTTACGGCCGGTACCCCGGCCCCGTCCCTTCTGTGAAGAACACTTCACAACTTCAGAACATTTTGTCGGGAAAAATTCCCTTGATAAGTTGATGTGAATTCGCCTATCATTAAATATGACAAGCACCCAACAGGGGGAAATAATAACCTTCCGCCACCATGATTTTGATCTGTTATCCAGCGGATCGGCGTCGGAACAAGGAGCGGGAACATCCGTCCTGTGGCGCAGGATTTTTCCTGTCCTGCAGGAAAAATCCTCCCTTCCAGATCCAAATGCTTTCCGCCCTCCATCAACAATCTGCGTGCCCGCCCGCCCTGTTCATAACCTTCACTCCTATCATCAGTTCAGGCGTATTTTTTGCTTGTACCTATTTGATTTGCCCCGAAATGGCTTGGCAATGGCATACAGCGGACGCACCCGTTCAACAGCCGAAAATGAAATGAAGCGATGAAGACAATGCGCGGAGATGCGATCACCGTTTTTTTTCGATTCTTTGCACCATCCCGGAGATGCGAATTGCCGGCACCCGGCTTTACCACCACTCAACAATTCAGGGAGGAAAAAGCATGAGAGGAACCAGGTTGATACGGTTGGCAGGTCTGACCGCCATGGCCCTTCTGGCCCTTGCGCCGCTGGCAATGGCAAGCCAGGGGGGAGCGGTCAAAGGAACGGTGCAGGATGGCTCGAAACAGGCGGTGGGTGGCGCGACGGTCTATCTTGTCCCCGCCGGGGATGTCGAGAAGCTGGCAAAGCAACCCTCCATTGAGATCCGGGCCAATGTCGACAACGACGAGCCGATGGAAGACACCCTCGCAACAGGGAGGGACAAATACCAGAAAGCAGTCACCGACCCGAAGGGCGCGTTCACCATTGCCAGGGTGGAGGAGGGGAAGTACTTTGTTTACGTCGAGCCTGCCGACCCCCTCCATCTCCCAGGCGGCGACATCGCCAACAAGGCGATGACCGCCACTGAACTGATGGCCAGCCCCCTGGCCATCGAGGTTTCCGGAAAGGCGCCGGACAACGCCTCCTTCGTGGGGAGCTCAAAGTGCCTTGGCTGCCATAAAGACTATGCTGACCTGAAGAAGACCCTGCACAAGATCGGCATTGCCGTGGTCGGCAAGCCTAGCAAGCTGCAGGACTTTTCCCGCTTCCCGGAATTCAACAAGGGGCTTGACGCGCTGATGGCCGGCAAAAAATTTTATTTCTCCGGCTTTGACAAGGAGCGGGGCTTCGACAAATACCAGATCGCGGAAAAAGCCCCTGCTGACCCGGCTACGGTGAGCTTCACCGCCACCTTTTTCAAGGACACCGACGGCAAGCTCAAATTCAGGACCGAAAATGCCAAGGATCCGGCAGACCCGCCACGGACGTACCCCGTCGAGATGACCTACGGGGGTGGGCTCTACAAGCAGCGCTACCTGTACAAGGTCGGGGACGTTCACTACCCCTTCGTCCAGTTCAACACCGAAGGGGACGATAGCTTTGCCGACCGCAGCCGCAAGCCCTGGCGCGACTATCACGCCGACTGGCTCTTCAACGAGGAGACCGGGAAGCTGGCCGACCCGCCAAAGAAAAAGTCCTTCGAGAATGAGTGCGCTTCCTGCCATTTCAACGGCTACACCCTCACCCCCACCGTATCGGGCGATTTCGTCGCCGGGGCGGTCAATGACCCGAACGGCGAGGCGGACATCGACGGTGACGGCGTTCCCAACGAGCTGAACATCGGCTGCGAGGTCTGCCACGGCCCCGGTTCCGAGCATGTCAAGTCGCCCAAGGAGAAGAAGTCCGTCACCATCGTCAATCCTGGCAAGCTGGCCTCCGAGCGGGCCACGGTCATCTGCAACCAGTGCCACAGCCGGCCGCAGGGAAACATGAAGAACGATCAGCCGGTGAACAAGGAAAACAAAATGCTCACCCCGGGACTCAGCCGCAACGAGTACCTGATCAACCACACGACGAGGGAAGATGCAGCCCAGAAGGATTTCTGGGCCGATGGCGTTCATTCCAAGTCGCACCACCAGCAGGGCACCGACCTGATCCGTTCCAAGAAGTATATAAACGGCAGCTTCCTGATGACCTGCACCGACTGCCACGACCCGCACGGGAAGAGCGGCGTCGCACGACAGCTCACGATGGAAGTGCGCGACGGCAAGAACACCTTGTGCGTCAGCTGCCACAAGGATACGGACATCAAGGCGCATACGGCCGCAACTGTTGGCCAGGAGCACGAGAAGATCAACTGCGTCGACTGCCATATGACCAAGACCATGCAGACCGGCGCCGGCCTCGGCAAGGGGCTGGTGGGCAAGGACGGCAAGAATTACTGGCTGAACGACATCACCTCCCACATTTTCGACGTGCCGCGCAAGGACAACCCGGCGGTCAAGGGGATCGATCCTGGGAAGGCGATGCCGATTCCGTACACCAACGCCTGCGGCGAATGCCACGACGTGACGAAGCTTTAATTTCTGTTGCCCCAAAGGGCAGTATTTTCCCACTCTGACCGAGAGACAAGCCCGCGCAAAGCGGGCTTGTCTCTTATCCCCTCGGAGGTCTGTCTGCTATAAATTTTATCCGTGAAGAGCGGGTTGCTCAGTTCGTTCTTCTGACCCAGGGTTGCACTCAGGATAGTGGGAGAGGGCCAGGCGGTTGTTTTCCGGGTCGGAGAAATACATGCTATAGGCGGTTTCGCCGGTGATCCGCACTCCGGCTCTGCGAAGCTTCTCCCGCCACTGGGCCCGGGACCCGGGTGCGATGGTCAGGGCCAGCAGATGCCAGCCCGGCGCCGCCTGACTGGCGGGAGCAGTTTTATCGTTCTCAGTGACCTTTTCGCAGCGTTCCAGCATCAAAGTCACCCCTTCCAAATCAAACCAGACGGAACGGATCGCGCCGTCCTCCTGCCTATGCCGCTGGATGAGGGGCAGGTTGAGGACGCCGGCATAGAATTGTTCGCATCGCTCCAGGTTGCGGACCTTGAGGGCGATGTGGTGGAGTTTGGGGTGCATCATGTCGTTCTTGCCGCGCTTTCTTTTCTTTGCCCGGTTCGCCGCAGTCAATGCGCTCCCGGTGGACAGGGCCGGACGAATTTTAAAGGTTGTTTTGCCAAAGGCAAGGATATACACTACTTCAGCAAACCATAGCTAACAAGGAGCAAGGCATGCGATCAGACAAGAGAGCGGCTGACGAACTGCGGCCGGTGAGCATAGAGATAGGCGTCCAGCCCCATGCCGCCGGTTCTGTGCTGATCAGGATGGGCGGGACCCATGTCCTGTGCGGGGTGAGCGTTGAGGACAAGGTGCCGCCGTTTCTTCTCGGCACGGGCCGGGGATGGATAACCGCCGAATACGGGATGCTGCCCTGCGCAACCCATTCCCGGGGCAGGCGGGAGGCGGTCTCCGGGGTATCGGGGCGGACCTATGAAATACAGCGGCTGATCGGCAGGTCCCTGCGGATGATGATTGATCTGCGGATGCTGGGCGAATGCACTCTGCGGGTCGATTGCGATGTGCTCAATGCCGATGGCGGGACCCGCTGCGCTTCCATAACCGGGGCCGCCCTGGCGCTGCGGCAGGCTTTAACAAATATGGCCGCCGGCGGAAGGCTGCCGGCCCTGCCGCAGATTCTCCCGGTTGCCGCAGTGAGCGTCGGCGTGGTCGACGGGGTGCCGCTGCTCGACCTCACGTTCAACGAAGATTCCGCCGCCGAGGTGGATGCCAACTTCGTCATGGCCGGGGACGGCAGGTGGATAGAAATGCAGTGCACTGCCGAGGGCAGACCCTTTCCACCGGAACTATTTTCCCGGATGCAGGCCCTGGCGGGCGGGGGCATCAGCGAGTTGCTGCGGCTCTGGCAGGATTAGGAAGGAACAGGGGATATGAAAACCTCCGGCCGGCAGGAAAAGCCGTCATCGCCACACCCGGTCGATTGGGCCGCCCGCCTGCATCTGGGCACGGTACTCCTTCTTCAGATGGTGATGGCGGTTGAACTGGTGTTCGTTGTTTCCGAAGGGCAATGGATCAACGTTTTCCTGATCCTTTCTCTCATGGGCCTCGCCCTGGCGCCGGTCGTTTTCCGGCGCCAGCTGCCGGTGGACGTTCCGCCCGAGTTCCTGTTGCTTGCAGTTGTCTTTGTGTTCGCGGCCATCTTTCTGGGGGAAGTGCGAAGCTACTACGAGCGCATCTGGTGGTGGGACATCGCCCTGCATGGCAGTTCAGGGCTGCTGCTCGGCATCCTCGGCTTTCTCCTGGTCTACGTGCTTAACGAGAACGAACGGATCGACCTGCATATGCGGCCCCGCTTCGTCGCTTTTTTTGCGTTTCTGTTCGCCATCGCGGTGGGCGCACTCTGGGAGATCTTCGAATTCAGCATGGACCGGCTGTTCTCCACCCAGATGCAGAAGCCGATGCTCGGCGACCCATCCGGCCTCACCGACACCATGTGGGATCTGATCGTTGACAGTCTGGGCGGTTTTTTCATCAGCGCCTTGGGGTGGTGGCACATGGAGCGGGAGGAGCGCTCCTTCATCGACCGCTGGATCCGCAGGTTCATCGATCGGAACCCCAGGTTGTTCCAGGCATGATCCGGCTTGCTGCCGGCCCTTGCCGTTCCCGTCCCTTTCCCCTTAATTTTCCCGTTGCCATTCGCCGGTTATCTCACGCCCCCCTCTCCATTTGCCTGAGACGCTGATCGCGTCGCTCTCCCACCTTCCCTTGAGGCCGGCGCTGGTCGGTTTGCCCTCCTGCTGCCAGCCGTCCAGGGTGATGGCAACCTCGCCTTCCGCGGAAATCATGCCCCGCACCCTCCCTGTTTTGCCAAGGCGAGCCACCACCCATGTTGCCGAGATCTCGCCCTGTTGGACTTGCAATCGTACCGGCCAGCACTTTTTTTCGGGCTGCCTTGAGGAAGGTTCGTTGCACAGGCGGCCCTCGTAGCTCCCGTCAAAACGGCCTGCCGTTGTGCCATTCTGTGCCGAAGCAGCCGCTGTCGCCGCAGGTGTTTGCGGGATGGGTTCGCTTGCCGTTTTGCCCGTGGCCCTCTCCGACCGATTGAGCGCAAGATCAAGCCGCTTCTTCTCGATTTCCGCCCGGGCCAGTGCCTCCCTGGCCGCTTGGGACTCTGCCGCGAGCCGTGCCTCGCGCTCTATGCGCTGCGCCTCCTGGGCTGCCGCCCGTTCCTTCTCTATCCGTTCCATCTCCGTCCGGGCATTCTTGGCCTCGACGGCCAGGCGCTGAGTCTCTGCAGCCTGCCGTTCCACCTCGATTGCCTGGCGAATCTCTTCGGCGTGCCGGGCCTGGTGATCGCGGTACAGCCAGGAAGCTAAACCCGTCATCAGAACGAAAGCACAGAGCACTGCTCCGATGACCGCAACCTTGTTGCCTCTTTTTGCGGCCTTGGGGGTGGAAACGGTCACCGGCATGGCGGTGCCGTTCGCTTCGGCAATGGAAAAGGTGCGGATCGGCTGGGCGATATTCTTAAAGCTGCGCTCCCCCAACAGCTTGAACTGCAGGGTGAGCTTATTCTGGATCTGATCGTAGACACTGCCCGAGATGCAGACGCCGCCGGGTTCGGCGATGGTCTGGATGCGCGCCGCGACATTGACCCCGTCGCCGAGCAGGTCGGTACCCTGCACGATAACGTCGCCGAGGTTGATGCCGATCCGGAACCACATCCGCTCTTCTTCCGGGAAGTGCTCGTTGCGGGAGCGCAGGGCGGACTGGATATCCGTGGCGCAGCGCACCGCCTCGACGGCGCTCGGGAACTCGGCCAGGATCGCATCGCCGGCGGTGTTGAAGATGCGGCCGCGATGGGAAGCGAGCAGGGCGTCAACGATTTGGCGGTGGCCGCGCAGCATCTGCACGGTGCGCTCTTCGTCTTTGCCCATCATCCGGCTGTAGCCGGCCACATCGGCCATCAGGATGGTCGCCAACCGGCGCTCCAACTGAGGCTGGTGTTCATTTTCCAGGGGAAGGTCGTTCTGCATGTCTGCCTCCATCAGTGCCGCTGGAGAGAGTCGTCCGGGAATCGCCGGGCCGGTTATCCTGCTGAGCGTCCTGCACAGGAATAGATCAGCAAGGCAGCCGCTTCGCAAAGTCCTTAATAACCTGTTACTTTTTCTGAAAAAAATTGTCAAACCCAAGTGCAGGGACTGACCGCACGGCTACGGGCCGCTGCGGTAGAAAAGGCAGAATTACGGCGGGGAGCCGGACAGCAGGAGCATCAGCCAGGAAAGGCTTCGCCGGACAGGGAGCGAAGGCAACTTGACCTGGCCGGAGTCCTGATGCAGCATGAGGCTGGAGACATCCACTGCCTCGAAGTCATCACCGCGGAGCCGGTTCAGCTCCCGCAGGATATCGTTGTCCCAGCGCTCGTCCGGCACCCCGGAGATATACCAGTCGGAGCCGTTGTCCGCCAGGATGAGGCCGTATTTCTGCATGGCCAGGGCAATGACCTGCACCGCCGGAGGGAGGCCGGAGATGTCCACGTCGGCCTTCAGGCGGAAGCGCTGGCCCATGGGCGGGTACTGGGAACCGGCAAGGTCTGAGGCATGATGCCTGGCGGGCCACAGGTGGGTATTGCGCGTCTGGGCGGCGGTGAAGCGCAGGGCGTGGTTGATGGTGCCGGCAGCCACCTCCTCGTAGCGGACCAGGCCCGGGAGGATGGGCAGTCCGGCCGCGTCGGCCGAGGTCCAGCCGTCGGGCCGCAGGGTGTTGGCGCGAAGGTCGTAGATGGCCCCGGAACCGGCGGTCCATGAGACAGTGGTTTCGGGCCTGGCGTCGTAGAGTTCGTAGAGGCGGCAGGCGTCCCGGTCGACAATCAGGATATGCCGGTCGCCGTCAGCGGCCGGCCCGCCCTCGATGAGCGGATCGGCCGGGATGGGGTAGGGGCCGGGGTCGCTCTCAGCCGCGTAGAGAAAGGTGACCGCGGACATTTCCTGGCCAGCGCCAACCACGTTGTACGGGATGCCGATGGGGCCGCCGTTCCAGGTTCCGGAGCCGAAATCGGGGTGCAGGGTGGTGGTCCGGCCGATGGTGTCGATATAGGCTTCGGACTGGGCCGCCACCGGTAGGGCATCCACCGGCGCGTTCCAGATATTGTCGGCCGGCAGGAGCGGGCAGCCGGTGATGGTCGGCGCGGCAGCCGCGCCCGACCAGGGGCCTGCGGCAAGGACAACGCTGAGAAGCAGGGCAGGGAGAAAAGCGCGACAGCAGGGGTGGTGCATGGTGGCCTCCTCATTCAGATGCTTGACGGTTGGAAGGCGGGCGGTTGGCAACGGCGCAGCAGTCAGTCCCGTTTGTCCATAAGTCGCCTGAGAATGTCGATTCCGTCGGGAGTGAAAGGCTGTTCCCTGCTCAAGGCCATGATCCGGTCCAGGGTCATGAACCGGCCGCCCGTCACTTCCTCGGGCTGCAGAATAAAGGGCCCATCGTGCCGGCAGCGGAAGACCCTTCCCCAGACCCTGTTGTTTTCATCCTCGAAATAATGGTCAAAGCAGGGAAGCAGGGAGACGCCATGAACACCAAATTCCTCGGCAAGTTCACGTTCTGCAGACTCCTCGTAGCTTTCCCCGGCCTTGACCACCCCGCCGGCGGCAATGTCAAAGGAGCCGGGATAGATATCCTTGCCGAGGGACCGTTGCTGGACGAACAGCTCATCCCTGCTGTTGAAGACCAGAACATAGCTTGCCCGGTGGATCAGGTTCTGTTCGCGCATCATCCTGCGGGAGAGGCCGGCGATTTCTTCGTTGTTCTCGTCAACGATCTGGACAAATTCAGGGGAAAAAGCCATAGCGTTACGGCGACCAGTAGATATGCACGGGGGTTTGCCGCTGTCTGAGGATGGCCCGCACCGGCATGGCCTCCACCGGGCCATCACCCATGGCCTGGGCCAGGACCTGCCTCTTGTCCCTGCCGGTGAAATGCAGGATAATTTGCCTGGCGTGCAGCAGGGCAGGCAGGGTCAGGGTCATCCTCTCGAACGTGTCCTGGCTATGGGTGATGGCCAGGCAGTCCTGACCGGTTCCCGGGTCCAGAGCTAAGGGCAGACGAGCGGCGCCGGGAAGGAGCGAGGCGGTATGGCCGTCAATCCCCATGCCGAGCACCACCACGTCAAAGGGCCGGGGGATGCGTGCCAGTGCCCGGCAGCATTCCTCCTCCCCTTTCCAGGCGGTTGCGGCCCTGTTTTTCAGGGGAACAAAGCTGGCCTGGCCGGCCTTGTCCAGCAGGAGGAGGAAACGGACCAGTCGTTCGTTGCTTGCCTCGTGCTTGGGGCCCACCCAGCGTTCGTCCGCCAGGGTGATGATCACCTTGTTCCAGGCCAGCTCCATCTGCCTCAGCCCGAGAAAGAGGGGACCCGGGGTGGAGCCGCCGGAGACCACCAGGGAGGCCTGCTTCCTTGTTGCGAGCCCCTGGCGCAGAAATGCGGCGATGGCGGCGGCCAGCGTTCCTGCGAGCTGCTCCGGATTGGCAAAGGAGTATATTTCCGGGGCGGCGGCGCTCATTTGGCGACCAGGTCGCTGCTTTCTTCCTGCGGATGCCGCAACTCCCAGCAGCGGAGCGGGCGCCGGCCATGGCGGAAGTCCTCGGCCATTATCTCATCGGTTATTTCCCGGACGACGAACTCCTGCGTCAGCGTCGGGTCAAGGCTGAATTTGCGGGAGGCGGCAATGAACAGGAGTTGGCCTTGCCGGGCCAGCCGTTGCATGGCCAGGTGCAGCAGCCGGGCATGGTCGGCCTGCAGGTCGAACGTAAATTTGTTTGTTCTGTCCCTTGACGCGCTTGGCGGGTTGACCAGGATCAGGCTGTAGCGCGGACGGCATTTTTCAAGCCATGGCAGACAGTCGGCCTCTACCGTCGCGTGCTGCGGGCCTCCGAAGCCGTTCAGGGCAAAGTTGGCCCGGGCGCGCAGCAGAGCGGTGGCGGAAGGATCCACCAGGGTGGAGGTGTGGATGCCGCCCGCCAGGGCATGCACCGTGGCCGCGCCGCTGCCGCCGAACAGGTTGAGGAAGGTCCGGCCCTGGGCCAGGGCGCCGATGGTCCGGCGGATGGTCCGCTGGGCAAGGTCAAGGCCGGTGGAAGCATCGCCGGGGAGGCTGACCAGAAAACGGCACCCTCCTTCCATGACCTCCAGCAGTCTCCCCTTGGGGACTGGGCCCTTGCCCTGTTTGCTGTCCCGGGGCCTGCGCCGGTTGAGGTACAGGGCGCTGCGCGGAAGCTGCAGTACCTCGCGGACGGCCTGCACCGCAAGATGGAAACGATGCTGCGCCTTGAGTTCATCCACCTTCGCTGCCGCGTACTCCCGGACCAGCACCAAACCATCATACAGGTCCACGGTCAGGTTGAAGTCCGGCAGGTCGGCGTCATAGAGCCGGCAACAGCTGACGCCTTCCCGCGCAGCCCAGGGAAAGAGGGCGGCGCAGTTCTTGTACAGCCGGTTGGCAAAATCCAGCCCCTCCCTCTCGTCCTGTTTCGGTGTCTGGATGGCGGGCAATGGCCGCGGAGCCTGCTCTTTTTGCCGGGCAACACCGCGGTGCAGCTTGCATTTGATCGGACCGTTGTACAGGCGGAAGGTATCGCTCCAGGCGATGCCCAGGCTGTCGGCCAGATCCGAATTGCTGGCAAAGAACCCGATCTGCCAGCCCGCCAGCTCCTGTCCAATTTTTCTGCCCAGACAGCGGTAGAGGTACTTGATGTTTTCGGTATCCGCCAGGCGTTCTCCGTAGGGCGGGTTGACCAGGAGCATGCCGCTCTCAGCCGGCCGATCCAGCATGGCCAGCTGGCGCTGGCTGATCTGAATCCGGTCGGTCAGTCCGGCGGCCCGGACATTCTCCCTGGCGGCCCCGACCGCCCGCGGGTCCGCATCATACCCGATGAACCGCGGCCACGTCTGGCTGAGGGCTTCTTCCTCCCGGGCCAGCGCTTCAGCCACCAGTCTTTCCCACAGCCGCTCATCATGCCGGTTCCAGGCATGAAAACCGAAGGATTTGCGCTGCAGGCCGGGCGCTGAGTCGCCATAAAGCAGCGCCGCTTCGATGAGCAGGGTGCCGCTGCCGCACATGGGGTCCAGCAGAACGCCTGCTGCCGGGAACTCCCTGCTGAAGCCGGCAAGCTGGACAATGGCGGCAGCCAGGGTTTCCTTCAGAGGCGCCTCGGTCCCGGAGAGCCGGTAGCCGCGACGGTGCAGGCTTTCGCCGGAGAGGTCCAGGGCCAGGGTGGCCAGGTTGCCGTGCATGTGCAGGTTGATGCGGATGTCAGGCGTCTCGGTGTCCACAAAGGGACGCCTGCCGGCCCGGGCGCGGAACTGGTCGGCGATGGCGTCCTTGACCCGCAGGGCGGCAAATTTGCTGTGGCTGATTGGCGCCTCGGTTAGGGTGGAAAAGACGGCAAAGGTCCGGCGGGGGGTGAAGTGGTCGTCCCAGTCGATCCTGCCTGCCTGCTGGTACAGGGCCTCCTGGTCCGGGGCATCGAACTGGCCGATCTGGAGCAGAACCCGCGAGGCGAAGCGTGACCAGAGGCAGAGCCGGTAGCCGGTCTCCAGGTTTCCCTCCCAGGCGACTGCGCCGGGGGTGATAACCGGGTTCTTGCCCCCCGCCGCAGAGATTTCAGCGGCCACCAACTGTTCAAGACCGGCGCCGCAGGTGGCGACAAAGGCCAGGTCGACCCTTTTTTTTCTTCTGGCGCTGCCGGCGGTGGTCATGGAATTGCTGTCCTGGCTTGCTGGGAAAAGGAGTTGTTCTTCAGCAGGAAAGCATAGTCGGTTCACCACGTTTGTACAACCGGGATTGCCACCTCTCCCTGTGAATAGTTCAGACTACGAGCGGGTGGCTCGGAGGAACCCCGTCGATCCCGATTCCGATGCCGGCCCCGACTCCGAGGGAATGGCAGGTTTCGCTTTGTCCTTCTGCCGGTCCTCCGGCATCATCAGACCAGCAGTTCCATACCGGAGAAGAAATAGCCGATCTCGAAGGCTGCGGTTTCCGGCGCGTCCGAGCCGTGGGTGGCATTGGCCTCAAGGGAATCGCCGAATTCGCGGCGAAGGGTGCCTTCGGCCGCGTTGGCCGGGTTGGTTGCGCCCATCAGATCGCGCCATTTTTTGATCGCCCCTTCCGCCTCCAGGACCATAACAATGCAGGGGCCGCTTGACATGAAATCGGTCAGCTCGCCGAAAAAAGGCCGTTCCCTATGGACGTGATAGAATCCCTGGGCCTCGCGCTTGCTAAGGAAGAGCTTTTTCATGCCGACAATGGTGAATCCTTCGGCATAAATCCGGTCGATGATCTTTCCGGCATTGCCGGCAATGAAGGCGTTGGGTTTGATGATGGCAAATGTCCTTTCCATGGCGAAACGTTCTCCAGAGTTATGGTGGTCTTCATGGGTGCAGCTAAGGGGAAACGAGCTTGTGCATTCCGCCTGGACCTATACCATGATCCCGCCGCAGTGGCAAGAGACCAGGCTAGATGATCGGTTTCGGAGAAATGGAAGATGCAGGTGGGTCGAAGCATTCTGGAGATATGTTTAAAAAATAGATTTTTTTTATTTTCAGAGAAAAAAAGGCGATGAAGGGAGGACAGTTTCTCGAAAAGTGATATACTTTGTGAAAGTCCTTGAATTTTTTTTAAAAAAAGGGATATAAAAGTTGAATGGAAGGAGTTGGTCGGCAGCCCTCCCTTGTTCGCAGGTTCAAATGGAGGTTACGTCTCGCCAGGATTCCGGTTTTTGATTTTTATTCATTTTTATTATCCTTATGGACGGTTGTTTTGTGAGTTTTTTTACTATCAAAAAACAGAGGCATGAGCAAAGGAGATGAGTATGAGTGCACAACCAGCCTTGAAATTCCCGGCACAGGCGTGGATTACGACGTTTGCTGGAACCGCCATTAATCTTTGTCTGGGCATTCTCTATGCCTGGAGTATCTGGAGCAAGGCATTAGTCAATGTCGACAAAGCAGGACAACCCATGTCAGGAATGAATGAGGGTTGGCACTATCTCACCAATGCCCAGGCTGCGACCCCGTTCTCAATTTGTGTTATTGTCTTTGCCATCCTGATGATCCCCGGTGGAAAAATCCAGGATAAAATCAGCCCGAAATTCGGTGCAATTCTTGGCGGCCTTCTGCTTGCAACCGGTTGTATCATCGCCGGCATGATGAAAAGTTATACAGGCCTCATCATCGGATTCGGCCTTTTTGGTGGTGCAGGGATGGGGATAGGATATGCCGCCCCGACCCCGGCGGCACTGAAATGGTTCGGACCGGAAAAGCGGGGGCTTATTGCCGGACTGGTTGTCGGCGGATACGGCGGTGCGGCGCTGTATATCGGATACCTCGGCCAATTTTTGATTGACAAATTCGGCATTACCGGCAGTTTCGTTTACCTGGGGATCTTTTTTGCATTTGTCGTCATTATTGCAGGCATGATGTTGAAGATACCGCCTCCAGGCTATGTACCGCCGACGACCTCAGTCGCCGGTCCCACAAAAGGATCAACGGCAGTGAACTGGGAAGTGGCAGAGGTCTTTTCCACCTGGCAGTTTTATGCCCTGGTCTTCATGTTTATCCTGACAACGCAATCCGGCCTCCTGATCATCAGCGCCGCTGCCGGGATACTTGCCAAGGCCGCAAAGAATGTCCCATTCTTCCTGGAAAACGCCTGGATTCTTGTCTCGTTCGGCGGTCTCGTCAATGCATGCGGTCGAGTAGGAACTGGTTTCTATTCCGATAAAATCGGCAGGCAGAATGCGTATATGCTCAACTGCGCGGTTTCGGCACTGTGCCTGTTTGCCCTGCCTTCCATCGTTGCCTCGCAAAGCATCTTCCTGTTGTTCCTGGCAGTCGGCATTGCCTACTGGCAATATGGCGGCGGGCTTTCTCTGATGCCTTCCTTTACCGCCGATTTCTATGGCCCTAAAAACCTGGGCTTCAACTATGGCCTGGTATTCATGGGTTGGGGGCTTGGATTTTTCATGGCCAGGCTGGGCGGGACCATCAAGGATATCACCGGCAGCCTGGACTGGGCGTTCTATATTTCAGGGGGGCTTCTCATTGTCGGAGTTATCCTTGCGAAGATAACCAACAGGCCCAAGTACTCGGACCGTGCTCCAGCTCGTGCTGCGGCACAAGGCTGATAAGGGAGAGGCAATCAAGAGAGCCGGCTCTTTTTCGCCCCAAAGAGGCAATCCTTCCCCATCGCAGTCGTTATTTGCAAATGAAGACTGCGATGGGGAAACCCCGGTAATTCGAAAAAGAAAGACTATTTTTCATGCCTGTCGACCAGCTTGCCCAGATCCCGTTCCTGCTCGATTTGGGAAAAATCGAAGTCGACAAACTTATCATCTTTATTCTTTCCGTCCTTGCCGCCATAACCGTAAATGCCGAAGGGCAAGCGGCGATGGCGACAACACTCGGTGACATTCAGAAGGAATCCAAAGACCGGTTTCATTTCAACCCACTGTTTCATCTGGATATCTCAGGGCTTCTCTGTTTTTTCGTCGCTGGGTTTGGCTGGCCGCGTCATGTACCTATCGAAGCCAATAACTTTAAACATCCCTCTGTGTATTTGATCCTGTCAAGATTTGCAGGCCCGTTAGCAAATCTTCTTCTTGCCGGAATCGCCGGAAGCATTATATGGGTTACGCGCGTAATTGGCGTTGAGGATCAGGTTTTTACGATTCTCCTGTCTGTCAATCTCATGGTTTTTGTCTTTAATTTTCTGCCAATACCACCACTGGCCGGAGCAAGCCTTTTCTTCCCCCTGCTCCCGAAAAAAATGAACCCCGGTGGACGGTTGGTGCGAAGGGTATTTCCCCCTCTTCTGGTTCTCGTCTTCATTATTTTGCGGTTGAACCATATCGATATAGTGAACGACGCCCTCTACCCGGTTGTCCGAGGACTATTCGACTTTCTTGCAGGGTAGGGAAATCCAGCCGAATAAACGCGCTGCACATTCGACCTCATAGACCTATCATCGGAGATGTTCTCGAGGGCGGACAGAGTATCAGCTTGCTTGTCCATGCCGATGGGGTACAGAATATCCAGGTCCTTTTAGAACTCTGAGAGGAGTAAAGGCGGAGGGGTCTGACGAATCTGCATCAGGAGGGAGAGAGGCGTATGAAAATGCCCGAAATGGATTCGGGCATGTGGAAGATG
The DNA here is from genome assembly GCA_003508005.1 of Desulfobulbaceae bacterium. Classification (GTDB taxonomy): domain Bacteria; phylum Desulfobacterota; class Desulfobulbia; order Desulfobulbales; family Desulfobulbaceae; genus UBA10518. The sequence continues at coordinate 61,757 of DNUE01000001.1, forward strand.
GGCGGCCCGGTTAGGAAGAACCTTGGATGGATTGTCACCCTCATTGCCAACGGTGGCGCTTGACCATGAAGTAGAGGACCGGCACCGCCATCCGGCTGATCAGCAGTGAGGCGATTTCACCGAACATCAGGGAGATGGCCAGGCCCTGAAAGATGGGGTCGGACAGGATGACCGAGGCGCCGACCACCACCGCCAGGGCGGTGAGCAGCATGGGGCGGAAGCGGATAGCCCCTGCCTCCACCACCGCCTGCGCCAGCGGCAGTCCGTGCCTGAGTCGCAGTTCGATAAAATCCACCAGGATGATGGAATTGCGCACCACGATGCCGGCGCCGGCCACGTCGCCGGTGACATAGACCACCGGCTTCAGGTTTTTGCGGTAGATGGGCTGGTCCACCGGAAGCTCCTGGAGACGGACCAACTCCCGCAGGGGCACCATCGGCGCTTCCGGATCCGTCGTCGGTCGGAGATGGATGTTCAGCACTCCCTCCACCCTGGCGCGGAGGGCGCGCGGCAGCTTAAGGATGATGTTGATCTCCTCCTTGTCCCGCGGTTGATGGAACAGGTCGATGGACATGCCCTGCACCGCCATCTGAATGGCCCGGGTCACCTCGCCCTCGGAGATATGGTTGAGGGCCGCTTTTTCCTTGTCCACGGTGATGACGGTCTTGGTGCGGTCCGCTTCCCGGTACCAGTCGATGTCCACTACGCCCGCGGTGCTCTCGAAAATTTTCCTGACCTCGGTTGCCAGGGCGAATCGCTCCTGCTCCGTCGGGGCGTAGATTTCCGCGACCAAAGTCTGCAGCACCGGCGGGCCCGGCGGCACCTCGGCCACGGCTACCGCCGCGCCGTGGCGCCTCGCGATTTCAGCAACCGCGGGTCTGATCTTTTTTGCCACATCATGGCTCTGGCCTTTTCGCTCGTGCTTGGGCAGAAGGTTGACCTGGATATCGGCCACGGTCGGGCCCGAGCGGAGGAAATAGTGGCGGACTAGGCCGTTGAAGTTGAAGGGCGAGGCGATGCCGGCGTAGACCTGGTAGTTCACCACCTCGGGTTCGAAAGCGACCACCGCCGCCATCTCCCTCGCGACCCGGGTGGTGTGCTCCAGGGTCGAGCCTTCCGGCATGTCAAGGATGATCTGGAACTCCGACTTGTTGTCAAAGGGCAGCATCTTGACCTTGACCAGGCCGAAATAGACCATGGAGCAGGTCCCCAGCAGCAGGGCGATGATCAGCACGAAAAACAGCACCCGCATGGCGCCGTGTGCGAGCAGCGGATCCATGACCCGGTGGTAGAGCCGGGTGAAGAGGTCATTGGGCATCTGCTCCAGCTCTTCCTCGCTGGCGGCGTTTCCAGGGCGCATGCCGTGTTTTTTCAGGAGGCGGACCGCGGCCCATGGGGTCACGGTAAAGGCGATGATCAGGGAAAAGAGCATGGCCGCTGAGGAGCCGATGGGGATAGGCCGCATGTAGGGGCCCATGAGGCCGCCGACAAAGGCCATGGGCAGGATGGCGGCAATGACCGCCCAGGTGGCAAGGATCGTCGGGTTGCCCACCTCGATTACCGCCTCGACCGCCACGGTTACCAGGGCGCGGCTCCGGTTGGCCGGCAGGCGCAGATGACGGACGATGTTCTCCACCACGACGATGGCGTCATCCACCAGGATGCCGATGGAGAAGATCAGGGCGAAAGAGGGTGATCCGGTTCAGGGTATAGCCGTACAGGTAAAAGACCAGCAGGGTGAGGGCCAGGGTGGAGGGGATGGCCAGCATGACCACCAGCGACTCCCGCCAGCCGAGGAAAAAGAGGATCAGGAGGGCCACCCCGAACACGGCGATCCCCATATGCAGCAGCAGCTCGTTGGATTTTTCGGCGGCGGTCTGGCCGTAATCCCTGGTGACCGTCACCTCGACATCGGCCGGAATAACTTGTCCCTGCAGGGATTCAACTTTCCGCTGCACCGTCTGCACCACCTGCACGGCATTGGACCCGGGCCGCTTGGCCAGGGACAGGGTTACCGCCGCCTCTTCCTGGGCGCCGCTTTTGCCGAAGAGGACATAGTTTTCCGGCTCCTCCGGTCCGTCGATAATGTCGGCGACCTCGTCCAGATAGACCGGCTTGCCTCCGTACACCCCGACGACAATCCTGCCGATCTCCTCGGCGGAGCCGAGAAAGGTCCCGCTCTGCAGGATCACTTCCTGGTTCATGGCCTGCACTGAGCCGGAGGTGGACTGGCGGTTGGCCTCCTGCAGCCTGGGGACCAGGTCGGCCGCGGTCAGGTTGCGCGCGGCGAGCAGCAGGGGGTCGAACTGGATCTGCACCTGCCGGCGGGTGCCGCCGATAAGCTTGGTTTCCGCCACCTCCGGGATGCTCTTCAAGGCATCGTCCACCTGGGCCGCCAGGCGGCGCAGGGTGAAATGGTCATAGCGGCTGCTGTGGAAGGTCAGGGCCAGGATCGGCACATCATCGATGATCCTCGGCTTGATCAGCGGCTTGGAAACCCCGTGCGGGATCCGGTCAAAATTGGTTTCCAGCTTCTGGTTGAGGCTGACAATGGCGTCCTCCAGATCATGGCCCACGTAGAAACGGGCTATCAGCAGGCAGTGGCCCGGCATGGAGGTTGAGTAGATGTACTCGATCCCCGGCAGCTCATAGAGGAGCTTCTCCATTGGGATGGAGAGCCGTTCCTCGATTTCCTTCGGCGTGGCCCCGGGCATGGAGACCATGACGTCGATCATCGGGACCTTGATCTGCGGCTCTTCCTCCCTGGGCAGGAGGGCGACGGCCATGAGCCCAAGCAGCAGCGAGGCGAGGATGACCAACGGGGTCAGCCTGGAGTCGATGAAGGATCGCGCCAGCCACCCGGCAAACCCAGGGTGCCCGCTGAGTTCGGAAGGAGTATTCTTCATGGAACGACTGTCACCTTCTGCCCGTCCACGAGGCCGGACGCGGTGGGAACGGCAACCTGTTCGCCCGGCTCGAGGCCGGCGAGGATTTCAATCTGATCATGCGTGGCCATGCCGGTGCGCACCAGCCTGAGGTGCGCGGTGTCGCCGCTGATGACGAATATCCGGTCCATCTGGCCGAATTTCTGCACCGCGGCGGCAGGCACGAAGAGGGCATTTTTCAGTTCGCCGGTCAGGGAGACCCGGGCGAACTGCCCGGAACGGAGTTGCGGCGCCTCCTCGATATTCAGTTTGACCGTGGTGGTCCGGGACAGGGGATCTGCGACGGGGGATACCTCCGCGACGGTGCCGGCGAGGTCAAGTCCGGCTGCAGGGATATGCACGGGCACTGTATCACCGGTCCGCAGGTGCAGAACCAGGGTTTCGGGGACCGGGGCCACGACCTGGAGCTGCCTGCTGTCCTCGAGATGCAGGAGCGGGGAGCCGGGGGTGGCCAGATCCCCGACGCTGGCATTCTTGGCGGTAACGACCCCGTCGAACGGCGCGGTGATCGTGGTGTAGTCCAGCATTGACTTTGCTTCGCGGTGCCCCGCCTCGGCAATCCGGTACATTTCCTCCAGGGATCTGACCATCTCCGCGGTGGCTGCATTTTTCAGGAGAAGTTTTCGTTCCCGTTCCAGGTTGCGCCGGGCCTGTTCCAGGTGCGCCTCTGCCTGCAGGACCTTGGCGGATATTTCCCCGGCGCGGAGTTGTACCAGCACATCGCCGGTCTTGACCGGAGATCCCAGCACAACGGGGAACTGCTCGATGGACCCGGTCACCTTGGCGGCGATTACCGCCTGCTGCACCGCCTGCAGCGTACCGACCACTTCGCTTTGCAGGGCGGCGCCCTGGGCGGAAACGGTGAAGGACCGTACCTCGACCGTGGTAAGGGCCGCAGCGGTCTGTCCGGGATGCTGTTCCTCTCCCCGGCAACCGCCAAGCAGGATTGCGGCGCAGAAAATGATCCAGAATGCCTTGAATTTCATGGGAAGCTCTCGTCTGTTGATCAGTCCAGGCAAATGGTTACGAACCGGACAGACTTGTCCCGTTCACTTCGGCGAGGTCGAATTGCCCCAAGCCGGTCGCCTTCCGGAGGTTGGCCACCGCGATCCGGCGTGCCGCCCGGGCCAGGGTCCCGCGAACCATGGCCTCGGTCAGGCGGTTTTCCACATCAATGAGCTCCGAGGAGAGAATGATCCCCTCCTTGAACCGTTCCCTGCTCAGGTTGGCGCTTTCCTTGGCCTGCTCAAGCATTTTCGCGGTCACCTGCATGCGCTGCTCCGCTTGCTGCAGAGCCAATGAGGCCTGCTCCACCTCCAGGCTGATGGCCAGGACAATCTTTCGCCGTTCCTGGATTTTTTCGGCCAGCAGGGCAATGGCCCGGGCAACCTGGGCAGAGGTGCGCTGACCGGCAAAGAGGTTGAAGTTAAGCTTTGCGCCGGCGATCCATGAGTTGCCGGAGCCATCCAGCTCATAGCCCCTGTCGACCTGGTAGCCGGCAAAGGCGTCTGCTGTCGGGAAATAGCCGCCCTCGGCCTGGCGCACCCCGGCTTCAGCCGCCTGAATCGCCGCGTCCATGGCCTTCAGTTCCGGGCGCCGGTCATAAGACAGGTCGGCGGGAAGGCTCTGTTCCATCGTTCCGGCCGAATGGATGCTGATGTCCCCCTGTTCAAGCCCCAGGAGGTTCAGAAAGGCCCGGTTGGTCAGATCCAGTGCATGCCGGGCATGAATGAAATTTTCCTCGGCCTCGGATCTGTGGACTTCGAGATTCAGCAGATCGGCCTTGAGGAGGTCCCCGGCCTCGTAACGTGAACGGGCGACCTCGACCGAGGCGGTTATGGCCTGCAGGGCCGATTGACGGGCATCGAGGTTTTCTTTGGCCTGGACGATGGTGCAGATGGTTTTCACCACCTCGAAGCTCAGTTGGGAGTGGACGATCTCCAGTTCATGGCGGGAGGCGGTTTCCGACGCAATGGCGATATCGACCCCGGCCTGATCTCGCCCGCCGTTGTACAGCCGGTAGCTGACCGTGGCCGCCATGTTCAAATTGTCCGTCTCGCCCGGGTCGTTGAAATTTATCGATTCGTCGAAGGCCGCCTGGTTGAGGATGTTGCCAAAGGAGTAGAGAGGCGTGTTGGTCCGGCCATAGCTGGCGCTCAGGTCGAGCTGCGGAAAAAAGGAGGCATGTGCCTCCGTTACCGCCGCCTGCGCTGCGGCAATCCGCTGTCTGGTAATGGCGGTGTCCGGATTGTTTACCAGGGCGAAGCGGACCGCCTCCGCAGCCGTGGCGAACGATTGCGGCGTAGGCACATTATTTTCAGCTTCGACCGGCGAGGAACCATACAGGAGGAAGACAATGACAGCAAAAAGGGACTGAAGGCCGCGCCTTGGCAACAGGCGGAAAAGATGCGCGAGTCCTGTCAGGTCGAGAGGGGGGATGTCCATGCTGCAGCGGTGTCCATTCATGGGTTTGGTTGGGGCCTGCCTGAAAACAATGTAACTTCTATTATATCAACATGAGGCAAAACAGTAAACCACCCTGTTTCTTGCCTTCTTTTGCCTGCTCCTAATACGTAACCATATTTTGCAAGGATGCAATATCAGTATTTAACTTTTTTCTTAAATGCAAATTTTTTGTGGCGGATGTTCATGCAAAAAAACGATATTTCGATCGGATAATTTTTGTTGCGCTGTTCGTGATGATGCTGACGGGATCTTTTCTGTTCCATGGGCTGAGGAAGACGCAACCACTTGGATCCGGGCAGGGCAAGAGGTGAAGGATGCCATCAGGGAAACGTCAAGGGAGCCATGGCAAAAAACCAGGGAAGACAGGCAGATCTATCTATCATAGGGCCAAGGAGAAATCGGGCGAAGCGTGGCGGAAAACCCGGCATACATCGGGGGCGGCTTGGGATACCCTATGGCAGGGCTAACGCGATACCTGGAACAAAGTCGGGAAAGAGTCCAAAATAGTGTTCGAGGGCACCCGATGCACGAGGCCACTTCCCCTGGACTTGCCGATCCTGCCCCGGCGGTGCCGAAGCAGGAATGATCACTACATGATTACCCGTACTGCGCTGTCGGCCAAAGCGATGATCCGGGTCGGCATGGTTCCCATGATGATGATCAGCACCACCAGCATGACCCCTACCGCCTTGCTGAGTCCATCCACCACGACTTCGGGCCGGTCTTCCGGATCGGTGGTATAGGCTACCCGGACCACCGACAAGTAGTAATAGAGGGCGATGGCGGTATTGATGGCCGCCAGAATGACCACCAGCAGGTAGATAGTGCTCTCACCGCCGGCACTCAGAGCACCGGTCAGGAGCATGAACTTGCCCATGAAGCCGACAAAGGGTGGAATGCCGGCCAGGGCGAACAGGCCCACGGCAAGGATGAAGGCCAGAGCAGGCTGCCGCTTGTGCAAACCCTTCAGGTCCTCGATGGCCAGGTTCTCCCCTTCCCGTGACACCGCGCACAAGACCAGAAAGCAGGCCAGGTTCATGACCACATAACCGGCGATGTAGTAAATGGCAATAGCGTAGCCGCCCGGGTCCAGGGTGAGCAGACCGAGCAGGATAAAGCCGGCATGGGAAATGCCGGAAAAGCCGAGCATCCGTTTTACATCGGTCTGAACCAGGGCGCTCAGGTTGCCGTAGAACATGGAGCAGAGTGCGAGGAACATCAGCAGGTAGACGATGGTCATGTCGCCTCCCGGGTTCAGGGTGGTGATCCTGATCAGCAGGGCGACAGCTCCCAGCTTGGGAACGGTGGCGATGAATCCGGCCGTTTCATTGGCCGCTCCCTGATAGATATCCGGCACCCAGAAGTGCATGGGGAAAACGGCGAGCTTGAAGAAAAAGCCGGCCATGACCATCAGTACCGCAAAGAGCGCTGCCGGCTGGGGGGCCTGCTGCAGGCCGGTGACGATGTCCTGCAGGTAGGTTGTCCCGGTCAGGCCGAAGATGTAGCTCATGCCGAAGAGCATGAAGCCCGTTGCCATAACGCCGAAGAGGATGTACTTGATGCCGGCCTCCATCTGGAGGCGCATCCCCTTTGCATCGCTGCGCATGGGCACGAGCAGGTACAGGGCAAAGGAGGAGAGCTCCAGGGCCACGAAAATGGTGATCAGCTCGACGGAGCTGACCAGCATCATCAGGCCGAGCCCGCTGAGCAGGAGAAAAAGATAATACTCCGGCCGCACGGCTTCGTCGATATCCTTCAGCTCCCTGCCGAAAATCACTGCCACAGCAAGGCCGAAGGCGATCATCAGCTTGAAGAGCTGCGAAAAGAAATCAACGCGGTAGCTGTCGAAAAAGAGGCTGGCCTCGATGGTGAGACTTATGACAGCGGCAACCAGGGCAAGAACGCCAAAGCCCACCGCCGTGTTTTTAACCTGGGTGGCTTCCAGCCGCTTGAACAGGCTCAGGACAAAAAAAACGGCTGCGCCGGTAAGGACTGTGAGTTCGGGTAGGATAGCCATGTGCGATTCCTTTCCTTGATTTCTCTCGCGAAGGTGGATGTTATCTCAGGGCCAGGCCTTGCTGCTGCCAGTTGTGTAGCTGGTCGAGCAGGCTGACCACCGAGGTGTGCATCAAATCGATAAACGGCTGGGGTCCCAGCCCGATCCAGAAGACAAAGAGGAGAAAGGGGGCCAACGTGACAATTTCCCGCAGGTTCAGATCTTTGAGGTAGCTCTGGTCGGGGTTATTGGTGCCGCCCCAGACCACCCGCTGCAGCAGGCGCAGCATGTAGGCCGCGGCCAGGACGGCGCCGGGGATGGCCGCCAGCGCCAACCATACGTTCTCCTTGAAGGTGCCGGCCAGGACCAGAAACTCGCCGATGAATGAGTTGGTCCCGGGAAAGGCGAAGGAGGACAGGGAGAAAAAGGCAAGGTAGGTCACATACCAGGGCATATACTTGCCCACCCCCGCGGCCACGCTCAGCTCACGGCTGTGGGTACGCTCGTAGATCATGCCAACGCAGAGGAACAGGGCGCCGGTGGTTACGCCGTGGTTGATCATTTGCATGATCGCACCCTCAACCCCTTGGATGTTCAAGATAAAAATACCCAGGGTGACGAAACCCATGTGGCCGACGCTGGAGTAGGCGATCAGCTTTTTCATGTCGTTCTGGGCAAGGGCGGTGAAGCCGCCGTAGATGATCCCGGCAATGGACAGCCAAAGGACGTAGGGCGCCAGGGCAAAGGTGGCGTCAGGGGTGATGGGCAGGCAGAAGCGGAGAAAACCGTATGTCCCCATCTTCAGCAGGATGCTGGCCAGGATGACCGAGCCGGCGGTTGGCGCTTCCACATGGGCAGCAGGCAACCAGGTATGGAAGGGGAACATCGGCACCTTGATGGCAAAGGCAAGGAAGAAGGACAGGAACACGAGCACCTGGAAGGTGAACGAGTACTGCTGCCACATCATGTCCGGAATGAAGAAGCTGCCGTTCTTCAGGTAGAGGGCGATGATGGCCACCAAAAGGAGGATGGAGCCGGCCAGGGTGTAGAGGAAGAACTTGATGGACGCGTATACCTTGCGCGGCCCGCCCCAGATGGCAATCAGCAGATACATGGGAATCAGCATGAATTCCCAGAAGATGTAGAAGAGGACGAAATCAAGGGCGACAAAGACGCCGAGCATCGAGGTCTCCATGATCAGCATGCAGACCATGAAGGGGGCCACCCGTTTCTGGATGTATTTCCAGGAGGCAAGGACGCAGAAGGGCATGATCAGGGTAGTGAGCATGACCAGCAGGACCGAGATGCCGTCCATCCCCAGAACATAATTGATGTGGAACCGGGGGATCCAAAGGTGGAATTCGCTGAACTGGTACTTGGCCGTGGTCGGGTCGAAGCCGCTGACCAGCGGCAGGGAGCAGATGGCAACGAGCGAAGTGACGGCCAGGGTCCAGTACCGGGCAAAGGACTCCCCTGGGAACACAAGCATGACCAGGGCCCCCGCCAGCGGCAGGAAAATCAGGAAGCTGAGCAGGGGAAACCCCTCGTTGATGATCAGGTTATCCATTCCCTTAGATCCCTTTATGAGAGTTGTAAGAATACATAAGCAATGAGGACGATTGCGGCAAAGGTCGCGGCAAAGTAGATGGTGTACTGGATCTGGCCGCTCTGCAGCGTGCGGACCCGGTCACCGATGGCCCTGACGCTGCGGGCCAGGCCGTCGACCACCCCGTCGATGCCGTGCCAGTCAAACCAGCTCCAGAACCGGGCAGTGGTCATCAGCGAACCCAGGCCGACCACCCGGTAGGCCTCGCCCCAGGCGGTATCGAACCACTGAATCGGATTCTTGGCGATCCACAGGAACGAGGATCCGGCCTTGCGGTACAGCCAGTCCATATCCAGGCAGATCTTGTCTTCCGGGACCAGGTATTTCTTGAGCATGAAAAAGGCCAGGGAGGCGAAGCCGATGATCTGCAGGGTCTCGGCGATATGGTAGCCGCCGTAGGGATGGTAGTCGACCGGGTAGGGCAGGAGGGCGTAGAGAAGGGCGGGCACGCTGCCGACCACGATGCAGAGGATCGCGCCGGTGCTCATGGCCATCTGCATGTTCCAGGGCGGATCCGCGGCCTTGGCCCAGGTTTCGTTGCTGCAGTTGTTGTCACCGAAGAAGAGGAAGTAGGGGAGCTTCAGGCCGTTGTACATGAAGGTGCCGGTGGCGCCGAACATCAGCAGCCAGGCGGCCCAGTTCAGGTGCGACTCGAATCCGGCGCCCACGATCATTCCCTTGCTGACAAAGGCCGCGAATAACGGTACGCCGGAAATCGACAGGCAGCCGACCACCGTGCAGATCATGGTCGCCGGCATTTTTTTGTACAGCCCGCCCAACTCGGTGAACTTGGTCTTGCCGGTCATGTACAGCACCGACCCGGTGCCCATGAACAGCAGGCCCTTGTAGAGGATATGGGCAACTGCATGGGCGGAGGCGCCGTTGATCGCCATCTCGGAACCGATGCCGATCCCGGCGACCATGTAGCCGACCTGGCTGACGATGGACCAGGCCAGCAGCTTGCGGATGTCGTTTTCCATGACCGCGTAGATTACGCCGTAGAGGGCCATGACCACGCCCAGCAGCACCAGGATGTCGAAGCCGGCAAAGCCACGGGCCAAGACATAGACCGCAGTCTTGGTGGTGAAGGCGCACATGAACACCGAACCGTTGAACGAGGCCTCGGAATAGGCATCGGGCAGCCAGGAATGCAGCGGCACAATGGCGGCGTTCAGGCCGAAGCCGATCATGATCAGCCAGGTGTAAAGCTCAGGGTGCTTGACATCCAGGAGGTTGAAGGCGATATCGCCCACCGCCTGGTAGCGCAGCATGATCCCGGCCAGCAGGATGATCCCGCCGATGGTGTGGATGAGCAGGTAGCGGTAGCCGGCAGCCAGCGATCCCTTTCCCCGTCGGAACCATATGAGGAAGGTGGAGGCAAAGGCCATCATTTCCCAAAAGAGGAACAGGCTCAGGTAGTCGCCGCTGTAGATGGTGCCGAGCGAACCGGCCACATAGAACCAGGCGGCCATGTGCTCCTTGGCGTTGTCAACGTGCAGGCCGTACAGGGTCCCGATAATGGCCATCAGCCCCATGATCAGGGCAAAGATGGTGGACAGCCGGTCCACCCGGCCGAAGACCAGCTGCCAGTCCAGAAACTGCACCAGGCCGTGCTGGCCGGTCAGCGAGCTGTTGGCCACCACCGCGGCCATCGACAGCAGCGGCACCAGGAAGAGATAGGGCCGGCGCAAAGGGCCCCTGACAAAGGGCAGGATCAGGGCGCCGGCAATCAGGATCAGGGCAGGATGGGTGAATGTACTGAACATGTCTGTCCCCCGTCTTAAGCGTGCTCGCCGGAGCTTTTGGTGGTTGCACAGGTGCCGTTGCACTCTGCATCCTGGTCATAATAATCAGGGCGGGTCATTATCCCTGAGTGGCCGTACCAGCGGGCAAAGCCGATTACCGCTGCCGCGGCGCCGAAGCCGAAGAACGACCAGAAGAAGGGGATGTGCTTCTCCACCCAGGTGTGGGCATGGCTGGTATCCACGACTAGGCTGTAGGCTAGGACCAGTGCCAGGATTCCGTAGCAGGTCCAGACGACGTTTGGCAGTCGTTCGCGCAGGTAGTCAATCAGTTTGTTCATCCTGTCACCGCCTTGACGAATTGCATCATGAAATTGGGATAGATCCCGATGATCACGGAGATGGTCACCGCAATGAGGATCGGTATGAGCATGGACAACGGGGCCTCCTTAATGCCCACCGCAGCCCCTTCCGGCTTCTTGCCGAAAAAGGCTTTGTAGGTGACCGGGGCGAAGTAGCCGACGTTCAGCACGGTGGAGGCGATGAGGATCAGGAGGATGCCTATCTGGTGCGCCTCCATGGCGCCCACCAGCAGGTACCATTTGCTGACGAAGCCGGCCACCGGAGGGGCGCCGATCATGGACAGAGAGGCGACGGCAAAGGCGCCGAAGGTGAAGGGCATGGTCCGCCCTAACCCGCTCATCTCCGAGATGTTTTTCTTGTGGGCCGCGACATAGATGGCACCGGCGCAGAAGAACAGGGTGATC
>DNUE01000070.1:0-144 GCA_003508005.1 Desulfobulbaceae bacterium
CCAGCCAGATGCGCATGGCATTCTGCGAGCCGAAGATCGTCACCTCCCCGACCCCTTCCAGCCGGCTGATGACGTCCTGAACGTTCGCCACCAGGTAGTCAGTGAGGGCAAAACGGTTGATGGAACCATCCTCGGAGACCAGGC
>DNUE01000070.1:200-21432 GCA_003508005.1 Desulfobulbaceae bacterium
TCTGCACCTGCACCTGGGCGATGTTCGGATCGGTGCCGGCCCTGAAGGTCAGATTGATGGCTACCGCCCCGGCCGAGTCGCTGGTGGAGGACATGTCGATCAGGTTGTCGATGCCGTACATCTTTTGCTCGATAACCTGGGTGACCGTATCCTGCACGGTCTGGGCCGACGCCCCCGGGTAAATGGCGTTGATGGTGATCTGCGGCGGGGCAATGGGAGGGTACTGCGAGACCGGCAGGGTCCTGATCGCCAGCAGGCCGGCGAGCATTACCATGATGGCAAGCACCCAGGCAAAGATCGGGCGATTGATGAAGAATCTGGGCATGAATGGTCTCCTTGAGGTCAGTTCACTAGCCGGGGGCTTCGGGGGACAGGGAAAATATTCTTCTGCGGCGTCCCTCATCCGGCCTGCGGCCACCTTTTCGAAGTCTGCGTTTCTCTTCGCTTATCTCCGGGGGGAAGGATAGGTTATTTTTTGGCTGCGCCCGGCGGCGTTCCAGCCGGGGCCGGTTCCGGCTTGCTGCCAAAGGGGACCGTCTTGACCGGGGTGCCGGGCCGGGCCTTTTGCAGCCCTTCGAGGATGACCCGGTCGCCTGGTTTAAGGCCGTCGCTGACCAGCCAGCTATCGTTAATTGTACGGGCAACCTGGATGACCCTCGGCTCGACCTTTTCTTCGGCCCCTACCAGCATAACCATGGCCTGCCCGGAAGGGTTGCGGGTGACACCCCGCTGGGGGACCAGAATAGCCTGCTCGTTAACGCCCTCCGGGACGACGGCGCGGACAAACATGCCCGGCAGAAGGGTCTGCTCGGGGTTGGGAAATTCCGCACGCAGGGTGACGGAGCCGGTGCTCTGCTCAACGGTGACCTCGGAGAATTTCAGCTCTCCGGGCAGGGGGTAAGGGGTGCCGTCCTCCAGCAGGAGTGTGACCTCGACCTTCGCCTTCCTGTCGCCCTTGAGCAGGCCGCTGCCCAGGTTTCTCTGCATGCGCAGCATCTCGGCGGCGGACTGGGTGACATCCACGAATATGGGGTCGAGCTGCTGGACGGTGGCCAGCGGCGTCGCCTGGTTGGCCGTCACCAGTGCCCCGGTAGTGACGGCGGAACGGCCGATGCGCCCCGAGATCGGGGCCTTGACTACGGTGTAGTCTAAATTGATACGCGCGGCGTCAAAGGCTGCGCTGGCGGCTAAGATCTCGGCCTCCGCCTGTTTGCGTGCCGCTGCGGCGTCATCGGCTTCCTGCTTGCTGATCGCGTTGACCTGCACCAGTTCGCCAAAGCGCTCCGCTTTGAGCCTGGCCGGCACAAGGTAGGCCTCGGCCCTGGCCAGGGTTGCCTTGGCCTTGGCGATATCTGCCCGGTACATGGCGTCGTCGATCTGGTAGAGCACCTCTCCTTTTTTGACGTCAGCACCCTCGGTGAATAACCTTTTTTGAATAATTCCGGTTACCTGCGGGCGTACCTCGGCAATCAGGCGGGGTGCGGTCCGACCGGAGAGCTCGGTGGTCAGCTCCACCAACTGCGGCTTAACCTCCATGATCCCTACCTCGGGAGGGCCGGCCGGCGGCGGTCCCTGTGCACCGCCTTTATTGTCGCAGCCGCTCAGGAGAAACAACAGGGCAACCGCCCCGGCGACAAGCAAAGTTCTTCTGAATCTGATTTTCATGCGCTCCTCTATCCTTAATAATTGATTACGCGCCTGTTGCCCGGCGAGTGAGGTGAATTCAGCAATTGTTGCGTGGAAATATTTGCGCCCTGATCATTTCTGGTCGTCCTTCTGGATCTCTTCCGACGCCAGACCGTCCAGATTTCCGGAGATTCGCCGCAGGACCCGCCGGCAGACCGTTTCATCCTGTTCGTCAATCCCGGCCAGGACCTGTTCGCGATAGCCGGTGACAAGTCCTATTGCCTGTTCAACCAGTTCCTCGCCGGCGGGGGTCAGGACGATGGTAAAGGCCCGCCGGTCCTCGGGATCGGGCCTTCTTTCGATAAAGCCCTTGTTGGCGAGTCGGTCCAGGATCCTGGTCATGTTGGCCGGGGTCTTGCCGGTGAGGGCGCATAGTTGCCGCTGGCCGATGGCTCCGCCCCCTCGGCTGAGGATTTTCAACGGGTGGAGCTGCTCCAGGGTGATGGCGAAGGGCTGCAGCGCCTTGTCAGCATGGAGCTGCAGACGGATCGCAGTCTGGTAGATCTGTCGCAGCAGAGTATCATCTGATTGAGTTGTGGGCATTTGTTGCGTCATAGATATTTAATGAGGCAACTATATATCTCTGAGCAAGAATTCTTGTCAAGAAAAAAGGAGTGTGGCCACTCAGAATGATGCTTGTTTGTTCGGGCAGGAAGTGCGGCAGAATCAGGATCAGAGTTGCATGTGCTTATCCGAATAGAGGTAGCGCTTGATCTTGTGGGTTGCCGTTTTGGCAAAGGGCTCGCGCCGCTCGATGATCCGCGACAGTTTTGAGTTCACGGGGAGCAGGGCGTTGATCTCGCTTCGGATCTTTTCCAGAGAGGCGTTGATGAACTGGTGGCGCTGCTGCCTGCTCTGCCCGGTGGTTTCTGCGTCGATGAATTCGTAGTCAGGGTAGATCCACGCCTCCAGCAGGCCGTTGTTTTCGATGACCAGGGACTCCACGACCAGCGGACAGGCATTCAGCTTGTGCTCGATGGTTTCCGGATAGATATTTTCGCCGCTGGACAGGACGATCACCGATTTGGACCTTCCCTTGATATGAAGATTGCCGGCCTGGTCGATAAAACCCATGTCGCCCGTGCGCAGCCAGCCATCATCGATCAGGGCTTCTTTTGTTCCCTCATCGTCTTTCCAGTAGCCGCGCATGATATTGGGGCCTTTCGCCTGAATTTCCCCGATCCCGGTTGCCGGATCCGGCTGGCCGATACGGATTGCAACGCCCGGCACCGGCTTGCCAGCTGAACCGAGGACGATGGTCGCGTCTCCCTGAGGGCCTCCTGAGAGCAGCGGCGATGATTCGGTCAGTCCGTAACCGATGAGGTAGGGAAACCTCGCTTCCCGCAGAAATTCCTCAACCTCGGGGTTGAGTGCCGCCCCTCCGATGCCCATCACTTCGAGGTTGCCACCGAAAAAGGCGAGCAGCTTCCTGCCGATTTTCCGATAAACGAACCGCCGTCCGAGGCGGAAGCGGCAGATGTAGCGCAGGGCCTTGCTCTGCTCGATGGCCGGCAGTACACGTTTTTTATATATTTTCTCCATGATCAGCGGGACCACCAGCATGCCCTGCGGGCGCTCCTCGGCGCAGATTTTCTGCAAGACCGCGGGGGTCGGGGCCTTGCCGGCATAGACAATCCGGCAGCCCTTGAGCATGGGCATCAGGAAACCCACGGTGAATTCATAGGTGTGCGAAATGGGCAGAACGGAGAGGAAGGTGCTCCCCGACCGAATTTCCAGGAGTTTGCAGGCGGCTTGGGCGTTTGCGCAGAGATTGGCGTGCGTCAGCAGAACCGCTTTGGAAAAGCCAGAGGTCCCTGAGGTGTAGAGAATGGATGCCGGGTCGTCTTTGCCCACGTTGGCGAACGATGCGTCCGGCGGGGAAACATATTCTTCCGCCCGCCGCAGATACTCGGAAAAGGGGTCGAGGCTCAGCATCCCGTTTTCCTCAATGTAATCGTCAAGAGTGACTATCCGCTGCAGCTTGTTCTTCAGGTCGTAGATTTTTTCGAGCTGCCGCTGGGTGATGAAAATCAGGCGGCATTCCATTTCCGAGAGGATGTGATGGACATCCGCTTCCGGCAGATCTGGAAGGATGGGAACCGCCACCGCCCCGAGGCGGACAATTGCAAGGTAGGCCGTACCCCAGTTGTGTGAGTTTTCGGCCAGCAGGGCGACGCGGTCCCCCTGGCCCATGCCCTCGCTCTGCAGGAAACGGGCAAGAACGATTACCCGATGGTGAAACTGCTGATAGCTGAGCGGTGCCTCGAGGGCCATGCCCACCGCTGGCAGGCTGCCGTAGTGCAGAGCGCAGTTGTCGATCAGTTCATTGAGGGTGGTTGCGGGGGATAGCGGGACCGGCAGATGAGCGGATTGATTTTTTTCGCTGTTGGCGGCAGGTTGCGAGGACTGTTGCTGGTGGATTTCGGCAGGCGGCGTTTTGTCAATATGCATGGTGTACCTCTTGATGGGGACTTCATACATCTTGTGTCGGGCATCAATTTTATACAGGTTACACATAAATCAAAGACGATGTCAACGGGTAAAAATGCAGGATAATATTGAAAAAAAATGCCTAAAACCCTTGACAGAGGTAAATTGGACAGATAAAAGAAAATATGTCCATATAATAACCTGAAGATGGCTTTAATTCCGGGTTGCGTGATGAAGAAAGCTTATATCCCTGTTCTCCTCGCTGTTTTTTCGTTTATATGGGTGCAAGTGCCGGGCTGGTCGCCCGCCGGACCGGTTCCGGTTCTCTCTGATACGGCAAAACAGCGTCCGCAAAGCGGCAGGCCCGGCAGCGACGGTCCTGTTGCCGGAATGACCCGGAACCAGGGGGGGATGAAAAACACCATCTCTCCGCTCAAGTCGGCCCCCGAGGATTCCGAAGTCGCGTCCGGCTGGCTTCCTGACGTCAGCCGGAAGATTTCCTCCAAAAGCGTCATCATCATCGATGCGCAGACCGGGGAGGAAATTTTTACCAAGGCCCCGGACAGTCCTCGGCAGCCGGCCTCAACGATCAAGGTGCTTACCGGCATGATCGCCCTCAAGTCCCTCGATGACGCGGATATGGTCGAGGTGAGCCGCAGGGCATCCAGCATGCCGCGTTCCAAGATATATCTTGATCCGAAGAAATCCTACCGTGCCAGTGACCTGATCGATGCCGTGCTCCTGGCCTCGGCCAACGACGCCAGTGTGGCTTTGGCGGAAAAGATTGCCGGCAAGGAAGAAAATTTCGCCGAGATGATGACTCTGCGCGCCAGGCTGTGGGGGGCGAAGAACACGATTTGCCGGACTGCGACCGGTTTGACGGCCGAGGGTCAGCAGTCAACGGCACGGGACCTGGCAAAGATTTTCCGGCACGCCATGCAGGATGATAACTTTGCCGAACGGATCGGTAAAACCAAGGTGCGGACTTCCTATGGCCAGGAACTGCACAGTCACAACAAGGCGTTGTGGCGGGTTAACGGGGCGGAAGGTGGCAAAACCGGCTATACTGATGCTGCGCGGCAGACCTATGTGGGGCAGTTTTCCCAGAAGGAGGGAACCATCATCGTGGCCCTTATGGGCAGTGAAACCATGTGGGCGGATGTGAAGAATCTGGTCGATTACGGGTTCAAGAGGCAGAAGGAACTGCAGGTTGCCCGGAGGCAGCTCGAGCAGGAGGGCAAGCAGCTGGCTATGGCGGATTGATTTCTGCCCCGCCTTACGATTGCAGCAGAGAGGTGATCAGCAACATGGGCCGGGCTTCCGACGGAAGCCTGGCCCTTTTTTTTCCAGGGAGGGCTAAAGGAAAGGTTTTACGAATTATCTCCCCGGCAGAGCCGGGCAAATCCTCCGGGAATGGTCCCCGATGCCCAGAAGGCCCGGCCCTGCTTGTAGTCGACAAACCAGTAGCCGCCGGGACTGCGGGTGTCGGCGACAAAGATAAATGGCTGCCGGGGAGAGAAGCAGGGATGCACATGCTGCCCCTGTCCGTTTTTTGTCGGTTCCATTAGGGACAGGGCCTCGGCCAGGGAGGGTATCCGCCAGTCGGAAAACCCGGCGAAGCGTTCTCTGTTCAGCCGTTCGACTTCCTGGCGCAGCCTCCGGTTGCTCATGATATCAAGTCCCTCCCGTTGCCACATCAGGCCGGTGGCCAGATCGCTCACCGTGAGGCCGTCGCCGTTATCCTCCAGGATATTGGGGAAATTCCCCTCCGGATTGCGCTCGCTGTCGAACAGATTGTAGCGCAGCAAAAGGGCGCGGATGTCCTTTTCGTCCATTTCCGCAGGTTCCGCAGGCAGAGTGACCCGGTTGGCGGCCGATTGCAGGCCAGTCCTTCCGGGGAGCCCTGTTTCCTCCAGTACCTGTTCGTTTGCTGTGGCAATAGGGATGATTTTCGAATCGTCCTCGGTTTCAATGACATGGGCGAGCAGCCACTCCCGGAGAGCACTGTCAATGGCGTAATTTTGGTCATACAGGGACCCCTTGCCCTGCTGTTTCACGCATTGTTTAATCATCTCCCCAGGGGCGAGGATCTCGGCCACCACCCTGGCATGCTTGATTCCGCGCTCCATGAGGCACAGCCGGGGGGAGTCGCCCCAGTTGTCGATGAAAAAATAATAGATACGCTCTTTCGTGCTGCGGATCCGTTCCCTGCCGCCCCAGCTCTCAAAGGTGCCAAAGGTATATTCCGGGGTCATCTCCCAGTCGATAGTTGTGCTCACCGCCATTCCCAGCTTTTTGAATAATCCCATAATCTTCTCCATATTGATGACTTTTTGCAGGACCATCTGTTTTGCATTTCAGATAGAAAAAGGTATGATAGCACCTGATTCCATTCCTGTTCTATAAAAACATAAATAATAATTATTATCAAGTAAAAATGAGCATCAGGGTGAGCCCGGGGTTGCCGCGCCCCAAAGGGGCCATATTCAAGCCGGAAGGGATCAACTTTGCCCTGTTTTCGAGGCATGCTGAACGGGTAATCCTCGTGCTGCAGCTGGGAGAAGGTCCTGGCAAGGGAAGCGGCAGGGGAATCGAACTGCCTCTCGACCCAGGGATCAATAAAACCGGCGATATCTGGCATATCCTGGTCCAGGGACTGCCCGCCGACTTTCGTTACGGTTACCGGTTGGCCGGGCCATGTGATCCCAGGGGCAGCGGGCACCAGTTTGATGAGCGCAACGTCCTCATCGATCCCTATGCCAAGGTGCTGTGCCCGTCTCGCTGGGGGGCGGCCCGCGAAGAACTCGGCCGCGAACCCTGTTGCCTGGTGGCGGACGCCGGTTATGATTGGGAAATGGACCGCCCCCTCCGCATCCCTCTCAAGGACACAGTGATCTATGAGATGCATGTCCGGGGCTTCACCGTGCACCCCTCCTCCGGAGTCATGCACCCTGGAACTTTTGCGGGCGTCGTCGAAAAGATCCCCTATCTGCAGGAGTTGGGGGTAACCGCGGTAGAGTTGATGCCGATCAGCGAGTTCAACGAGAATGAGACCCTGTTTGCCAATCCCTTCACCGGTGAGCGGCTGAAGAATTACTGGGGATACAGTCCCATCTCTTTCTATGCGCCAAAGTCCGGGTACTGCAGTGATTTAGGCTGTAAGTTGCGCGAGTTCCGAGATATGGTCAAGGCCCTGCACCGGGCAGGGATCGAGGTGTTTCTCGATATCGTGTTCAACCATACCGCCGAGGGCGGCATGGATGGTCCGGTCACCAGTTTCCGGGGCATCGACAACACCATCTACTACCTGCTTGATCCGTTGAACCGCGAGTACCTCAACTTTTCCGGCTGCGGCAATACCTTTAACTGCAACCATCCCATTGTCCGGAACCTGATCATGAATGTCCTGCGCTGGTGGGTGGTGGAAATGCATGTGGACGGTTTCCGCTTTGATCTGGCTTCGATCCTCGGCCGCGATCAGTTCGGCCATGTGCTGCCCAATCCGCCGGTGGTGGAACAGATCGCCGAAGATCCGGTCCTGGCCGATGTCAAGATCATCGCCGAGGCGTGGGATGCTGCCGGCCTGTACCAGGTCGGCAGTTTTTCCACCCATTACCGCTGGGCCGAGTGGAACGGCCGGTTCCGTGACGATGTCCGGGCCTTCATGTGCGGCTATCCGGGCAAGGTATCGGCCTTGGCCACGAGGATCTCGGGCAGTTCCGATCTCTACCGAAACGGCAGCAGACGCCCCTGCAACTCGATCAATTTCATCACCAGTCACGACGGCTTCACCCTGGCCGACCTGGTCAGCTACAATGAAAAGCACAACCTGGCCAACGGTGAAGACAACAGGGACGGGGACAACAACAACATCAGCTGGAACAGCGGCGCCGAAGGGGACACGGCCGATCCGAGGGTCCTGGCCCTGCGCTCGAGAAGGCTGCGCACCATGGCGGTGATCCTGTTCCTCTCCCAGGGGGTCCCCATGCTGGTCGCCGGCGATGAGTTCGGCCGCAGCCAGGGCGGGAACAACAACGCCTGGTGCCAGGATAACGAAACGAGCTGGGTGGACTGGCGGCTGCTGAATACAAAGCGAGAGCAGTTTCTCTTCTTCCGGCAGCTCATCGCCCTGCGCCGGGCGCATCCCATATTCCGCCGCCACGATTTTTTCTCCCCGCCGCATCCGGAAAACGATCCGCCCCACCGCCATGAGATCATCTGGCAGAGCCTTGAGCCGGGCAGGCAGGACTGGTCCGATGAGTGCCGGACGCTCGCCTTCATCCTCAACGGGTCGGTGCTCCCGGAGGAGGATGACGATTTCCTGGTGATGCTGAACGGGCACCGGGACCAGAGGATGACCTTTACCGTTCCCCAGCCCCCTGATCCGCACCAAGAGCGTGTCTGGAAGAAGATTATCAACACCGGGTTGGCGGCGCCCCGAGATTTTGTGGCTGAGGATGCTGCCTCTCCAGTGCCGGCCGGCGCCAAGGTTGCGGTGGAGCCTCTGGCCTGCATCGTTCTCCAGTCGAAGAGCAAGTGAAGAAGAGCTGGGGTACGGAAAGCGTCCTGCTTCCAGCCCGCGCCGTAATCATCGGGAATGCCGGGCGACAGAGGGTGCCGCAGGTTGCGAAGGAGAAGGCGCGGCAAAGCGCTTTGGGAGTTTTGCGACGCCACACGGGTTGACAGAGAGAGCGCGATTTCTTATAGAATATCTTTGCATTGTCGTGATTTTCAAAGGGATATTGTGAGTTTTTTTACTAATGGGAGATTAATGTCATGAATTGTCGCATCCTTTTTATTGCTGCTGTCCTCCTTTTGCTTGGAGTCGGTGCCGGTTGCAAAGGCAGCAACGAACAGGCCACCAGCCCGGCAGCCGACAGGCAGCCGGCGACAGTCCAGCCTGAAGCGTCTCCGGCCGGGCCCGGCGAGGAAGAAACTGCTCCCGCCACCTCTGAACCAGCCCACGGAGAGCCTGCACCTCAGGTGGCGCAAATATCGGGGAAGGTACTGGAAACCATGAACGCCGCCGGCTACACTTATGTCAATGTGGAAACCCCTTCCGGCCCCGTCTGGGCAGCCCTCCCTGAAACCAGGGTGGAAGCAGGGAAAGATATAGTCCTGGCCGGCGGCATGGAAATGAAAAATTTCGAGTCCAAGACCCTGGGCAGAACCTTTGACAGCCTCATCTTCTCCAGCGGCATCGTTCCGCAGGGCGTGCAGGCAGCGGCTCCAACTGCTCCTGCTCAGGGCGGGGACAGCTTCGCTGCCGCCATGCAGCAGGAGGCAGCCAGCGTTTCGGCCAAGCCGATGCTTGGCGGCAATGCGCCGGTCTCGGGCGGAAGTGTCGCCGCGATAGTTCCCCCCAGCGATATCAAGGTGGACAAGGCCGGGGGAGAGAACGCCTACACTATTGGGGAACTCTTTGCCAAGAAGGACGAACTCAACGGGAAGAAGGTCAAGGTCCGGGGCAAGGTCGTCAAGGTTTCGCTGAAGATCATGGGCAAGAACTGGCTCCACCTGCAGGATGGCACCGGTGACGCCGGCAGCAAGACCCATGACCTGGTGGTCACCACATCTGCAGAGGCGCAAAAGGATGCGGTGGTGGTGGTGGAAGGGACCTTGCATGCGGACCGTGATTTTGGCTCCGGGTATCGCTACGAGGTGATTGTCGAGGATGCCGAGGTCAAGTAACTGGGTGCACGGCGCATAATAAGAATGTTTTCGCATAAAGTGAAAATGCTGACCATCCGCCTCTGTAATGTGCCTGCGGTGCAGAGTTTGCCAGCGTCAGAATCGCACTTTATGCGGTTCTGTCGATAATGCATATTGTCATTGTCGGCCCGGGAGCACTCGGCTCTCTGCTGACCGCACGGCTTTCTCTCTACCTGGCTGGGCAGGGAAAAGGCCGGGCTGACAGTGACCACCAGGTTTCGCTCCTTGACTATAAACCGCAGCGGGCGGCGTTGCTGGCCAGGGGCGGCCTGGTTCTTGAGGAAGGTGACCGTCGGCAACACTGCACGCCTGCGGTTGCCGCCGCCCCCGAGGTCTGTGCCGGCGCGGATGTCCTCTTCCTCTGCGTGAAAGCAGCAGCCGTGCGGGCGGCGCTGGACCGCATCCGTCCCTTTCTTTCTTCGGAACAACTCATCCTCGCCATGCAGAACGGCATTGCCCATCTGGAACTCCTGACCGCCCTGCCCTGTATGCCTGGGGTCGGCATTACCACTGAGGGAGCGACTTTGCTGGCACCTGGCCGCGTCCGCCACGGCGGCGCGGGCCTGACCCGCCTGGGTCTGCTGCCGCCAGCGACGGCAGCCGCGCACTCCCTGCTCGATCGGACGACGGCGGTTCTCAAGGCGTCCGGCCTGGCTGTTCGGATCACCCACGCCCCGCTCAAGCATGTCTGGGCCAAGCTCTTTATCAATGTGGGCATCAATGCCCTGACCGCGCTTCTGCGCTGCCCGAACGGTGTTCTGCTGGATTCCCTGGAGACCAGGGAGAGGATGACCATGGCCGTGCGGGAGGCCGAGGCAGTGGCCCGGGCAAGCGGCATCCCCATTGACGAAGATCCGCTTGCCGCCACTTTAAAAGTCTGCAAGGCGACCGGAACCAACATTTCCTCAATGCTCCAGGACATCAGCAACCGGCGCAGAACTGAGATCGACGCGATCAACGGCGCCGTCGTTGCCGCCGGCAGCAGGCTGGGCATCCCCACGCCGGTCAATGCCGAGCTTGTCCGTCAGGTCAAGGAACTGGAATCCGAGTTTGCCGGCGCGGAGGAGGGGTGGCCGTGACCAGGATTCACCCCGCCCGCCTAGGGTTTGATTTTGACGGGGTGGTGGCGGATACGGCGGAGACGTTCATCCGCCTGTGCTGCGAGGAGTACGGCTATTGTTCCATCAGGCTGGAAGATATCACGGAGTTTGAGGTAGAGCGCTGCCTGGACCTGGATGCAGGGATCGTGGAGGCGGTATTTTCCAGGATTCTCTGCAATTCCGTCGAGGCCGGGTTGCGGCCGATGCCCGGTGCGATCGAGGTCCTGGCGGAGCTGACTCAGCAAACACCGGTGACCGTGATTACCGCCAGGCCCTATCCCCAGCCGGTGCGGGACTGGCTTGATGCGCTCATGCCCGCCCAGGTCAGCCGGAGGATAGCGGTGGTCGCCATGGGCGCCCACGACGACAAACCCCGATATATTCGCCAGCACGGACTGGACTCGTTTATTGACGACCGGGCGGAAACCTGTTTTCAGCTCGAAGAGGCCGGCATTACCCCGATTATTTTTTCCCAACCCTGGAACCAGGGCCGTCACTCCTTCGCCTCGGTCAGCACCTGGGAGGAGATCAGAGCGCTCTGTCGTTGAGGCGTATTCATGCCGGACCTGCAGTTCCTCTCTTCCTCTCTCGAGCAGATAGGGAAACATGTTATGCGGGAAACGGCTGCGACCTGCCGAACGCAGGAATCTGTGCGGCGGGGGGGGGGCTGTTATCCTGCCGCAGCGGTATGGTTGCGCTGAAGATCCATGATTTCTTCCAGGCAAGTATTCTTGTAGGTATAATCCAGCCCGTTGCTTGCCTGGATGTGCTTGTCGGCAAGGAAAGCAGGTGTCGGATAGTCTCGGATGATCCTGCCTTGGTGCATGACGATTGTTCGCTTGCTCAAATTCCGGATGAAAAACATGTCATGGGTAATGATGATTTTGGTCATATCCAGCTTTTCGAGAATTTTCAGAAGGAGCTCCTGACTTTTTGGATCCAGGCTGGCTGTTGGCTCATCAAGAAGAAGTATCTCCGGGTGCATGCTTAACGCTGCCGCTATTGCCAGCCTTTTTCGCTCACCCCCGCTCAGATGGAGCGGGATGCGGTGCTCGTAGCCTGTCAGTTGAACGCTGTGAAGGGCTTCTGCAACCCTCTCTTTAATCTCGATTGCCGGGAGTTTCATTTGTTGCGGACCGAAGGCCACTTCTTCCCAGCAGGACGGACAAAACAACTGGTCGGCAGTGTTCTGAAACACCATGCCTACCTGCCGCCACAGCGCTCGATGCAGCCTGCAATCCATCTTCTTGCCTTTTGAGAAAAAATACCCCTCGCCATGATTAAGGCCGAGAAGGCATGCGGCGAGAGTTGATTTTCCAGCGCCGTTTTCTCCGACCACCGCCAGGGTCTCGCCGGGATAAACGATCAGGTTGATATCGCTGATTCCTATCGTCCCGTCGGGATATTGATAATTGAAATGCTGCAGTTCGAGGATTGGTGCCTCTGGAACGGCCGGGGCGTGCGCGCCGTTTTTTCCATGATCATGGGAGAAATGATAATGCTGGTGAGGCGATGTCGGTGCAGGTTTATGCTGGCCTCCGCAGCAGGCAAAACGGAAAGTGAAATCTAGCCCATGTTCCTTAAGGGAATTTTGGCTGGAGACCAGCTCCCTGATGCTGTAATCGTGATGGATCCTGCCATCCGCAAGGACAACGGCCCGTTCACAGATATCATACAGAAAGAGCAGATCGTGGTCGATGATGATCAGAGTGCCCGGAAATCCGGCCAGCAATTCTTTCAAAATCCTTTCCTGTTTCGGGTCAAGATTGGCAGTTGGCTCGTCAAGGATCAGCACTTCGGGCTTCATCACCAGGATGGAGGCCAGTGCCGCCCTTTTTTTCTGGCCGTAGCTGAGAAGATGGGCGGGTTTATACATCAGATGGCTCAGTCCTACGGTTTCGAGGCATCCCCGGACCAGCTCTTCCACCTCATCGCGGGAACGTCCCTGATTCATTGGGCCAAAAGCGACATTTTCAAAGATGGTGTTGCAGAAGAGATGGTTTTCCGGGTCTTGAAAGAGGATTCCGATTTCCTGCCGGAGAACGGATTGGATAGACGGACCGGTTTTCTTCTCCCGATAACGGAGCGAGCCGCTCTGCAACGGGAGCAGGCCGTTGAGATGCTTGACCAGCGTCGATTTGCCTGAACCGTTTTTGCCTACCAGGGCAATGCGATCTCCCTTGGAGATGGAAAGCGCTATGTCTGTGAGTGCCTGGTTTCCGTCAGGGTAGACAAAAGACAGGCCTTCTATTGCAAAGAGGAGGTCAGCGACGGCAGGGCCATTGAGGTGATAATCGCTGCTGGAGAGATGCATAAAGGATTTTGGCTGAAAGAGTGAAAGGGTTCGCCATTGCACTCACAATCAGGGGGCCGAGGGCAACCGCTCAATTAAGAGGAGGACCAGGCCGATCATAATCCATATCCCCCCTTTCGCCAAATCCTTTCCGCTGATTTCCCGGGTGTGAAAGGTTGGGAAAATTCCCTTATATCCGCGGCAGAGCATAGCCTCATAGACTTTTTGGGTGCGATCATAAGAACTGATAAACAGCATACCGAAGAAATTGCCCATTGTTTTCATAGTCAAGACATCTGTCCTGGCAGTATACCCGCGAACTTTCATGCTGCGTTGCATACGAACCATCTCCTGATGAAAAACGAAGATGTAGCGATGAGTGAGCAGGATCATCTGGATGATGGGGACAGGCACCCCAATGCGAGTGAAGCCCTGCAGGGTCGCGGAAAGAGAGGATGTGCCAAGCATTGGCTCCATCAGCAGGGCTATGGCGCAGGCCTTGATAACAATGGTCAGGGCAAGGAAAAATCCGTTCAGGTGAAAAGGGAAGCGGGAGAGCAGCGGAAAGATCAGGAGAGTTTCTCCCGGCTGTTCTCTGCTGGAAAAGGGGATCACCAGGAGAAACATGATCAAAAAACCGGACATCGCGGCAAGGCGCTGCAGGCTGGGCAGCCAAGGAAGTTTGCTGAAATAGACAGCGAAGAGCGAGATCACCAAGGCGGTGACGCTGCAGGCAAAGGTCTTGAGGGAGACGATCAAAAAACAGTACAGGAGAAGCGAGGCGACCTTTGCAGCCGGATTCCAATTATGAAAGAAAGAGTTGCGATCGGCATGGTTGTCGAGGGTCGGAATCGACCAGTCCGGTTGACCTTTTTGTTGGGTCTTTTTTTTTCGCAGAAAGGTAATAGCCGTAAGCAAAGCCACCGGCAGCACGACCAGGGAGGTCAGCCAAATCGATGCCATGACCGACAGATGAATGATGATTCTGGATTCAGGAAGGATTTCAGTCATGGCAATGATCGGACGGATGACCAGTTATGCCATGCTGCTGCCGTGGAGCGGAGTGAAGCATCTCCGGTTTAACCCGGAAAATAAAAGAAATGATAAAGGCGGAAACAGCCGCCTCGATGATTATCACCGGAATATGCGCGACCAGGGCCAGTTTCGCCACTCCGAAAAAATTTTCGCCGCTGGTATAGAGAAAGCCGGCGAGAATGGTCGCGGCCAATAGAGTGCCCAGACCTCCTGCCACGGCACCGGCCACGGTGTTAGTCAGAAGTGTCGTGCCGCGGATTGCCCGAAAGAGGAAACCGCAGAACAAGGCCGGCAAGCCCATCATCATGGCATTGGCTCCAAGAGCAGTGAGACCGCCGAATTGAAAAAGGATACTTTGCAGAAAAAGGCCAATGGTGATGCTCAGAAAAGCGGCGGGTCCGAGAAGCGCCCCGACGATACCGGGCAGCAGCAGGTGGACGCTGGTCGGCCCCAGCGGCAAGTGGATGAGAGAGGCCACGAAAAAGGAAGAGGTTACGACGGCAATCTTAGGCAGATCCTCCTGCCTGAGTATTTTCAAACTCAGACCTATTCCCAGGGCAGTTGCGGCATAAGCGGCTAAGGATATGGTGGTGGGAAGAACTCCGTCGGATATATGCATAGCTCATTTTCCGGGACTGCGGTTGTTTTTGCGGGAGGCCATGAAGGCCGCTATCCCAAAAAGGCCGAGAATGTAGCCGATCCCGGCCACGGCCTCCTCTATCCCCGGTTCCTCGACAGCCTGGCTGAGGGCTGCGATATCCCTTTTGATTATCCGCAGTTCCCGGGTGAGCCTGGCGTCCTGCTCTTGCAATTGGGCCATGACCTCCCGGCAATTTCCAGAGGATTCCGGGCTTTCCGTACTCGCCTCGGGCGCGGTTCCGAGTGTTGCTTCTTCCGCCCCGGCCAAAGACACGAGCGTTTGAGAAAGGACGATCAGGGTGAATACAAAAAGAAAACGAGGGACTAATGACCTGAAAAAGCTTTGCATAATGGCAGTTACATCTCAGATTCTTTCAGCAGAAAGCTGTTTTTGTGACCCATTGTGGCATTGATGATGATAGTCAGATTTTCGTTTTTCGGCAGGGGAAAACTGAACAACCCTTTTTCGTCTGTTTTCCCCTCCAGAAGCTTGTTGCCCTTTGTATCCTGAACTTCGATCAGCCCCCCCGAAACAGGCTTCCCATCCGGGAAATAGCTTTCCGTAAATACGGTACCGCCTTCAACATAGGCGAAAATGTTGACTTTGTGGGCGTGGGCGCCATGGGTAGCGCAGCAAAGAAAGACGAGGGTTAACAGGAAAACGGATAGGTGATTACGCATTGGGATTCCTTTCTGAAAGGCCGGAGAAGAAGGTTTCCCCGGCCGGGAAAAAATAATACATAATATCGAGTTATTTCATATCGATTGTATGCACCCAGTACACGGCACCGATCTCAACCCCTTTTTCGACCCCGTCCTGTTTCAATTTCCAATCCGCTTCGCTGAGGGCGGCAAATCCCCACCAGCCGGCTCTGGGCATGGCATAGGAAAAAACACCGTTTGCATCCGCTTTGACCACCTGGGTGACAAATGGGTCACTTGGTGGTGCGACGATTGAAGGGTTGCCCGGCGATTCGTTCAGGTATTCAACCTCAACTTCGGCACCTGCCGCCGGTTTGCCTTTGACCAGGACCTGACCGGTGAAAAGATTGCCAGTCCACAGGCCATATGGCCTGGTCAGGGGGATGATCTCAGTTTCCAAGCCGACGGGTTCATCCCATCCTTTCTCAAGTCCGAGGGCGTTGATGCAGACTTTGGTATAATGAACGATGAAGGAATCTTCAGCAGGCTCCCAATAGGGAACAGGTTCAACGTAGAAAGTGTAGTCACCTGGCCGTGTTATTGCATAGGCCGTTTCCCAGGCAGTAAAAGTCTGATCCTGATCCGGTGCCTTCCCTTTTGTCTCGGTCAGGGTGGAGAGCAGGTCGGTTTTCTTGCCATCCTGAAGGACGCCGAATTGCTTCGGCTTTGCCATATTCATAAAATGGCCTTCCATTGGATGAATGAATTTCACGGCGATTTCAAGTTTTTTGGGGTCTTCCTGGCTGATGATGTCATCGGAGGGAACGATTGTGCCAAAATGGGCGTGCCCGGTCGTGGAAAGCCCCAAAAGACAAGCCAGGCTCATGGCCTGGAACAGAAAGTGTTTTGTCTGCACGAGAGTCCTCCTTTTGAAATGTGTCGAGAAATCAATAAAGTGGGATATAGTGTTACTAATTATTTTTTTGTATTACTAGCACGGGTAGAGGCAATCGTCAACATTTTCCTTCAGGAAAAATGCAGGCCCTTCTTCTAAGTTCGGCCGGCGAAGAAATGGGGGTGCAGGCTGCTGCTTGAGGTTTTCAGATGGACATGAATTCAACAAATAATTAATGAGTTAGCAAGAATCAGCAAGTGCAGATTTGAACCAATGCACAGTATTGGGGAAAACAGTGGGCGCAGGCGATTAGAGGGAACAGGAAGGTATGTCAGTAAAAAAAATTTAGGACGACGCGGCTTGGGATGCAGAATATTCAGGCCAGATCCTTGCCGGTGGTGGTCATGACCAGCTTTCCGTGCTTGACACCCTTCACTCCGATAAGTTCATCGGCAATCTGTCGAATTTCCTGAGCGGA
This sequence comes from Desulfobulbaceae bacterium, assembly GCA_003508005.1. Taxonomy (GTDB): domain Bacteria; phylum Desulfobacterota; class Desulfobulbia; order Desulfobulbales; family Desulfobulbaceae; genus UBA10518. The sequence continues at coordinate 17,111 of DNUE01000070.1, forward strand.
GGCGCGGATGATCAGGACTTCGAGACAATTGTGGGCATCCAGGTGCACATGCAGGGCAGAGATGATATGGTCGTGGTGGGCATGCTGATGTTCGGTCAACTTGTCGGAGAGATCACGGACGTGATGGTTGTATATGAGGGTGACCGTGCCGATGGCCTCCGCATCCTCAGATTCGCACTTGTTTTCCACGAGCGATGCCCGGATGAGATCGCGGATCGCCTCTGAACGGTTCGTGTATCGTTTCCGTTCGATCAGGTGATCGAAATCGACCAGCAGCTTTTCATCGAGCGAAATACCGAATCTGACGATGGTTCCCATTGTCGCTCCATTCTGAGGCAGGGCATATTTTTCAGCCATTTTACCTGGTTTAAGAGAAAAAACAAACGAATTCCAGGGATAATGCCTCTGCATTCCGTTTGCATTTCTTAGCCCGCCGCAAATAAATGCCTTGACATGCTCTAGGCAATAATATACACATTTCGTGTTACTAAATATAATTTAATAACATAAATCGCACTGCTATTTATAATAAATAACACAACTGGGGGCATAGGGCAGGTTGGATGCCGTTCCCCAGGGTCGGTTCGCCATGCGGGGAGTAACCCCACGCAATAAAGGCGTTACCGAAACAATCAATTCTTCCCGCGGCCGATTGCGGCACGCGGGAAGGGCGCTTGCCCTGCCTGAGCTGGGCTGGGATTAGGAGGGAAGAATGAAGAGGATCATCATGATGACTGCCCTGGCCGTTCAGTTCGGTGTCGTTCCATGCTGGGCGGCCAGCAATGAGGATCTTGCGGCACAGGTTGGGGAACTTATCGAGCAGAACCGGGTGCTTTTGGAGCGGGTGGCCGCCCTGGAAGAACGAGTTGCCGGCCAGGCGCAACCCGCCGGCGCGGCTTCCCCGCAGGAACAGAGGAAAGAATCTGAAGCAGGCAGCGATACCGCGAAACAGGAAGGCGAGGAACAGTCCCTGGCACGGATGATCAATGACCGGGTCGAACTGGGCGGACTGGTCGAGGTGGAAGCGGTCACGGAGGAGGACTTTGCCGATGAAGAGTCGTCCGACGTCAGCCTGGCCACGGTCGAACTGAGTTTTGACGCCAGGATTTCTGACTGGTCCAGTGCCCATCTTCTCCTGCTCTACGAGGAGGGGGAGGAAGACAACCACGTGATTGTTGACGAGGGCACCATCACTCTGGGGAACGAAGAAGAGTTTCCGGTCGTGCTGACTGCCGGCAAAATGTATCTGCCTTTTGGTTTGTACGAAAGCAACATGGTTTCCGACACCCTGCCATTGGAGATCGGTGAAATAAACGATACGGCTGTGCTGGCCGGCTTCCGCCTTGCCGGGTTAAGGGGCGGGGTGCATGTGTTCAACGGGGACGTGAACGAGGCCGGGGAGAGCGACCGTATTGAATCCTGGGGTGCAAGCGTCGGCTATTCGTACGAGGGGGAAACGTTCTCTCTGGAGACAGGACTGGACTGGCTCAGCAATATCGGGGATACCAACGGTCTGGGCGACTATCTGGAAGAGAACACCGGCGCGGCTGAAATGGCAGAGTATGTGGACGGCCTGGGCGCTCACCTCCTTCTGCAGTATGGACCTTTTGCCCTGATCGCCGAATATATCGGCGCCCTGGACGAGTTTGCCGCCGCGGAGATTGCCTTCGCCGGTTCGGGGGCGCAGCCGGAGGCCTGGAGCCTGGAAGCGGGCTGGACCTTTGATCTGTTGCAGCGGGAGACGGTATTTTCCGTGTCCTGGCAGGGAACGGCTGAGGCGCAGGCCCTGGGCCTGCCGGAGGATCGCTACCTGGCGGCGATCAGGATGATGATCCTCGCCAATACAAGCCTGGCGATTGAGTACCGCCATGATGAGGACTATGCATCCGCTGACGATGGTACCGGAGAGAGCAGTGATGCGGCTGCCCTGCAGCTTGCAGTGGAGTTTTAGCGGCCGGGGGAAGACAAGACGGGCGGGAATGGACGCAGCTTCGATGCGCCAGGTTTTTTTGCCAACCGCTTGAAAAATGGTTAAATTGTTAAATACAATAAAATGTTGCCCTACCGAGCATCTCGAACTCCAAGGAGGCCGTATGACGCAAGGCACGCACCCCCACAAGCACATGCACACCCACGAGCACCAACATGACCACGAACATCCGCACAAGCATAGTGAGAAGGAGCACAGCCATGTGCACCACCATCAGCACACCCATCCCCATGAATTCCAGCATAGCCATGACCACGCCCACCGCGGCAACGGCACCGCGCACGATCACAAACATGACTCCGTCGAGGAAAAAAATCATGATCATGGGCACAAGGAACATAACCATGAGCCGCATGACCATGAGCATAAACCTTGAGAACGCGTCCGTAGCTGTTGAGACTTGACAGTGCCCGGACGGAAATCTCCCGCGGGCGCCCGGGGTGCTTGACCCCGGGCGTCCATCCAGAAAGCGGTTTATGGAAGGAGGAAATGATGCCTTCCATAAACCGCTCATTGAATTTTTCATGGAATTGGCGCGCCCGGAGGGATTCGAACCCCCGGCACCCAGGTTCGAAGCCTGGTGCTCTATCCGGCTGAGCTACGGGCGCTGGGCGGGATACTCAATCGTGAACCAATCATAGAGAAAAGGTCGAAGTTGCGCAAGAGGCATTCGCTTAGCCCAGGAGGAGGTTGTTGGCGAAGCGGATGAACGGCATGATCACCGGGGTGATGAGTCCGAGATAAAAGAGGGCAAGAAGGAGGATGAAGCCAAAGGGCTCCAGTTTTTCATAGCTTCTGGCCATCTGCGGGGGCAGGATGCCCGACAGGATCTTGGCGCCGTCCAGGGGCGGGATGGGCAGGAGGGTGAAGACCGCCACTATTCCGCCCATCAAGAACGGATAGGGCACCCCCAGCAGAGAAAAGCCTATGGCGGCCATAGCCCCGCTGAGCATTGATGTGGTGAAGTAGACGGAGAAGAGGGTGTCATAGATCATATTCAGCTCATGCAGAAATACCCGGGCAATCTCCTTTTTCTCCTCCGGCACCAGATCCATGGCTTTGCCGACAAAATCCCTGCCGTCCATAAGGATGTAGTAGGTGAAGAATACAGCCACGACCAGCTGGGCGAAGAGGACCGGCAGATTGGAGGCAAAGGCAGCAAGACCCTTCTCTAAGACTGGCAAAAGCCATTTGGCTATGGCAATGGGGATATCGCTTATCTCCTCCACATATCTTAATACGATCTCAATTATGGAATTATAAATCCAGGCGGGAATGGAGCTTTTGGCCCATAACTCCATCTCCTGAATCAGAGCGGTGATCTGGGACCCGGATACAACTCCCGATCTCTCCAGATTGACCATCTCCACCAGGAGCACAGTGGTGATTCCAACCAGAAAGCCCAAGATGAGAATGAAGACAATCAGTATGGAGAAAAATGAAGAGATCTGTCTCCTATGGGTCAGCCGGAAGAAGACAGAATAAAGTGGCCGGAGCAGAAATACCAGGACTACGCTTAAAAGAATGGTATTGAGGAAATCTTTGGTCAGATAGACGGTGAGAAGAAAGACCAGGAAGACAAAAATTGCTGCTGCCACATCAAACCGGCGGCTGAAATTCATGATGCATTACTCGCCCGGATAGAATTAAAGCCTTTTTGATTGCTGCCGTCTTAATAGGATATCAGGGCCAATTCTGCCGCAAAAAGAATTCAAGAATTCAATTATGCCATTATCGTCTAAATCTTGTCCGCTCCCCCCAGCTCCTTCTCCATTTTCACCAGCTGGCCATAGGCCACTCCCGCCTCGGTGAGAATGATCCTCTCTCCCTCAAGCTCGATCAGTCCCGCCAGCTCCAGCCGGTGCAGTTGATACTCCAGCATCTTATCCCCAGCGGCCTTGGCCACCTCGGGCACAGTCAGGATCCCCTGGTTCATGAGTATGAGCATATTTCTGCGGATGGGGCTCTCCAGAGCATGATGCACCGCTGCCATCTCCTCCGGGGAGATGGGCTTGGCCTTCTTACCTAGCTCCATAATAGCTTCACCGGGAAAGGTGATTAAACCGGCCAGGTCATATTCATTGCGACATTAAATCAGTTTTAAAACCGTGGATTGAGGAAATGGCGGCACCAGATTCTTGAGAGGCCGGTGATGGCAAGAGGGCTCGCAAAGGGTATTATGATTGATGAGATAGACCCTAAGGAGAGGCTCCTGTCGGCTCTTTTAAATCCAATCTTTCTTGCGGAAATAGGCCAGCATCACCACCACCACTAAGAGCATGAATATCAACACCGCCGGATAGCCCCAGGGAGACTCGAGCTCGGGCATGAA
>DNUE01000091.1:0-142281 GCA_003508005.1 Desulfobulbaceae bacterium
GGCGGATGACAACCGGATAGCCCAGCTCCTCCGCTACCTTTTCCGCCGCTTCGATGGTGGTGACGGCCGTGCTCAGCGGCAGATCTATCCCAAGGCGCTTCATGGTTTCCTTGAAGGCGATCCNNGTTTCCCGGTCCTCGCCGCGCTTGATGGCCTCGAGGTTGACGCCGATGACCTTGACCCCGTATTTCGCCAGCACGCCGGCTTCGGCCAGGGCGCTGGAGAGGTTGAGGCCGGTCTGCCCGCCGAGGTTGGGGAGGAGCGCGTCCGGGCGTTCCTTGGCGATGATCTCGGTGAGGGTCGGCACGTTCAGCGGCTCGATGTAAGTGACATCGGCCATGCCGGGGTCGGTCATGATGGTCGCCGGGTTGGAGTTGACCAGGACAACCTTGTAGCCGAGTGAGCGCAGGGCCTTGCACGCCTGGGTCCCGGAATAGTCGAATTCGCAGGCCTGGCCGATAACGATGGGGCCGGAACCGATGATCAGAATCTTATGGATATCGTCGCGTCTGGGCATACCTGCTCCTTTGAGAATGGGGTGTGTCTCGCCTGAATTTTAGAGACGCTATTCTAAACCCCATCCTTATTTTTGTCACCCAAGGACTGCAGGGCCACCTTGCCTGCCCTTCTGCTTTTGTGTCCTTCTGCAAGTTCGCATAAGGGGCGGAGCACTCTCGCTTCATGTACCGGGAATAGGGAGAAGACTGGAAAATGGTGCGACTATTTGCGGCGGCTTTGCCCGGACCAAACAACTCGGGGGCAGAACAGCAGGATGTAAACGTAACCATCCAGAGCGGCGACGTGAATGCTGACTTGTGCAAGAATCAGAATGCAGGTTTTCCAGATAATAATAATCAAAATGTGATGGTAACGTTTATTATATTTTCCATTTGTGAATTTGGTGCAGGTTGAGAGCGGTTGCGGTAAAATGGCCTTCCCTTGCTTTAGCAGGAGAATAAACAATGTCAACGATCCATCGCGTCCCGGAAACCCAGAAAAAGAATATGCTGTCCCGGGGATTCCATTTCTTGCGCTTGATTCCCCACTCTTTTTGATCGACCTATCTGAACGCAGCCAAGCCGGTCAAAAAAAGAGCGCTTGCCGGTGGTCCCTTTTTTTCTGACTGCCGTATTGCTGGTATCGGCCATGATCATCCTTACCCCCATCCTGTCGCGGGCAGAGACGCATGTAATTTCCAACGCCCCCCTGGTTCCGGACGGCCCCGTGGATGGCAGCACCGCCGAGACCGTTTTCGATGTTACCGGTGATGGCCTAGCCAGGGTGGTCAACGGCCCCCTGAATCCCGCCGGCCCCGTGGATGGCAGCACCGCCACCGCATCATTCAACGTTACCCCGGCCATGGTATCGGCGGGGGCAGCGCTTCTGTCTGGGCAATTGCGAATTACCTTCTCCAAATCGAGCGGGACCTGCCCTGGTCCCGGCGGGGGCGACGACTGGGCCGAGGAGGTGAGTTTCTGGCTCACCCGTCCTCCAGGTCAATGAGCTCGTTTGCGGAGCAGAGCGTGGAAACAGGCAGGCACAAACTGGCCATCCCGGTGGGCTGTAGGGTGTCTGCGGCGGGGTAGTTTGTTACGTGGAGTTACGATATATCTCAAGTTCGTTTCCTTCCAGGCATCTTGAGATTGCCGGTTGCCATACCAACCCCTGTTTGACTAATTTTTCTCCGAATCGTATACTTGAATTATGAGATACAGAGTGTCTAGTGCTATACCGTTGAAGCGCTCTCTTCTTTCATTTCTTTAGTGGCAGAATGGACATTTAAGAAATGGTTCATGGAAACAACGCTATAGTTTCCCCCTCTTTTTTATTGCTGGATACCACTTCAAGAAAGTTCATCAGGCAATATTCTGCGAGAAATGTTGTCCATTAGTTACTATAGGTGCAACTCCATGACCATACAAGCTTATCAGATGAATATTAGAATCCTTGCGATTCCAACATTGTGCGTTTTGCTTTTGTTGACGAGTTGTATCATGATTCCGATACCCACACCAGAAAGCAAAATTCTTGCTGGAAAACCGGTAACTGATGAGCAACTCGACTTCCTGAACCTGAACCCGACGAAACAGGAAGTGATGGAAAGGTTGGGAAACCCAAGTTTCATCTGGGAAGATAAGCGTATTTTTACTTATAATTGGGATATGCGCCAAGGAATTCTCATCTGGGCTGTTGGAGCAATGACTGCGTCCGGAGGTGCTGCCGGAGGTGGAGGAGTAGAAGACATACCAAAGCACTACCTTCTGCTCATCCAATTCGATGAGCAGGAGCAGGTAATGCGCTGGGAGCGAGCGACGCGGCCTTTGTACCAGACATACATAGACTTCCTGCAAGATTGGGCATTGCCCTGAAGATTTTCACCTCTGAAGGCGAAGGACGAACATACGTGAGCAGGATGCCCCCTCAGACGATTCCCTCATCAACGTATTCCACAGTTGCGGGACGAAGTGTTGATCGCCCTCGATCGTTACGAGATGGATTGCAGAGAATCACTTTCCTGTTTGCCCTCCTCCTCAATCTTTCAGGTTGCGTTACACTGGTAGGCGGTTTATCTGAACAAGAGTTGGCCGCGGTCAATGCGGGAGAAGCGACAATCGTTCTGTTACGTGTAGAATGCACGGCAGGTGGTCAACCGTGCGAACCCTTAGAAAATGTTACCTTTGGGTTGGGGACTTTTCAAACCGCAGGTGCCCTCAACCAAATAACAACTCGGACTTTGTCGCAAGAATCGGCTCGCATGGGATGGACCTTCTTTGTCCTCGAGCCAGGCCTCTATTATCTTGCATTTCTTACACCTCGGCAAACTGATATGAGTACCTATGAGAAAATGTTGCAGGATTGCCCTCGTTGGAAAATTGACATACCCAAGAATATTAAGTTGCTGTATGTAGGCACATTACTGCTTGAAGGTGAGGGAATTAAGCCGCTATTTGGGGGCAAAGACAAGTGGCGTTTGGCGTCTATAAAAAACATGACAGTACAGGACGATCATGAATTCGCAGTCAAACTCCAGGGTGAATATTTTGCCGATCTTGGCCCGGTCAATACTGCACTGATGCAGGGCTGGCAACAAGGCGATCCTATTATTCTCCGGTCGCCCGAGAAACACGAGAAGTCGCCCATACCCCAAAAATGGCGCGTTAACAAATTTGAACAGCGCGTTGACATCGAGCCCGATGTGACACCGCGCGATCCAGGCCTCCCGCGGCAATCCCGGGTCCAGAGCACGGACCTCCGCAAGGGATCAGGATTTAAACGAACTGCCGCCTTTGGGATTTCAATGGGCCGGATCAGCCTGGACCGGACCGTACGGGAACTGGTGTCGACCATGATCGAGACGAAGTCTGACGAGATCCTTGGCCGACAAGGCGGGTCGCAACCGGAAGAGATCGCCTGCGAGATCCGGACCTTCGAAATCGCCACACCGGCAACGCTCCTGTACTGGGATGTGAATACGAACATTGAATTACTGCTGCGCGTGCGCGGGCAGGAGCGGTCGGTATCGGCAATGGCAACCGAACGGACGTACATATGGCCTTCGGAAGAGATGATCACCCGCGTTGTCAATGAGGCGCTGCGACAGGCGGAAGAGAAATCCGGACAGGCGCTGCAGGAGCTGCTCGCCTTGCCGCGCGTAACAGATTGATTCTGCGAGCATCTCCTTCTGCCAAGGATGTTCCCTGCCACTGAACGATATATCTTCAGCTCCAATTGAGATTGCCAGCAGATTCATCCTGTCATTTTGACTTTCGTCATGTTGAAAGCTATAATAATTTAATCTTTCAAGAAATATGTATTAAACGAAGATAAAGCCAAACCTGTCGTAAGGCAGGGACGGAAAGCCACGGGTCTGAACAGGATAGCCGGGTTGCCTTGTTTATAAGGTAATCCGGCTTTTTGTTTAAAGCATTGCCAGGAAACGAGGTGTTTCAATGCAAATACCCGGCCGCTCATACAGCTTTATTCGACATGGATTCCTCCTGCTGATACTTGCATTGTATCTGCCCAATGTTCTGCAAATCACACCTGTTCAAGCCGCAGATGGCGGTTTCAGTTGGGCCAAGGCCATGGGCGGGGCTTCATCCGGAGGCGGGGAAGACATTTTCGTAGACACCTCCGGCAACGTCTACACTACTGGTACCTTCGAGGGGTCAGCTGATTTCGATCCTGGACCGGGAACGTTCTACCTGTCCAGCTTGAGTATTCGGGATATTTTCATCAGCAAACTGGACAGCAGCGGCAACTTTCTCTGGGCCAAGGCTATAGGTGGGTATATAGATTATCCATCTAGAAATCCTAGCATTTCAGTAGACCCCTCAGGCAACATTTACGTCACCAGCGTGTTCGGAGGCACTGTCGACTTTGATCCTGGAGCAGGGAGGTTCTACCTGACCAGTGCAGGTTACTCAGATATTTTTATCCTCAAGTTGAACAACAGCGGCAACTTTGTCTGGGCCAGGTCCATGGGCGGGGCTGAATACGATAGCGCATCCGGCATATCTGCAAATACTTCCGGCAATGTTTATACCACCGGTAATTTTTTTGGTACCGTTGACTTTGATCCCGGCCCGGGAACGTTCAATCTGACCAGCAGTGCAAACGAATACGATATGTTCATAAGCAAGCTGGACAGTGACGGCAACTTTGTCTGGGCCAAGGCCACAAGCCCGGGTTCATCCGACATCTGCCTAGACGCTTCCGGCAATGTATATACTACCGGTTGCTTTAACGGCACTGTCGATTTTGACGCCGGTGCTGATACGTTCTTCCTGACCAGTGCGGGTGGAGGGGACATTTTTATCAGCAAACTGGACAGCAACGGCGACTTTATCTGGGCCAAGGCCTTGGGCGGTGCAACAAACGATTGTGGGTACGATATCACCGTAGACACCTCCGGCAACGTGTACACCAGCGGCATTTTCCAGGAATCTGAAGCCTTCGTCCCCGGGGCATGGACAAATTTGGGTATACATTGGGATATCTTTGTCAGCAAACTGGACAATGCCGGGAATGTAGTTTGGTTCAAGGTCGTTAGTGGGATGGGTTCAACAGATTTATATCCAGGTGGAATTTCCGTCGATACCTCTGGCAACGTGTATACCACCGGCTTTTTCGCAAACACCTTCGACTTTGATCCTGGCGACGGAACGTTCCACCTGACCAGTGCGGGTGAATCGGATATGTATATCAGCAAACTGGACAGCAGCGGCAACTTTGTCTGGGCCAAGGCCATAGGTGGGCCTTTATCGGATGGGGCATCCGGCATCACTATCGACTCCTCCGGCAATATTTATGCAACCGGCGCTTTTACCGGTACCGTCGACTTTGACCCCGGTCCGGGAACCTTCAACCTGACCAGTGCCGGTGGCTATGGGGATATTTTCGTTCTTAGCCTGAACCAAAGGAGTACGCTTACCGTATCGTTGCCGGGAAATGGTCTTGGCAGTGTAGCAAGTTCACCAGCAGGGATCAATTGCGGTTCCGACTGCAGCGAGACTTACAATTACGGGACCCCAGTCACTTTAACAGCAACGGCGAGTCCTGACTCAATTTTCTCAGGTTGGTCCGGAGCATGTTCCGGGAGCGGATCATGCACAATACAAATGGACAGACATCAGTCTGTATCTGCATATTTTGCCAAACCAGTCATGCCCCCTATCTATAAATTACTCTTAGATCGGGAACCCTAATGTTCTCCCGTTTGTCGGGCTTGATTTTTAGTTAGTGCCCAGTTGCGAAAACTCTCTGTTAACGTAGATCAAAATTTTTTCTTGGAGGGCGCAGGCATAAGGAAATGAAGAAAAAGTCTATTTTATTTGGCAGTTGTATCATTTTCATACTGATTTCAGTGCTCAACACGGTTTATGCAAAGGCAGATTTACTTCTCACGATGCCCCCCTTACTTGCTGCTTCTGCTGGCACAGACCATATCGCCGGCTGCTATTCCGGCAATTTTACCGACAATTGTCTCGGGGATACTGTCAATGGGATAATAGGCGTTGCAATTAATGCTGATCGCTCCTTTTCAACCCTCTCAATCTTTGGTGTCGAATCTTCCGGGAAATTTACCGAAAAAATACATAATACCTATTCAGGTTCGGGGCAAACCGACGCAACCGGCTGCGGCTCGTATGACATCACCTGCACGGATCTGGGGTATTCCATTTCCTGTAACTATAAGTACGCCAATGGCAAAACCGGCGCCATCCCGGATGCAAATCAAGCACAGTGCATGCCGGCAAATAAATTTCTCATCCAGAGTCTTGCCGGCAGCTGGAATTTCCCTCAACTTTTATATTTAAATATAAATACCGTACACGAATCTCCGCCTGGTTCTGGAAACTACTCTATAGATGGGTGTGATAGCGCTGGTAGGCAATTGACAGTATCGAAATCTTCCGACAATACATATCATTTTGCTGATCCTGAATGTCCTGGCGGGAGGTATTGCCCTTGGTTTGAATTTAACTATATAAGCACGAACACTATTGAAGGCAGACATTGCTTCCCTGGAAGTTGCTATCCATTCTATAGCGAAAGGTTTAGCCCAACAGTCAGCACCCTCGCCGCTGCCCGTTCTGATCACACGGCGACCCTGCTTGCCGACGGGCGGGTCCTGGTTGCAGGAGGGTATGGCTATGCTAATAGTACCATCGAATCAACTGTAAATCCGGAGATTTACTACCCTGCAGCCAAAATATGGTCCCTTGCCACCCCCCTCGCCGCTGGCCGTTCTAATCACACGGCGACCCTGCTTGCCGACGGGCGGGTCCTGGTTGCAGGGGGGTACAGAGGAGCATTTCTTAACAGCGCGGAGCTGTACGATCCCTCCACCAACACCTGGTCCGCTGCCAGCCAACTCGCTGCTGGCCGGGGGTATCACACGGCGACCCTGCTTGCCGACGGGCGGGTCCTGGTTGCAGGGGGGCATAACAATACAGAAAGTCTTGTCATTGCGGAGCTGTATGATCCTTCCACCAACACTTGGTCAGCTGCCGGCAGCCTCACTGTTGCCCGGTTTGGTCACACGGCGACCCTGCTTGCCGACGGCCGGGTCCTGGTTGCGGGGGGGGAGCATATAGCATTTCTTGACAGCGCGGAGCTGTACGACCCTGCCACCAACACCTGGTCAGCTGCCGGCAGCCTCACTGTTGCCCGGTCTCATCACACAGCGACCCTGCTTGCCGACGGCCGGGTCCTGGTTGCAGGGGGCCAGGTTGGGTGGGAAATACTAGGGGATATCTTCACAGAGAGCGCGGAGCTGTACGACCCTGCCGCCAACACATGGTCCGCTGCCGGCAACCTCGCCGCTTTCCAGGGGCATCACACGGCGACCTTGCTTCCAGACGGCCGGGTCCTGGTTGCGGGGGGGGTGCGTTATCCTGGCAACAGCGCAGAACTGTATGACCCTGCCGCCAACACCTGGTCCGCTGCCGGCAACCTCACTGTTGGCCGGTTTGATCACACGGCGACCCTGCTACCAGACGGTCAAGTCCTGGTCACGGGGGGAGAAGGCGAGTGGGGACGCCTCGCCATAACGGAGTTGTACGACCCTGCCTCCGATTCCTGGTTTCTTGCAGAAAATTTCGCCGCTGCCGGGAATGGTCACACTGCGGCCCTGCTTCCCGACAGCAGATCCGGGTCGCAGGGAGGAATGGCAGCAGAGGGTATCCCTTACAACGCGGAGTAGCATGAAAGAGGTGCTGGGTGAATACAATATCATCCACCCTTTTCTTTCATTTCCTCAGGAGGGCAACATGAATATAAGCAAGCGGTTCATGAACGGCGGCACCAGAGTTCTTCGTTTCGCTCCTTTATTGTTTCTGCTGTCAGCTCTTCTGATTGCTCCTCCCCTGCAAGCATTTCCTGTTGATAAAGGATCACCTGCAGCGGCCAAATCGTTCAAGGACCTTCCTCCTGGTGCTGCAATGGCCATGGCGAAAGCCATGCTCAAAGAGCTGCCTGAAGAATACCAACTGGCTGCGAAGGGCAGAGGGTATTCCCAGTCCAACCCCGCCCATGACCTGGACATCGACTTTACCCCGGACGGGTTTCAGGTCATGTCCGGCGGCATGAGTTGGGGCATGGCCATGACCGGCATCGGCACCCGCTCTTCGGTCAAGCCCGTTCAGGAAGCGGTGTTGAAGAATGAGGACGGCCGGATGGTCTATGCGCGCGGGGACGTAGTCGAGTGGTATGTCAATACGCCCTGGGGCATGGAACAGGGTTTTACCATCCGGAAAGCTCCAGGCGAAAGAAGCAGGGAGGGCCTGGTTGTCGAGCTTACCCTTTCCGGTGAATTATTGCCCAGTCTCGATGCGGACACCCTCCTCTTGGTTGATGCACATGGCAACCGTATTGCCCGGTATACCGGTCTGCAGGTTTTTGATGCGGACAGCCGGAGTCTGCCGGCCCATTTGACACTCGCCGGCAACACTCTTCGCATCCTTGTCGACGACTCCCAAGCCCGATACCCTGTAACCATCGACCCCTGGATTCAGCGGGCGAAACTCACGCCCAGTGATGGGGCTTATGATGATCAATTTGGAAGAGCTGTTGCCATCAGCGCTGACACAATCGTTGTCGGTGCCGCCGGTACCAATCCTTATTTTTTTGGCGCGGCATATGTGTTTGCAAGACCTGCAANNGGGCCAATATGACCCAAACCGCCAAGCTCACTGCCAGCGATAAAACCTTTAGTGATCTACTCGGCATCTCTGTCGCTATCAACGGCGACACGATTGTGGTCGGGGCTTATTCTCATTCCGCATATGTGTTTGCAAGACCTGCAANNGGGCCAATATGACCCAAACCGCCAAACTCACAGCCAGTGATGATGGAACTGAACAGGAATTTTTTGGCTCCTCAGTCGCCATCAGCGGCGACACGATTGTGGTCGGGGCTCCAGGTGATGATGATAAAGGTTATGGAACCGGGTCGGTGTATGTATTTATTAAGCCTGGAGAGGGCTGGACAGATATGACCCAGACTGCCAAACTCACTGCCGGTGATGGCGGAGCACAAGATTATTTTGGCAACTCTGTGGCCATCAGCGTTAATACGATTGTGGTCGGGGCTTGGGGTAAAAATTATAATGCAGGTTCCGCCTACGTGTTTGCGCGGCCCGATAATGGCTCGGCCTTTACCCAGACCGCCAAACTCACTGCCAGTGATAGGACTTGGGGTGATTCATTCGGCGACGGTGTTGCCATCAGCGGCGATACGGTTGTAGTCGGGGCAAGCTATGATAATGATAATGGTATTGCTTCCGGTTCTGCCTATGTATTTTCAAAGCCAGAAGGCGGCTGGACCAATATGACCCAAACTGCCAAGCTCACCGCCAGTGATGGGACTGAAGGGGATAGGTTTGGCTATTCTGTCGCCATCAGCGGAGACACGATTGTTGTCGGGGCAGCGTATGATGATGGCAAGGGGTATGATTCAGGTTCAGCATACTTGTTTGCCCGGCCTGGAAGCGGCTGGGCCAATATGACTCAAAGCACCAAACTCACCGCCAGCGATGAGTCTGGATATGATGCATTTGGCGTCTCTGTCGCCATCAGCGGCGACACAGTTGTTGCAGGGGCATATAATTATGACATTTATCATTCCTATGGTTCTGCTTACGTTTTCAAGCTTGATGCGGTAACAACAGAACATTGGGGGTTGATATTGGATAACGGTCTGGGCAGCGCAAACTTGGCTCTCTTCAAAAAGCAAGACGGAACCATCACCGCCGACGGCAACTGGAAATATCTCTATCAAGGATCAACAAATGTTGGGACTTTTACCGGGGCGCCGGTCACAATCTCTGGAAAAGCCATCTCCCTGACAGCCACAGGTACGGCAACAAATCTCTCCGCACCTCCAGGTTATACGACCTCTCCGTATACCGCGGTCTTTAGCGGAACGGCTTTTGATGGAGAGGGAAGCGGAACATATTCGGTTACCTTTCAGGCCTATGGCTGGCCGGATAAATTGTCCGGCAGCTGGATAGGAACACGGACAAGCGGGAGTGGCATTACTGCTGAAGGCCAAAAAGCTCTACCTTGGATTATGCTGCTCCTTGGAGATTAGCTCGAAGGATAAGAATTCCTTCTTTTATTCCGAGTTGGCATTATCTGCGGCCAGGCTGTTTGCGGGAGTACACCGGATGTTTTCACTAGTTTGATTTCGATACATCTTCAGTTCAGGTTCGTTCTGACAATGGTGCTGATTTCTATAGGTTCAGCAATTCGTTCATCAAAATGAGATGGGGTATGCAAATGAGGAAAAAATTTTTCTCATTAGTCAGTTATATCATTATCATATTGATTTCAGTCTTAAGCACGGCCTATGCAAAGTCAGATTTATTTCTCACGATGCCCCTCTTGCTTGCTGCTTCCAACAGCATAGATCGCATCGCTGGTTGTTATTCCGGAAATTTTACAGACAATTGTTTGGGGTATAATGTTAATGGGGTAAAGGGCGTTTTATTCGAGTTCTAAGAGGTAACAGCATGAACAAGGGTCTTATCCGCATCACGTCTGTTTTGCTTGGCTTCTATGGTTTTTTTTTCCATTCCGGTTGCTGCGAAAAGGACACAACGACGGATCTGAACATCAGGACAATGAGTGAGCAGGATGCAAAGAATGGTGTCGACAAGCCACGCATCGATTTTGCCACGATGCCGCTTTCCTTCATTGCCAATAAGGGCCAGGTGGACGAGAAGGCGAAGTATTATGCAAAGGCCTCCAGGTACACGCTTTGGCTGACCCAGGAAGGTATGGTTTTTGATCAAGCTGTCCTGCCCAGGATAGAAAAAGCTGCTGGGACAGGAGCGGGAGGCGAAAATCCCCACCGGGATGTCTCAGGCCTTGTTTTCGTCAATGCCAACCCGGACCCGGCAATGATTGCTGTTGAAGAAACAGGCCATCGGGTCAACTATTTCATCGGCAATGACCCGGCAAAATGGCACAGCAATATTCCGACCTCGCAGGCAGTTCTCTACCAGGACCTTTATCAGGGCATTGATCTGAAGGTCTACGGGGTTGAGAAACAGATCGAGTATGACTGGATCGTCAAACCGGGCGAGGACCCCGGGGCCATACGATTTGCCTACCAGGGGGTCAAAGGGAGTAGGCTCGATGCTGCGGGCAACCTGCTGATAGAGACCACAGGGGGCGAACTGATCCACAACCGCCCGCTCTCCTACCAGGAAATCAACGGTGAAAGGGTGGAGGTGCAGTCAGAATATAAACAAACCGGTGAGAATACTTATGGGTTTCTTGTCGGCGGGTATGACAAAAATCATGAGTTGATCATTGACCCTGTGGTTCTGCTGTACTCCACCTATCTTGGCGGTGGATCTGCTGATTGTGGCTTGGGTATAGCTGCGGACGACGGTGACAGCGTGTTTGTGACAGGAGCAACATCAAGTTCGATTTTTCCGACCCAAAACCCCTATCAGACTGATCAGACCTTTAAAGATGCCTTTGTCACCAGAATAGATACGAACCAGGGCGGTGCTGCCGGCCTTGTTTACTCAACCTACCTGGGTGGGGGAGGTGATGATTCTGCCACTGACATAGCTGTGGACGGCAGCGGCAACGTCTATGTGAGCGGGACTACATGGAGTCCTGATTTTCCGATCAAAAACCAGTATCAGATCAAACAGGGTGGTGTTAATTATGCTGATGCATTTGTCACCAGGATAGATACGAACCAAAGCGGTGCTGCCGGCCTTGTCTACTCAACTTATCTGGGTTCTGAAATGAGTGATGATTTTGGCAATGGCATTGCAGCCGACAACAGCGGCAACGCGTATGTGACAGGACAAACACTGGGTACGGGTTTCCCGACCAAAAACGCGTATCAGATTGACCCGGGCGGCTCTGACGCTTTTATCGCCAGGATAGATACAAGTCAAAGCGGCAACGCCAGCCTCGTTTATTCCACCCGCCTCGGTGGCGGAGGGGAAGAAGGGGGCAGTGCTATAGCTGCGGATGGCAACGGCAATGTGTATGTTACTGGTTATACGCGCAGTATGGATTTCCCGACCAGAAACCCCTATAAGGAGAGCAAGGAATTGTATGGCCTGGATGCATTCGTCACCAGGTTAGATACAACTCAGAGCGGCGACGCCAGCCTAATCTACTCAACTTTCCTGGGGGGTAAAAATTATGATGAGGGCAAAGGCATAGCTGCGGACGACAGCGGCAACGTGCATGTGACAGGGGTAACATTGAGTCCTGATTTTCCGACCAAAAACCCCTATCAGACTGATCAAGCCTTCGAAGATGCCTTTGTCACCAGAATAGATACGAACCAGGGCGGTCCTGCCGGCCTTGTCTACTCAACCTACCTGGGCGGGGAAGGAGTTGATTCTGCCTCTGGCATAGCTGTGGATGGCGACGGAAACGTGTATGTGGGCGGTACTACATGGAGTTCTGATTTTCCGACCAAAAATCCTTATCAGACAGGTTCTGATGCGAGTTGGGATAATTTGGAAGTATTTGTCACCAGGATAGATTCGACCCGGAGCGGTGATGCGAGCATCGTCTATTCCACCTATCTGGGAGGTGCAGCTAATGATGAAGGCAAAGGCATAGCTGCCGATAACAGTGGCAACGTGTATGTGACAGGGTTTACATCGAGTTCAGATTTTCCGACCATTAATCAATATCAGACAGATCAGGGCAGCGCTGATGCCTTTTTGGCAAAACTCTTTTTTTCAGAGCCGCCTCCTGAACAAAAAACCAAAGCGCTACCTTGGCTCATGCTGCTCCTTGGAGATTAGATCGAAATTAAAGGGGCCTCCTCTTAAAGGTAAGTTGATATTGCCAAAACAAATCTCAATCAAATAGCACTTTTTCTCGTGTTGAGATACTCTACTCTGTCCAAGTCTTTGTCATGCGTCAACTCACGGATGGGCGATAGCGGTTCGGGCAATCAGGCTTTCCCGCACTGATCCTTCTAAGGGGTATATGTTTCAATAGCGTTCTCATTATCCTTGCCTGCCAGGGTGGCTTAATTTGCCTTGCTCCTGTAGGCACTTTGTTCTACACTCCCAGACACGATAACTGCAACCCGGCATGCCGCCGGCCTACCCGATGCTTGCCGCCACTCTGTTCATCATAACCTACATCGGCATTGCCCTGGGCAAGATCCCCGGGGTGACCCTGGACCGGGTCGGCATTGCCCTTCTCGGCGCCATCGCCATGGTCTCCTTCGGCGTCCTCACCCCGGAGGAGGCCTTCCGTGCCATCGACCTTCCCACGATCCTCCTCCTCTATTCCCTGATGATCATCTCGGCCCAACTGCGGCTGGGCGGTTTCTATGCCTGGAGCGCCCTGAACATCCTCTCCCTGTTAACGCGGCCGAAACGATTCCTGCTGGCCCTGATGCTGCTCAGCGCTCTGCTCTCAGCCTTTCTCGCCAACGATATCGTCTGCTTCGCCTTTACGCCGGTCCTGGCCACCGCCCTGCTCCAGGCGCAGCTCAATCCGCTGC
Source organism: Desulfobulbaceae bacterium (assembly GCA_003508005.1). Classification (GTDB taxonomy): domain Bacteria; phylum Desulfobacterota; class Desulfobulbia; order Desulfobulbales; family Desulfobulbaceae; genus UBA10518. The sequence goes on from DNUE01000091.1 coordinate 13,510, forward strand.
CCTTTCTCCTCGGCCTCGCCGTGGCGAGCAATATCGGCTCTGCCGCGACGATCATCGGCAATCCGCAGAATATGCTGATCGGCCAGGTTGGGGGGCTTGATTTCGGGGCATTCCTCCTCTGGTGCGGCCCCCCTTCTCTCGCCGCGCTAATTTCCAGCTACGGCATTATTCTGCTGCTTTACCGGAAAAGGATAGCCATCAAATACTCCGGACCGCAGCTGCGCACGAAACAAAACTGGCCTGCCTTTGATCGGTGGCAGACCACCAAGGGACTCCTTGCCGTGGCCGCCCTGATCGTGCTCTTCTTCACCCCGCTGCCGCGGGAGGTGTCGGCCATCACCATCGCCGGCATCCTGCTGTGCAGCCGCCGGCAGAAGACCCGGGACATCCTTGGCCTGGTCGACTGGCACCTGATCACCCTGTTCTGCGCCCTGTTCATCATCATCCGGGGCATCCTCAACGATGATCTGGTGCCTCATCTCGTCGTGCGGCTTGCCGGGTGGGGGATCGACCTCCTCAGCCTGCCGCAGCTCACCCTTATCTCGACGGTTCTGAGCAACCTGTTCAGCAACGTGCCGGCCACCATGCTGCTGCTTCCCTTCCTCTCCGCTGATCGCCCCGAAGCGTGGTACACCCTTGCCCTGTCCAGCACCTTCGCAGGCAACCTGTTGCTCCTGGGCAGCATCGCCAACCTGATCGTGGCCGAACAGGCCCTACGCTTAGGAATCAGGATCTCGCTCCGCGACCACGCGGCCATAGGCATCCCGGTGACCATCGCCTCTCTTCTGATCCTGATCGTTTGGATCGCGCTGTAGGGTTCATTGATTCACCTCTACCTTCCCGTCCCTTTCGTCAAAAGTCAGAAGTGAAAAATGGCAAAAACAGGAGCCAGTCCCTAAAGTTACGTCCTTTCCTGCCACCAGAACAGCTTATTTGATATAATCAAATTTTTTCTTCGCCTTGATCCTTTTCCCGTATTGCCTGATCCAGGCCAATTCCTCCGCAGTCAAGGCCCCCTGCTCCATCGCCCTGAAATTCATCATCAGCTGCTCCCTGTTTCCCGGACCGGTCAGGACCAGGTGGACATGGGGATTTGACAGCACGAATCGATAACAGAGCCCGGGCGTCAGGGGAGGTACCGGCGCCTCCTGTTTGCCGCCCGGCCAGGGAGCCATTTCAATCCCTGCAACGGGATTGATCAACTGCCGCCACGCAAGCGCCGTGTACCCGACTAGTATCGGATTCCGCCTGCCGAGATACGGAAAGATGTCCTCTTCCGCCCCCGGGTGTTTGGCATTGTAGCGAATCATGAGCAGGTCAAGTTCTGAAGCCGATGCAAGTTTTCCGGCGTGCTGCCGGTTATGGATACTGGCGCCGATCGCCCTGATCTTGCCTTCCTCTTTCAGTTTCAACAGCGAATCGACAATACCCCGGCTGTAAATCGATGTCCGGCCGAGCCATCCCAGTTTGAAGACATCCAGATAATCGGTATTCAATCTGCGCAGGGTTTGTTCAACACCCCGGCGGATCTGCCAGCCAAAAAAGCCCCAGCCAAGCAGGGCCACCACATTCTTTTCTCTGCTTTTTCTGATTACTTCCCTGATCCCGGGGGTCACTTTGGAATAGCTGGCACCGCAGACCCAGTAATTGGCTCCCTGCTCCGCAGCCCATTCGACATCGGAAGAATTAAGGCCATAGTTTCCAGCAATGCCCATCCTGAATACCTGCTTCCCGATAACCGGCAAAAGACGAAAAGAAAAATCATTACCCATTCTGCTTAACTCCAGGGGTCTGTACGCTTCGGCACGTTGGCCGGGATATTGTTACGACCTCTTTCCGGTCAGGGAAAGGTTCAGGCGGTAAGCACTGCACTGCCTTCACCACGGGGGACACAGCACGACCGTTGCCCCTCCCGCCATGGAATACAGGCCTAAATGAACTCGAGGCTGATCGGGCAGTGGTCCGAACCGAGGATTTCATCGTGGATGGCGGCGCCTTTGACCCTGTCCTCACTTGCCGGGTCAACCAGGAAATAATCGATGCGCCAGCCGATATTCTTGCCCCGCGCGTTGAAACGGTAGCTCCACCAGGTATACCGGCCGGGCTCCTGGTTGAACTTGCGGAAGGTATCCACGTAGCCGGCACCGGTGACCTCATCCATCCAGGACCGCTCCTGGGGCGAGTAGCCGGGGTTGCGCTCGTTGGCCTTGGGGTTGGCCAGGTCGTTGGGCTTGTGCGCCACATTGAAATCGCCGCAGGCCACCACGGACTTCTTTTCGGCGAGACGGTCCATGAAGTGCATGACTGCCCGGTTGAACTCCATCCGGAAATCGATTCGCTTGAGTTCGGGCTGGGCGTTGGGGAAATAGATGTTGACCAGATAAAAGTCGTCGTACTCCAGGGTCAGCACCCGCCCCTCCCGGTCAAATTCGGGCAAATCGAGGCCGTACAACACCTGCAGCGGCTGGCGGCGGGTATAAACCGCAGTGCCTGAATACCCCTTCTTCTGCGCCGGATACCAGTAGGAGGCATAGCCTTCGATATGGACGACCTTGTCGGGCAGCTGGTCCGGCAGAGCCTTGATCTCCTGCAGGGCAAAGACATCGGCATCCAGTTCGTGAAACGCATCGAGAAAGCCCTTGTCCAGGGCGGCCCGAAGGCCATTCACATTCCATGACACCAGTTTCATCGTCGTTTCCTGCTTCTTGCGCTGTTGTTCGTTGTTCGAGATGTTTTTGGGAAGTTTTCTCGGCACCACCCCTGTCTGCGGACAGATGGAGAACAGCACGCAGCGGTCGCAATGGGGTCGGACCGGTTTGCAGGTGCCCTGGCCAAAGGCCACCAGGATGGAATTGATCGAAAGCCAGTACTGCGAAGGCAGCTTAGCCCGCAGGACCATTTCGGTCTGCAGCGGGGTGTCGGTCGTCACATATCCCCAGATGTTCATGATCCGGTGCACATGGGTGTCAACGCAGATAGCCGGCTTGCCGAAGGCCACCGCCCGCACCAGGTTAGCAGTCTTCCTGCCCACGCCGGGAAGGGTGATCAGGTCATCTACCTCATCGGGGATCCGGCCGCCGAACTGCCTGTTCAGTGCGCCGGGCAGCTCGGCCAGAAACCGGGCCTTGTTGCGGAAAAACCCCACGGGCTGGATGAGCTTCTCGATCCGGGCAAGGGAAAGGGAGGCCAATGCCTCCGGGGTGGCGGCCTCCTTGAAGAGGCGGCGGCAGGCGCTCGCGGTGACCTCGTCCCGGGTGCGCGCGGAAAGGATGGTGGCCACCAGGATCTGGAAGGGATCCCTGCTCTGGGCGGCGATCAGATCCACCACCGGCACCTGATAGCTCGCCACCTCCTTTTCCAGCAGGGCAATGGCCCTGTCAATGGGAAATTCAGGCATGATTTGCTATTCCTCCAGGTAGTGCTCCGGCAGGGCAATGACCTCGGCGACGTGAGTGCAACCGAGCAGCAGCAGCATCAGCCGGTCCAGGCCAAGAGCCACCCCAGCGGTCTCTTCCAGGTTGCCCAGGTCAGCAAGGAACCGCTCCGGCATGGCGGCATAGGCATTGCCTTCCGCCTGAGACCGGAGGATTTGCTCGGCAAAACGTTGCCGCTGTTCCACCGGGTCGGTCAACTCGGAAAAGCCGTTGGCCAGCTCGATGCCGGCGATGTACAGCTCGAAACGCTCGGCCACTGTCGGGTCTTCTGCCCGGCGTTTGGCCAGGGAGGCCAGCTCTGTTGGGTAATCGTACAGAAAAACCGGTTGCTGCCAGCCGAGATGCGGCTCAATCTCCGTGACCAGCAGCAGGTCGAACAGGTCCTGGCGCAGAGCCTCCGCCAACGGCAGCCGGGCATAGCGGCGAAAGGCCTCCTGCACGGAGAGCCGTTCCCAAGGCCCTGCCAGGGAAATCGTTCGTTCCCCACGCCGCAAAATGTCCTGTCCGGCGCATCCCGGCAATTCGTTGCAGGTGCTGACCAGGAAGCGGACGAACTCCTCACATTCCCGCATCAGTTCGGCATAACCCCAGCCGACGTGATACCACTCGAGCAGGGTGAACTCGCTCTGGTGGTAGCGGCCGGCTTCTTCCTTCCGGAAACAGTGGCAGATCTGGAACAGCCGGCGGCAGCCCTGCGCAAGGAGGCGCTTCATGCAAAGCTCCGGCGAGGTCTGCAGGAACCAGCCTTCCGAGGAAAAGGGCTTGATATGGATTTCGGGAAGGAGAACCGGCAGACGGACAGGGGTATCGACTTCGGTATAGGCCCTGCCGCGGAAAAAAGAACGCACCGCCTGCAACAGGTCTGCGCGCTGCTGCAGGCGGTGCGGCGAAATCACTTCTTTCTCATGCCTTGCGGCATCAGCCCTTGACCCGGGTGATATATTCTCCGGTGCGGGTATCGATCTGAATGCGGTCACCCACCTCAATAAAAGGAGGTACCCATACTTCATAGCCGGTCTGCACGGTGACCGGCTTGGAGTCCGAGCCCGAGGTATCCCCCTTGACCCATGGGTCGGCCTTGATCACCTCCAGGTTGACGAAGGTGGGCAGGCTGATGTCGATGGCCTTGCTGCCGAAAAAAAGGATCTGCACTTCCATGTTGTCCACCAGGTAGTTGAGATTGTCGCCCAACTGTTCCTTGGAAAGAAATATCTGCTCATAAGAGGAAGTGTCCATGAAATGATACTCGTTGTCCTGGGAATAGAGAAACTGCATGGTCCGCTCCTCCAGGTCCGGCTTTTCAAACTTGTCGTTCGAACGGTAGGTGTTGGTGAACTGGATGCCGGTGATCATACTGCGCATCTTGGTCCGGTATAGGGCCTGTCCCTTGCCGGGCTTGGAGAACTCGAAATCGGTGACGATGTAGGGCTCCCCGTCAATCTGGACCTTCAGGCCTTTACGCAAATCAGATGCTGAATACATATTTCCTTCTCAAAAAAAGTAGGGATGAATTTGTCAGAATAGCAATACGTTCGTCTGACGCCGGCAGGTTCTGTAATATATTGAAATCAACACGCTGGACGGTCCGCGTCATTACGCTTTGCGAGGTTACCAAATTTGAGCGGAAACATGTTACGGGATGGACGTTTTTTTTGCAACTTCTTCCTTAGGGCCTGGAAATAAATGCCGGTGACATCATGCGACTCGTGTTGTCGGCTTACGAAACTGCCGCCGAGTGGCACGAGCTTTCTTTGGCCATCCAGCAATCGCAAGATCCTGCCCTGCCGCTGTTGCACCTTCTGTTATGCGCAATCCGCCCGGCCAAATCCGACCGAGTTCTGCGCGTCTCCTCGCACCAGTTATTTCGTCCAGGCCCTTATCTTTTCTTGTCATGACAGACGATCTTATATACAGTTAATAATTTATTGCCCGACCCGAACAACCTGCGTCCGCGCCCAATATGACGACGATCAAGGCTGGAGTCCTCTCCGATACCCATCTCTATCGTGCCGATGACGCGTTCATCCGCCTGGCCAGCCAGTGTTTTGCCGAATGCGAGGTTATCATCCACGCGGGCGACCTGACCAGCATCGAAGTCCTGGACGCTTTTGCCGGCAAACAGGTCTATGCCGTGCACGGCAATATGTGCGATGCCAACTCGTTCCTGTCCCTGCCGAGTGAAACCTCCTTTCCGCTAGGCCGCTTTACCATCGGGTTGACCCACGGTGCCGGCCTTGGCAGGGATATTGAATTGCAGCTCTGGACCCTGTTTCCCGAAACGGACTGCATGATCTTCGGCCACACTCACCATCCGGTCTGCCACCGCCAGGGCGGGGTACTGTTCATCAACCCCGGCACCTTCCGCTCAACCGGCCCCCATGGCGCTCCCGGCACCTACGCCATCCTGGAGGCAGACACGGAACTGCGCGCCGCCATCCACCTGGTCCCGGCCGGATCATGAAAACCCTATGGACCCCATGGAGGATGGAGCATGTCACCGGCACCGCCAGCCGAGCGGCGGGCTGCCTGTTTGAACCGCCCGGCGATGCCTCGGCCAGCAGGGACCATCTGCTCCTGTACCGGGACCGGTCGGTGGTGGTCCTGCTCAACCGCTTTCCCTATGCCAATGGCCACCTGCTGGTGGCGCCAACGCGACATGTGGGCGACCTGGCCGAGCTGACATCCTCGGAAAATCAGGTGCTCATGGCCATGCTCCAGCACTGCTGGCAGATCCTGCGCCGCCACCTCCGGCCGGATGGCTGCAACATCGGGCTGAACATAGGCAGGGCAGCCGGCGCCGGCATAGCCGACCATCTCCATTTCCATGTGGTGCCCCGCTGGATCGGGGACCATAACTTCATGACCGCGCTGGCAGAGGTCCGGACCATCCCCCAGCATCTGGACGAGACCTTTACCCTGCTGCTGCCGGATTTTCAGCGCCTGCTCGCTCCCGAACCCACCGATGAATAACCCTGATGTCAAGATGACCCCCATGCTCCAGCAGTACCTGGAGATCAAGGGGCAGTACCAGGATGCCATCCTGTTCTACCGCATGGGCGATTTCTACGAAATGTTTTTCGACGATGCCGTCACCGCCTCAAAAGTGCTGGGCATCACCCTGACCTCTCGCAGCAGCAAAGAAGACGAGCACAAGGTGCCCATGTGCGGGGTGCCCTTTCACGCGGTCTCCGGCTACCTGGCCCGCATGGTCAAAGCCGGCTTCCGGGTAGCAATCTGCGAACAGACAGAAGACCCCAAACAGGCCAAGGGGATCGTCAAGCGCGAGGTCATCCGCGTGGTCAGCCCGGGTGTGACCACCGAGGAACAGCTGCTTGATGCCTTGCGCAACCGCTATGTCTGCGCCATGGTTTTCCAGACAGGAACGAAGAATCAGACACTGGCGGGATTAAGTTTTCTTGATATCTCAACCGGCGATTTTTTGGTCAGCGAAGTTCTGCTGACCGAAAAAAACTTCAACCCGCTCATCGAGGAGACCTCCCGGATCCAGCCCGCGGAAATACTCATAAGCGAACGGGACCGGAATCATCTTGCCCCGGCCCTGGATATTCTGCGCATCCTGCTGCCAGGCCTGTGCGTCACCAGCAGGCAGGACGGCCTCTTCGCCCCGGACACGGCGCTTCTGACCCTCACCGACCACTTCCGCACCTCTAGCCTGGCAGGGTTCGGCTGTGCGACCATGACCGAAGGCATCCGCGCGGCCGGGGGCCTGCTTGCCTATATCCAGGAAACCCAGAAGACCGACCTCTCCTTCATCAAGCGGCTTAAACCCCTGGACCATGGTGGCTTTCTGATCATCGACGAGTCGTCGCGCCGCAACCTGGAGCTTACCGAGACGATCATCGGCGGCAAGCGGGAAGGGTCCCTGCTCTCGGTATTGGATTTGACCTGCACGCCCATGGGGGCAAGGCTTCTGCGCAACCGTCTCCTCTTTCCCCTGCAGGACCGCCAGGCCATCAGCCAGCGTCTGGACAGCGTCGAATCCCTGGTGCCTGATCCGGACCGGCGCGGGCAGCTGCGGCAGGTGCTCGCGGGGATCGCCGACCTGGAGCGGCTCTGCAGCCGCCTGGTCCTTGGCCACGGTAACGCCCGGGACATGAGCGCGCTCAAGTTTTCCCTGAGCAGGCTGCCCGAACTCAAGGATCTGCTCGCCGATCTTCCCCAGGGTTTGCTGCGGGAAACCGCCGGCGAACTCGACCTGCTGACCGACCTGCACGGAATGATCGACCGGGCCATCAGCGACGATGCCCCGATCACCCTCCGGGAGGGCAACCTGATCCGGGAGGGTTTCAACCCTGATCTCGATGAGCTGATCGTCCTGCTGCGCGACGGCAAAACAATGATCCTCGGCCTGGAGCAAAAGGAGCGGGAGCGCACCGGCATCGCCAAGCTGAAAGTCGGCTACAACAGGGTCTTCGGTTATTACTTTGAACTCTCCCGCTCCCAGGCGGCAGACATACCTGCTGACTTTATCCGCAAGCAGACCCTGGTCAATGCGGAGCGGTTTATCACCCCGGAGTTGAAGGAACTGGAAAACAGGATCGCCTCGGCCCAGGAACAGCGCCTTGAGCTCGAGTACTTCCTGTTTACGGAAATCCGGGGCCACATCGCCGCCCAGAGCGAACGGATCTTAGGGACCGCCGCCCGGGTGGCGGCCATTGATTTCCTGGCCTGCCTTGCCGAGGCGGCGGCACGGTATCAATACAGCAAACCGGAGATCACCGGTGTTGACGAGATCTGCATTAAGGCCGGTCGCCACCCGGTAATCGAGCGGGCCATGGACCCCGGGCGTTTCGTCCCCAATGACATCCTCCTTGACCAGCAGCGGCACGAACTTCTCATCATCACCGGGCCGAACATGGCCGGAAAATCGACGGTGCTACGCCAGACCGCGCTCATCGTCCTCCTGGCGCACGTAGGCAGCTTCGTCCCGGCCGAGCACGCCGAAATCTGCCTGGTGGACCGCATCTTCACCCGGGTCGGGGCCATGGACGACCTGCGCCGAGGCCAGTCCACCTTCATGGTGGAGATGCACGAAACCGCCAATATCCTGAACAATGCCACGGACCGGAGCCTTGTTATCCTTGACGAAATCGGCCGTGGCACCTCCACCTACGACGGCCTGGCCATCGCCTGGGCGGTCACCGAGGAACTGGCGTCCATCGGAGGCCGCGGAGTGAAGACCCTGTTCGCCACCCATTACCACGAATTGACTGATCTCGCCGCCACCAACGAACGGATCCAGAACTACTCCATAGCCGTCCGCGAATGGAACGACACGATCATCTTTCTCCACCACCTGGTCAAGGGTGCGACAAACAGGAGCTACGGCATCCAGGTTGCTTCCCTAGCCGGGGTGCCGGACCATGTGGTCAGTCGCGCCCACGAGATTCTGAAAAACATCGAACAGGGCGAGTTCACCCGCAGCGGCGAGCCCACCATCGGCGTCTCCGCCCGAAAAAAGAAAGAAATAAGGCACAATCCCAGCCAGTTGCCCCTGTTCCAGCGAAAGGACGATCCCCTGCGCGACCTGCTGCGGGATGTCAGGCCTGACCGCCTAAGCCCGCTGGAGGCACTGCAACTGCTCTATTCGGTGCGGAACCTACTGGATAGTGAGTGAGGGGAATGCGGCAGCATATCGCATTCTAGCATAACGATTTTGCTGGAATAAATTTTATTTTTCACGATAATAGAGCCAACATGGGAACGAGAATGTTTCGCCATACCGGGACACGGCCGGACCGCACGCAATGACACGTTATTCCGCTTTTTTCTGCACTCTATTCCTGCTTCCTCTGCTGCTGTCCCTGCTGGCCGGCGCTGGTCCTCTTTCGGCGCAGGACCTCCTGACCAACGGGGAATCGGCCAGTCCCGCCGCCGTTCCGTATTTGAAGGCAAAAGACTCCTATTACCTGCTGGTTCGCGAAGAAAAGACCAAGGGCGACCGGCAGAACTGGCTGAAAGGAATTGAGGATTTCCAGCAGATCTACCAGGACGACCCCAAAGGAGAACTGGCGCCCAACTGCCTCTTCATGATGGCGAAAATGTACTACCGGATGTTCATGCGCTTTAAGGTGCCCAAAGACCTGGATGACTCCCTGGCCAGTTACAATGAAATCTGGACCGGATTCCCGGAAAACACTCTAGCCGATGACGCGCTGTTCTGGAGCGGCGAAATCGTGCTCAAGGACAAGGCGGATCCCATCAAGGCGGCACGACTCTACACTATCCAGGTCGAACGGTTCCCCCAGGGCGACAAGTATTTCGAGGCTGTCAGCCGTTTGCGGGAGATCGATGCCAAGCACCACACTGGTTTGCCCTCCGCATTGCAGGGAAAAAATGCCTATGCCAGCCTGGTCAAGGTTCTGCCGGTCAAATACTGGTCCTCGGACGACTACACGAGGGTCGTAATCCGCTCCTCGGGCCCGGTCAGGTACACCTCCACCCTTGCCGACCGGCAGGGGAACAATCCTCGCCGACTGGACATTGACTTTGTCCAGAGCACCGTCGAGACTCAGTATACGACCCCGGTCCCTGTCAGGGACGGCCTGCTGCAACAGATACACTCCAGCCAGTACAATCCGACGACCGTCAGGGTCTCTCTTGATATCGAAGGGATTTCCTCCTACAAGATATTCAGCCTGAACGACCCCTTCCGGGTGATCGTGGATATCCATGGTCCGCAGAACATCATCGTTACCCCGAAAACCCTGCCGGACCTCAAGCAGAACCATTTTGCCGCAAAGACGCAAGACCGTTCGGAACGAGATGCTATTCCCGAACTCAGACCTGCCGCCAGAAAATCAAGCTTGATGGGCAAAAATACGCCTGCTGTTGAAACACCGGAAGATCAGGTGATCATCCTCGAAGACCGAAAAAAAAGAGAGCCCTGGTACGCAGGTGATGACAAGGCCACTTCGATGAAAGGCGGACTTTCCCTGGCCCAGCAGCTTGGACTCGGAGTCCGGCGCATCGTTATTGATCCAGGGCATGGGGGCAAGGATCCCGGCGCCATGGCCCACGGCCTGAAGGAAAAAGACATTACCCTGAAGGTCGCGAAACAAGCGGCGGCAGTTCTCCAGGAAACCTATAACTACGAGGTCATCCTTACCAGAACGAAGGATATTTCCCTACCCCTGGAAGAACGGACCGCCATGGCCAACACCCTCAAAGCGGACCTGTTCATCTCCATCCATGTCAATGCCCATCCCCGGCAGGCCACCAGCGGCGTCGAGACCTTTTTCCTGAACCTGGCCACCAACAATGAGGCCATGCGTATCGCTGCCCGGGAAAACGCCACATCCTCACACAATATCAGCGACCTGCAGGATATTCTTAGCGACCTGATGCAGAACTCGAAGATCCAGGAATCCTCCATCCTGGCGGAATATGTCCAGAAAAGGCTGAGCGCCGGCCTGGGAAGCAGGTATTCGACCAAGGATCTCGGGGTCAAGCAGGCGCCGTTCTACGTCCTGATCGGCGCGGAAATGCCGGCGATCCTCGCGGAAATTTCCTATATCAGCAACCGGAAAGAAGCAGAGCGCCTGCGGCAGGACGAGTATCTGGCTGAGATTGCGCGCCAGATTGCTGCGGGCGTGGCCGGCTACGCGGAGCACCAGGCTACCGCCGCGCTGAAGCTTTAGCCAGGCTGGATATCGCCACTTATTTATTTCTGCCTGGGAATCTCCGGTCCTTGACCAGGTTTAACCCCTCAAGATAGCGCTGGATGGATTCCGCCGCCACCTTGCCCTGGTACACGGCCTTGGCAGCGGTCTGCGGGCCGAGGACGTTATCGCCGCCGGCAAAGATCCACTCAACGTTTGTCTGCAGGGTCAGGGGATCAACCTGATAGGTGCCCCCGGAGGTCAGCTTGAACTCCACACCCTTGTCCGCGGTGTGGTCCACCTTCTGGCTGATGGCCATAATAATGGAGTCCGCCTTGATGACGAAATTGGTCCCCTTTTTCTTTACCGGCCGGCGACGCCCCGATTCATCAGGTTCGCCAAGTTCCGTCCTGATGCACTCTACCCCGGTCAGACGACCGTTTTCCGCAAGGATCTTCATCGGCGCGGCCAGTATCTCAATCCGGACCCCTTCCTCCTCCAGGTGATGGATCTCCGCCTTGGATGCAGGCATTTCCTCCCTGGTCCTGCGATAGAGGATGAAAACATGGTCAGACCCTCTGCGCAGGGCAGTCCTGGCAACGTCAATGGCTACATTGCCGCCGCCGACCACTACCACGTTGCGGCCGAGATCCACATCCTCGCCGGTCAAAACCCTGCGCAGGTAATCGACACCGTGTAACACCCCTTTGGTGACTTCCTCGCCCTCGATCCCAAGCTTCTTGCTGACATGCGCCCCTACACCCAGAAAAACCGCTTCAAAGCCCTCGTCGCGCAGGTCCTGGACCGTCTTATCCCGGCCGATAGTAACCCCGGTGACCACCTTGACCCCGCAGCTCTTTAGGGCATAGAGTTCGGCACCGATGATGTCGCGGGGTAGTCGGTAATGGGGAATCCCCACTGCCAGCATACCGCCGAAGACAGGCAGGCTCTCGAAAATGGTACATTGATAACCCTCATGTGAAAGATAAAAAGCAACTGTCATACCGGCAGGACCGGACCCGATGATGGCCACCTTCTTCCCTCGGTCCACCTTGCAGGGCTGGGAGATATTTTTCTTATTCGCCACCATCCAGTCCACCAGGAAACGCTCCAACAGACCGATGGCTACTGCTTCACCCTTCTTGGCACGAACGCAGGATCCTTCGCACTGAAATTCATGGGGGCAGACTCGCGAACAGACAGAGGGCAATGTGCTGGTTTCCCGGATCTTCCAGTAACCCTCTTGAAATTTTTTCTCCCTGAGCAAGGCTATGAAGGCGGGGATATTATTGTTGATGGGACAACCGGCGATGCATGTCGGCTTTTTGCACTGCAGGCAGCGGTTGGCTTCAAGAATTGCGGTCTCCTCGTCGAGACCAAGGGTCACTTCCTTAAAATTTTTGATCCGTTCGCACGGTTCGAGCTCTTTGGGCTTTTGCCTGGGGATGGCCATTCGTTCACTGACTTTCATCATTGTTCCTTATACAATAAGTAAAAATCTAATGAGATGTTTATACAAATAAACATACGCAGGATGATTCAACAGGGAATGATCATTTCAGGATAACCGCTTGAACCTTTTCATTAGAACGCATTAATGGCTACCTCCTTTTAAGAGTATACCACGACCTTGTGCAACCATTACTCTCAAAATTTGAGAATTTATCAGACAATCAGGATGTTGACAAGTACGTCGGGAAAGATTTACATTCAGCCAACTTTATCGGATTATGATAGATATTTACGATTTTTCAGAATGTTACCGCCATGATAGACTCCAGCACCAGGTTTGAAGATAAAAAAAAAGGCCGCCCAATGGGCGGCCTTTTTCCTTCCTGTACTTGTTTTTTTACTGACGAGCGCGCTCCGCTGCATGCAACCTTGCCAAAGCTCTCTGCAAGGCAGCCTCTGCCCTGACCCGGTTGATTTTTTCGGTTTGCTGCACTGCCTGGGCAAGCCGTTTCTCAGCCCGCTCCTTCGCGCGCATGGCCCGGTCAACATCAATGTCGTAGCCATACTCCGCACTCTCAACAAGAAAAGTAATTTTATTGTTGGAGACCTCGGAAAATCCGCCGCTGACCATCAAATGTTTGATCTGCTTGTCCTTCTTGAAACTCAGCGTTCCGATCTTGATCGTGCTGAGAAAGGGGGCATGATTGGCGAGCACGCCGAATTCGCCGCCATATCCCGGCGCGGTAACAATATCAACCTCGTCACTGACGATCGGCCCCGAAGGGGTGACGACTTCAAGATGAATCTGTGCCATGTCGTTATTCCTTCAAATTTTCTTAGGCTTTGGCCTTAGCGGCTTCAGCTTTGGCCACTGCTTCTTCGATACCGCCCACCATGTAAAAGGCGCTTTCCGGCAGGTCATCATGCTTGCCTTCGAGGATCTCCTTGAATCCCCGGACCGTATCTGCCACCTTGCAATACTTGCCGGCGTGTCCGGTAAAGACCTCTGCGACATGGAACGGTTGTGAGAGAAAACGCTGCACCTTGCGGGCCCGGGACACAGTCAGCTGATCCTCCTCGGAAAGCTCATCCATACCCAGGATGGCAATGATGTCCTGCAGTTCCTTGTATTTCTGCAGGGAAACCTGCACACCACGGGCGGTCAGATAGTGATCCTTGCCGACAACATTCGGGTCAAGGATGCGGGATGTGGAGTCCAGCGGATCAACCGCCGGATAGATTCCAAGCTCGGCAATCTGACGGGAAAGAACGACGGTTCCGTCAAGGTGTGCGAAGGTAGTCGCCGGCGCGGGGTCAGTCAAGTCGTCAGCCGGTACGTACACGCATTGAACAGCGGTGATTGACCCCTTGGTGGTGGACGTAATACGTTCCTGCAGAGCACCAAGGTCCGTAGCCAGTGTAGGCTGGTAACCTACCGCCGAGGGAATGCGGCCAAGGAGAGCGGATACCTCGGAGCCGGCCTGGGTGAAACGGAAGATATTGTCAACGAAGAAGAGCACATCCTGACCTTCCTCATCACGGAAGTACTCCGCAGCGGTCAGTCCGGTAAGCGCTACGCGGGAACGGGCACCCGGCGGCTCGGTCATCTGGCCGTACACCAAGGCGGCCTTGGGAAGAACGCCCGATTCCTTCATCTCCTTGTACAGATCGTTGCCTTCGCGGGTCCGCTCTCCAACACCACAGAACACGGAAATACCACCGTGTTGCATGGCGATGTTGTTGACCATCTCCATCATGATAACGGTCTTGCCGCAACCGGCACCACCGAACAGACCCATCTTGCCGCCGCGAGGGAAGGGAACCAGCAGGTCGATAACCTTGATGCCAGTCTCCAGAACGTTGACCTCGGTGTCCTGCTCGGTAAACAAAGGGGCGGGACGATGAATGGGCATTTTTTTATCAGAGGTGATTGGACCAAGTCCGTCAACAGGACGGCCGACCACGTTCATGATCCGGCCAAGGGCGGGAGCACCAACAGGAATCTGAATGGGTGCACCGGCGTCGCGCACAAGCATGCCGCGCACCAAGCCGTCTGTCTGATCCATTGCCACGCAGCGACAGACGTTATCGCCTAAGTGCAGAGCAACCTCAATGACGAGGTTATCCGGAGTATCGTTAATCGCCGGATTGCTAACGTACAGGGCGTTCTGAATTTCCGGCAGATTCCCAGGCTCAAATTCAACATCAACGACCGGTCCAATGACCTGAATAATTTTTCCAACGCGCGACTCACCCATTTCCTCTGGCCTCCTCTATAAATGTATATACAAATGTATTTATGATCACTTCAGTGCTTCCGCACCACCGACAATATCCATCAGTTCTCTGGTAATTGCTGCCTGACGAGCCTTGTTGTACAACCGAGTAAGGCCATGAATCATATCCTTGCAGGCGCTGGTGGCGTTTTCCATGGCAGTCATCCGCGCCGCATGCTCGCTCGCCCCGACTTCCAGCATTGCATGATAAACCTGAACATTGAGATACAGTGGCAACAAAACCTCCATGATCTCACCGGGTTCCGGTTCATAGGTATAGGCGCCGCTGATCTTCTCCAACACCTCGGTCTGAACACCGGTGACGGGCTTGATCGGGAGGAGCTCTTCTAATTCAGGCTTTTGCACGGCCACTGAATGAAACTTTCCGTACACGATCCTGACCTCATCGCTGCCGCCCGTCATAAAGTTCTCGGCGACATCCATGGAGATTTCGCGGGCGTTGAACATCTGGAAGGTGCCCATGATGTCAGTGTAGGCTTTGCGGACCTTGCCGGTCTTCTTGAAAAACTGGTTTCCCTTCTTGCCGACGCAGACAATGCTCACCTTCTTTCCTGCGGTCTCCAAGGACTTGCGCATCCGATCGGCGGTGGAGATGATATTGGAATTGAAGCTGCCGCAGAGGCCGCGGTCAGAGGTGACAACCACAATTTCCACGCTCTGAACATCGCGCACCTGCATGAGTGGAAGATTACCGCCTTCCATGCCTCCGGAGAGGTTGCTCATTGCCGCCGCGAACTTCTGGCTGTAGGGGCGGAAGCGCTCCATCTTCTCCTGAGCACCGCGCAGTTTCGCCGAGGCAACCATGTTCATTGCCTTGGTGATCTGCGCGGTCTTCTTGACACCCTGTATCTTGTTTTTGACGTCTTTTAATCCAGGCATGGGACCCTCTCCTTCTGATTAGTTGAGTCCCTTTGTTGCCTTGAAGGTTTGTCCAA
The DNA here is from genome assembly GCA_003508005.1 of Desulfobulbaceae bacterium. GTDB lineage: Bacteria > Desulfobacterota > Desulfobulbia > Desulfobulbales > Desulfobulbaceae > UBA10518. The sequence goes on from DNUE01000091.1 coordinate 29,250, forward strand.
AGGTAGTCATGGTCTTCTTCATTTTCTCTTCCAGGGCTGGAGAAATTATCTTCTGCTCTTTCATCTCGGAGAAAATGGTGGGTTCGTTGGTCTCTATGTAAGTATACAGTTCCTTCTCATATTCAGCCAGTGCTGCCACTGGCAGTGAATCCAGGAAGCCCTTGGCACCGGCGAAGAGGATGGTGACCTGCTTTTCCATGGGCAGGGGCTGGTACTGGGGCTGCTTGAGGATCTCAACCAGTCGTTCGCCGCGGGTCAGCTGGGCCTGGGTCGCAGCATCAAGGTCAGAGCCGAAGCCTGCAAAAGCAGCCAACTCACGGTACTGGGCCAGATCGAGGCGAAGCGTGCCGGCGACCTGCTTCATGGCCTTAACCTGGGCAGCGCCACCGACGCGGGAGACAGAAAGGCCGACGTTGATGGCCGGACGGACACCGGCAAAAAAGAGACTCGGCTCCAGGTACACCTGGCCGTCGGTGATGGAAATAACGTTGGTCGGAATATAGGCGGAAACGTCGCCTGCCTGGGTTTCGATGATCGGCAGGGCGGTCAGCGAGCCAGCGCCCAGTTCATCGTTGACCTTGGAGGAGCGCTCAAGCAGACGGGAGTGGTTGAAGAAGATGTCTCCGGGGTAGGCCTCGCGTCCAGGCGGGCGGCGCAACAGCAGGGAAAGCTCACGATAGGATACCGCCTGCTTGGACAGATCATCATAGATGATCAGGGCATGCTGGCCGTTATCCCGGTAGTATTCACCCATTGCGCAACCGGAAAAGGCGGAGACATACTGCATTGGGGCGGGATCGGAGGCGCAGGCAGCAACAACCGTGGTGTACTCCATGGCGCCGTGCTTGCGCAGGGCCTCCACCACCAGGGCCACGGTGGACTTCTTCTGGCCGATGGCCACATAAATGCAGTGCACATCAGTTTCCTTCTGGGCGATAATGGCATCAATGCAGACTGCGGTCTTGCCGATCTGGCGGTCACCAATAATCAGCTCGCGCTGGCCGCGACCGACCGGGGTCATGGCGTCAATGGCCTTGAGGCCCGTATAGCAGGGCTCATGCACGCTTTTGCGGGCGATAACGCCAGGGGCGATCATTTCGATCTTGCGGGTCAACTTGGCATTGATCGGACCCTTGCCGTCAATGGGCTGGCCGATGCCGTCCACAACCCGGCCATTCATTTCCGGCCCCACCGGAACTTCGGCAATCCTGCCGGTCCGCTTGACAATGTCGCCTTCCTTGATGTAGCGCACATCGCCAAGGACCGCGCAACCGACGTTGTCCTCTTCAAGGTTCAAGGCAAGCCCGAAAATGCCACCTGGGAACTCGAGGAGTTCCATGGCCTGACAATTTTCCACACCGTACACACGGGCTATACCGTCCCCTACCGAAAGAACCGTCCCTGTTTCTTTCAGGTCGATGTCCGTCTGGTAGCCCGCAATTTGATCTCTGATGATCTGACTGATTTCTGAGGCTTTGATCTGCATTTGACTACTCTCTCCCCTTGATAGATTCTTTTAATCCATTAAGTTGCGTTCTTATACTGCCATCGACGACCAGATCTCCTACCTTGGCGATGATCCCGCCGATGATGGAGGGATCAACCTGAGTTTCCAGGATCACCTTGTTGCCGGTAATCTTTTCCAGCGTCGCCTGAATCTTTTCCTGCAAGGCCTTGTCCAGCTCGATGGCGGAAACCACCGTGCCGTGGCTTATATTCTGCGCGTTGTCCACCATGACCTGCATTTCATGAGCGATATCCGGCAGGATATCTGCCCGCTGGCGCTCCACCAGCAGGTTCAAAAAGGCGGTGAAAATGGTATCACCCTCAGCGGACTTCGCGATGCTGGCCATAACCTTCTTCCTTGCATCCAGGGGATACAGGGGATTGGTCAGAGAATCTCCCACCTCGGGGATTTCAGTGTACAATGCGCCAATGGCTGAAAGGGACTGACTGTACGTCTTATAGTTATCCTGCTGCTTGCCAAGAGAGAAAAGGGCCTTGGCATACCGGCGCGCTAAGATTGTCTGTCTCACTGTACGGCACCTATTCTGTCAAGATATTGTTCGGTAATCTTTACCTGATCTTCCGGGGTCAGGTTCTTCACGATCAATTCTTTCGCCATGGCGGCAGCCTGGTCGGCTATATCATCGCGCAAGGCCCGTTTGGCCTCGACAACCTCAGCCTGGATGGCAGCTTCCGCCTGCCGTTTTATATCTTCCGCGGCCTTTTCGGCATCAGCAAGGATCTTCACCTTTTCATTCTCGGCTTGGGCGATGGCACGCTGGACAATACCCTCCATCTCCTTCTCCATGCCTGCCAAGCGGGCCTCAAACTCCTTGTAGGAGCGCTCTGCCGCATTGCGCTTTTCCTGCAGGGTCTCCAACTCGTTGATGACCTGCTGCCGGCGTCCACTCAGGGCATTTCCGATGGGCTTGGCCAGAAACTTTATCAGGATAATAAGCAGGGCGATAAAGTTTACCGTCCTCCAGAAAAGATCCTTCAGCTTGGCCGAGGTGATGCTGCTGCCATGTCCACCCGCGTCGCCATGTCCCTCGACCGCACCATGCCCCCCTGCTGCAGCAGCATGCGGATCAGCCGCCACTGCCGAATGACCGGCATCAGCAGCAAGTGCAGCCGCCGGCCCGCCATGTCCTTCCCCGGCCTGTGCTGAGGCCAGGGCGAATGCCGCACCGCCCAGCAGGACAAACAGTATCAGCGGCAGAACAATCTTTGTCACTTTACCCCTCATGCTTCCAGGCTCCTTCCAAGAATCTTTGCTGCCATAGCTTTGGCAAAATCAGACGCACCATCCTGCAGTTCCTTCTGAGCTCCGGCAACCTGCGAACGGATATCAGCCAACTGCTTCTCCTTATTGCTGTCAGACTCGGCCCGAATCGCTTCAAGCTTTTTGGCGCCGACAGACTGGGCCTCGTTACGCGCCCCATCCAGGGCCTCTTTTGCCCGGGCGCTTGCCTCCCGCATCTTCCGGTCAACCTCTTCCTGACGATGGCGGGCGTTCTCCTCGAACTGGGCGACGTCCTTCTGCAGGGATTCCATTTTTTCCTGACGCTTGCGGAGGATTGCCTGCACCGGCTTGTAGAGAATGGCATTGAGCACAAACATCAACACGATCATGTTGATGATGTGGATGAACATCGTGATATCTATCGTGATCATTCCAACTGCTCCTGATTACTCAAAAATTGTTGGTTCTTCCACCTTGAAAGTGAATGATGGTTCAGCCTTCGAAGTGGATAACTACTGAAATTTCGCCCTGCTGTCAATCGGTTTTTTTGTAAAAAATACTACGGCCGAACCGCCGAAAACAAAACTGTACCACATTGTGCTTGCTTCAAGACGAAATAACTGCGCAAGCTGGACTGCCGGTTATCCTCGTCCGATCAATTTCCGGTCTTGAGCCAGGCAACAAGCCTGTTAATTCCTTCCGCCGTTGACAAACGCGGGGAGTAAGCGAGCAGATTTCTGGCCTTGTCAATGGAAAACCAGTGGGACAGGGCCAGCTGTTCGGCCAGGAACCTGGTCATTGGCGGCTCGTCACTGCGGCGAAGCAGAGAAAAGAAGATTTCCAGCAGACGACCTGCCAGCAGGGCTCTGGCAAGCGGTACCCGGCGGGTGACCGGTTGTACACGTACCCGGGCGAAGAGCGCGTTGATCCATTCCCACAGCACCACCGGCTCGCCCTGGGAGATAAAAAATACCTCACCAGCGGCGCTAGCAGGTCCCGCAAGATTTTCAGCCGCCAGAAGATGAGCATCGGCCACATTATCAATGTAGGAGATATCCACCCGGTTGCGGCCGCTGCCGACAATGCGCAAACTCCCCTGCCGGCCCCGCTCAAGCAGGCGAGGGATGATCTGGGTGTCGCCCGGACCCCAGATCAAGTGAGGCCGAAGCGCAGTGGTACGCAGTTTCTCGGAGTTCGCAGTCAGAACCTTCTGCTCGGCAATAATCTTGGTCGAGGCGTAGTGACAGAGGGGGGTTTCGCTGTAGGGGAGGGTTTCGTCGCCCCCCTCGATATCCTGGCCGGCAAAAACCACGCTGGGCGTGCTGGTATGGACCAGCACCCGGACCCCCTGGCTCCGGCAGGCGGCGAGCACGTTCTCGGTGCCGGTAACGTTCACAGAATCATATTCCGCGTAGCTGCCCCAGATGCCTGCCTTGGCCGCCACGTGAAATACCGTGTCATGCCCCGCGACTGCCTGGATCATGAATTCCCGGTCGCGGATATCGCCGACCAGGCAGCGGGCACCCAGCTCTTCAGCCGCAGGATAGCGATGGCGGCCGACCACCGAGGTTTCAATTCCCCGCTCACGCAGCTTGCGCACCACCGCCAGCCCGACAAACCCGCCCCCCCCGGTGACCAGCGCCTTATGCATTCCCTGCCCGTCTTTCAGCAACAAACGCTGCTGTATCCATCCGCATTACCAATTTCGATACCGATACCGATGCCGACCCCGACACCGATGTTATCTGACGACCTGCATCCATCTCGTTTCAGCATTGTTGTTATGACGCCTGACCGGCACAACCTGCCGGGCCTCAGCCCTGCTCAGCCAGCTGATCCGCTGCCCACGCCGCCAGCTTCTCCCGGAAAATCTTGGCATTATGGCGGATATCCACCGGAAAGGCAGGATGCACGAGAAAGGTGGAGATGGAGCGGGTCAGCTCATTCCCCTGCGCCAGTTCACCCAGCTCCAGCATGAGCCGGTCGGTCCGCTTGTGGCCTTCGGCCAGCTCTACGATCAGCACCGGCCACTGCTCTCCCGTCTTGCCCACCCCGACAAGGGCGGAACGGCGTACGGCAGGGTGCTCGTTGAAGATCGACTCACAGGGAATGGTATAGAGCACGCCGCCTGCGGTGCGCACCCGATGGGCCTTGCGGCCGCAGAACCACAATCTGCTCTGATCGTCCAGGTACCCCATGTCGCCCAGGCGGTGCCAGAAGCCCGTACCGTCCGGAATCTTTGCTGCCCTGGTTTCCGCCTCGTCATGGTCATAGGCCCGGCTCACCACCGGGCCGCTGACAACTATTTCGCCTATGCTGCCCGCCGGCAGCTCCCTGACCTGGTCCCAGGAGGCAATGGGTCCGGCGACCGGCTCTATGATTTTCAGCCGGATCCCCGGAAGTACCCGTCCCACGCAGGTGCCGCTGCCCTGCCGGCTCTGTTGCCAGGTCTCGGCCAGGATCTCCCGACCAGTGATGGAGACGATGGGCAGGCACTCAGTGGCCCCGTAGGGGGTATGGATTTCGCCGTCCGGGGCCATGATCCGCCGTACCCGGTCGACCAGTTCGCCCGGGACCGGGGCCCCTGCCATCAGGATCTTCTTTACCGGCAGGATCAGGCCCTGCTCCAGGCAGTAGCGGCTGACCACGTTCCAGATGGCAGGCGAGCCGAAGGAAAAGGTGACTTTTTGTTCAAGGATCGAGCGGACAAACTTTTCCGGATTCACTCGGGCCGGATGCGCCGGATCCATCTCCGGAATCACCGCCTTTGCCCCCAAAGCCGTAGAAAAAAGCGCGAAGAGAGGAAAGCCGGGCTGATCCACCTCGCCTGGTCCGATCCCGTAATAATCGCGGATCAGCTGGAGCTGCGCATGGAAAATACCGTGCGTATAACAGACGCCTTTGGGCGGCCCGGTAGAACCCGTGGTGAAAATGACGGCGGCCGGGTCTTCCGGTTCGGCGGTAAAAATTTCTGTTCTGCTGCCGGCGGCAGGCACCCTGATCGTGGCGAGAGCTGTCCCCAGCAGGCCCAGCGATGTGCCCACGCAGATTCGCGTCCTGACCGTCCGAAAAGGTGCTGGACGAAACCTGCTCAGCAGCTGCACTGCCGGAATGGCGACCAGAACCTCGGGCCTGACCCGGCCGATGCAGCGCAGCAGATTTTTGAAGCCCATGCCAGGATCAATGAGAATGATTACCGCACCCAGGCGGAACAGGGCAAAGGTCAAACAGACAAACTCCATGGAAGGAGGAACCATGAGCATGACCCGCTGACCACGGCTTATCCCCTGCTGCGTGAGAGCGTCAGCGTAACCTTCGGCGCGGGCCTGCAGCTCGCCAAATGTCCAGTTCCGGTAGCCCGCCCCCGCCCGGCAGACAAGCCCAGCCTCCTTCCACTGCGCGGTCGCCACTTGCTCCAGGGCCAGGGCGATGTTGCAGCCTCCTTTCTGCATTTTGTTCATGCCGACGACTCCAGGGAAAGGAGAAAATCCCCGACCCGCCGCATAATTTCCGGGAAGGCGTCCTCCAGCAGGTAATGGCCGGCCGCAGGGTAATAATGACACTGCGCCTTGGGAAAGCGGCGGCGCCACTCCTGGTAAAACACATCATTGAAACAGAAATCCATTCCGCCCCAGCAAATGAGCATGGGCTTACCGGACAGGTGTTCAAGCCCCGCCTCTATCTGCACAAGTGTCGGCCAGGAGGGATGGCCCGGTTGCAGGGGGATGTCCTGGACAAAGCGGTGCAATGCCACCCGATTGGCCCAGGAATCGTAAGGCGCGAGAAACCCGGCCGCCACCTCCGGCGCCATTCTCTTTGCCACTGCCATGTAAATAGCGCCCCGGGCGAAGAGATTCAGGCTCCGCACCAGGAAGGCCCCGAGCAGGGGCCAGCGGCAGACCGCGATCCGCAGCGGGATCCTGGTTGACCTGAACGCTGCGGTGTTCATGACCACCAGGCCGGCCACTCTGTCCAGGTTCCTCACCGCCCAGCCCATGCCGATGGCCCCGCCCCAGTCATGCACCACCAGCACGCAGCGGCCGATGCCCCGTTGCGCCAGCACCTGTTCCAGGTTGGCGATGTGATCAGTCAGCCGGTAGGGATAATGTTGCGGTTTGTCGGACAGCCCACAACCCAGGTGATCCGGGGCAAGACAGCGATAGTTTCCGCGCAGGCCGAGGATCAGCCGGCGATAGAGATAGGACCAGGAAGGATTGCCGTGGAGCATGACCACCGGCATACCCTGGCCCTCTTCCACGCAGGAAATCCGGTGGTTGCCTGCCACGGTGACACTCACCGGCGCAAAGGGATACTGGGCAAGAGGGGGTGACAACGTCATCACCACTGAATGCCCAGCATCAGCGAATTAATCCCGCTGCCGATCCCCAGGAGCGCCGCCCGCTCGCCAGAACGAAGAAACCCCTGCTCGATCCCCAGGGCCATGGTGATGGGCGCGGAGACAGATCCCACATTGCCAAGCGTGGCCAGGGTCTCGAAGTTCCGGGCCGGGTCAAGGGCAAGGGTCTGGAACAGCAGCTGGACATGGGCCCTCCCCACCTGGTGGCAGAAATAACGGTCAATGGACTCCTTCTCCCAGGACAGCACTTTAAGGAAACGTGCCCAGCAGCGGGCCGCGGTAGCCACCCCCTTTTCCAGAAGCACCTCGGAATCGGTGGACATCAGGGTTCCCTGCTCGGCGTTCTGCCCACCCTGGCACAGGTCGTTGTGGGCGGTATTTGCCTGGCAGGCGCTGCCCACCAGGTAATGGCCGCTGTCGCGCAGGCGGCGGTCCTCCATGACCAAGGCCACGGCGCCGGAACCTATGGTCAGCGAGGCAAAGAGCGGCTTGATGCCCTTTCTGGTCAGGGCTTTAGCTTCCAGCAAGTGACGGATGGTGGACTCCAACAAATCCTCCGCCGTCTCGCCGGCAACAAGCAGGCCGCGGCGCACCTGTCCCAGTTCGATCATATTGGCCAGGACGATCATGCCGTTGAGAAAGCCCAGGCAGGCATTGGAGATGTCAAATACCTGACACTGCTGGGAAATCCCCAGGCTGCGGTGGACAAAGGAGGCGGTGGCAGGCTCGATCATGTCCCGGCAGACCGAGGTGAAGAGCAGACAGTCGATCTCCCCAGGATCGACCCCGGCCGCAACAATGGCCTTCCGCCCGGCCAGGGCCGCTGCCTCGCTCGGCCTGGTCCCGGGGTGCCAGAAACGGCGGGTTTGGATGCCGCTCATCAGCTCCAAACGGCCGGGTGGCAATTTCAGCCGCCCGTACACAGGCGCAAGCCGCTCCTCCAACTCCGCGGAAGTCACCTCCAGCGGCGGCAACTCATAACCAAAACTGCTCAAACAGACATTCGTATAATGCATGATTCCATCAGCAGAAAAAGTACATTCAAATCCATTCCAGGATGGATCGGCGTCGGGATCGGGATCGGCAGTCATCCACATTTATCCCAATGATACCGATCCCGACCCCGACGCCGATAATTTCAGAACGGCAGCGACAAGGATGGAGAGAGCAACACGAAACCCGCCGCCCTGTTTTAACCCGCACTGTTGGGTTACGGCCTCCGGCCTAACCCAACCCACGAACGGCCGCCCGCCAGAGAGGCCGAAATTCCCATTGCCACTTGCTGAGCATCGCAGAAGCTGCCGAAAAGGGATTTTGCATGTTCGAACGAAGCGAGTTTGCAAAATCCCGGCAGCTTCGAGGAGCGCAGGGCAGCCCGCAGGACCAGCAGTGTTATTCACGCGGCGAGTGGCACGGGTGCCTTTTCTTTTGGTTCCTTTTCTTTGTCTGCTCTGCAGCAGACGATTGACAGGGCACGCAAAGAAAAGGAACTTCAAGTTAGATGGTTTCAATCTCATTGATTCTCAAAAATCCCAGCGCAAACCCCTCACTTCTCATGATACCCCGAAGCCCAGGCAATCAGCAGGACCGCCAAGGCCAGATCATCCATCACCCCAAACACCGGCACCCACTCCGGAATCAAGTCATAAGGCGACAGGGCATAAAGCAGCCCGGCGCCCAGGGCCGCCTTCACATACCAGGGCGTCTTTTTCGAAAAAAAGACCGCCACGGCACGCTGCACCATATTCCAGGCCATCCACAGCGGATTGCCCCGGTTCTCACTGTTCATTCCATTTTCCCTCTTGCCGGCAAATCAAGAGAAATTCTTGCGATAGGCAAATCAATCAGCCGGGCATACTGGATGGTATCGAGCGTAAAGCTCTTTGCAGGCCCCGCCTCCGGCTAACGCACTGCTTTCTCAACTATCTCTCTGTCGAAAAAATTCAGACCCATGCCCGCATCCACCACCAGGCACTGGCCGTTGATGCCCGATGAGCGCTCCGAGAGGAGAAAGACAGCCACATTGGCGGCCTCGCCGGTCTCCAGGGCCATTTTCCGCGGAATGGCCATTTCGGCAAAGAGGTAGCTGTCCACGTAGCCGGGAATGCCCGCCGAGGCCGAAGTCTTGAGCAGCCCGGGACAGACCGCGTTGAAGCGGACCCGGGAAAAGGCGGAAAAACTCTTGGCGAGAAAGCAGAGCGACGATTCCAGCGCCGCCTTGACCGGGGCCATGTAGCCGTAATTCTCAGCGGCCATGCGGGTGGTGGAGATGGAGATGGTGACAACTGCAGCGTCTATGTCCAGCAGTTCCCTGAAGTGATTACTGATGCTGATCAAAGAAAAACAGGAGATGTCCACCGCCTGGAGAAAGTCCCGCTTCAGGGTCTGGTGAAAGGGTTTCAGCCCCTCAGTGTAGTTGGCAAAGGCGATGGAGTGAACGATCCCGGCAATACTGCCCCCCTTGCCGGCGATTTCGTCCCGGACCCTGATGATGTTGCGTTCATCTTCCACGTCGCAGATATGCACCGTGGTGCCGGGAAACAGCTTGATTGCGGTTTCGGCCCTTTGCTCCGAGCGGACCACCTGGATCACCTCGGCCCCCTCCTCGACCAGAATCCTGGTGATGGCACAGGCCACCGACTTCTTGTTGGCCAGGCCGAACACCACGATCTTTTTGCCCGCAAGTCCGAGAAAACCCATGTCTCAGCTCCGCTGCCCTTCCGTGATGGTGCAGGCGAACTCCACCTGCACCGCCAACAGGTCCCTGACCCGGACCGACCCCTTCATGAACCAGGCCGGCCCTATCCGTTCCGTCAGGCGCACCTGGATGCGGATGGTGTCGCCGGGCCGAACCTCCCGCTTGAATTTCGCCCCCACTATCCTGGTCAGGACCGGCCTGCCCCGTCCGTCTCCCTCCTCCAACTGCCCTGCCAGCAGAACCGCGCCGGCCTGGAACACCGCCTCGCAGAGCAGCACCCCGGGCATCAATGGGTAACCTGGGTAATGTCCCTGGAAGAGTTCCAGATCTACCGGAATATCCTTTTCCGCTACCAGACTCTCGCTGCTTGCCTCCAGTACTCTGTCCAGCCACAAAAACGGTGGCCGGTGGGGAATCCGGTTGATAATAAAGGTTTCGGCCCGGCAATCAGTCATTATGTCTCCGCAAGCCATCAGACACCGCCGGTGACCTCGAGCACCGCGCCGGTGATATAGGAGGCTGATCGCCCGGCGAGGAAAAGAACAGCAACGGCCACCTCTTCCGGGGTGCCGAAGCGCCGAAGGGGAACCAGGTTCCTGTACTCCCTGGCCTGCGCTTCGGGCAGATCGCTGAGCAGGTCGGTGTCGATGAAGCCTGGGGAGACGCAGTTGACGGTGATGTTGCGCTTCGCGGTTTCCTTTGCCAGGGACTTCATCATCCCGATCTGGCCGGCCTTGGAGGCTGCGTAGTTGGCCTGGCCGGCAAAGCCCAGGCGGGCCATGGGCGAGGTGATGAAGATGATGCGGCCGTAGCGCTGCTTGAGCATAAGCTGCACCGCGAACTTCGACATCACATAACCGCCGGTCAGGTTGACGTCGAGCACCCGCCGCCAATCCTCCTCAGGCATCATGGCCAGGACGCCGTCGCGCCGGATTCCGGCATTGTTCACCAGGATATCGATGGTGTCGAATTGTTCTTCCACCACCCCGAAGAGGTCCTTCACCGCCTGGTAGTCGCTCACGTCGCACCGGTGCAGGAGGAGACGCTGGCCGAACCTTGCGCAGTCCTCGCTGAACCGCTCGGCCGCGGCGGTGTCGCCCCCGTACACTCCGACCACCGTGGCCCCTCCCTCCAGCAGCGCCAGGGCAATGGCCCGGCCAATCCCTCTGGTCGCCCCGGTCACCACCGCCTTCTGCCCGCTGAAATCTGTCATGCCCCTCCCCTTGCCTTACGTAAAACCTGCGCGGACTGATCAGGTCCGCAAAAACCCGTCCACATCATTGGCCACGATCACCCCGTAATTGATGGCCCCCAGCCAGCCGCTCATGATGATCCCCACCGAGCCCACATGGAACAGTCCCGGCACCTCCTTGAAGATGGAACGGGAAATATCCAGGCCCTCGAACTTGGTGCCGAAGGAGGTCCCCTTGGTGTGCAGGGTGTAGCGATTAAAGGTCCGCGGGGTGGCTGCCTCCACCCAGTCAACCTTCTCCCTGATGCCGGGGATGTAGCGTTCCAAATCGACGAAGCAGCGCTCGATCATCGCCTCCTTGGCATGGACATAGGCTTCCCGGTCCAGCCCTGCCCAGTCGTCGAAGTTGGCGTTCATCGAGGCCACCACCGTATAATCCGGATGGTCAGGCCTGGTCCTGGGATAATAGACGGAAAATGTCCTGCTTCTGGTTTCCATGCTGAGCATCTCGTCCGAGGAAAACTGCGGGGCGGTGGAAGTGAAGAGCAGGTCGCCCACCTCCGGAAAGGACTCGCCCGGCCGCAGCCCGAAATAAACCTGGCAGCTGGAGTTGTTCACCTTGACCTGGTCAAACTGCGCCAGGAAGTCCGGGGAAAAAGCTGTTCTGCCGGCGAGGTTGTTCACCGTATTGGTAATGCCGCTGTTGGAGACGACGGAGGGCGCGGCAATGAACCGATTCCCCACCTCGACGCCCCGGACCCGGCCCCGCTCCACGACGATCCGCTCCACCCGGGCGCGGGTGCAGATGGTCACGCCGTTGGCCTGCAACTCGTCGGCCATCATCCCGATCAGCAGGTCAGTGCCTCCCCGGAAGGTGTACACCCCCTTGCTCATGAAGTTGGAGAAGACAATGCCATAGGTAATGGCCGGTTCATCAAGGGTGGAGCCGTTGGCATAGGTTATGGGCTCCATGAGCAACCGGTGCACGTCGGATCGGCCGGGGAAGAACTGTTCGAACAACTCCCTGGTGGTCATGCGCCGGTCGTCATAGAAATTCATCCCGCCGACGGTGCTGAAAAATTCCACCACCCTGGCCGGGCTGATCCCGAAGCGCTCCGTCAGTATACGGGTGAAATCCTCCCGGCTGAAGGTGGTGGTCAACGAAAACTGTGGATTGTCGAAAACGATGTTCTTCAGCTGGACGATGGCATCGCGGATGGCCTTGTTCCAGTACTTCTTGCAGGTCTTGACCATGCCGTAGGGGAATCCGTGCAGGGAGACATCAAAAATATGCCCTTTCCGCCTGAACCAGGCGGCCAGACCCCCCAGCTGGGTATGATGTTCCAGGAGCAGCACCGCGTGACCGGCGCTGGCCAGGCGGTTGGCGCAGGTCAGCCCGCCCAGGCCTGAGCCGATGACAATGACATCGTAGCGCTCCCGGAGCTGATCGATTGGAGAAAAACCCATCTGTTGAGAATACTCGTATAATTGACATCCGGCAGGGCGAAAACCTGGCCGGCCAGCCTCGCCTTGCCTCCCTATTCGTGCTGGAGCAGGTGCTGATTGACGATGGTCACCCCGGAAAGCATGGCTCCGACAATGCCCAAATATCCCTGGTCCGTGCCGGCAATGAACAGATTGGCAAAGGGGGTTCGGCCGTCCTTCTGTTTGATCGGACTGCCGTAGACCGCACCCCAGGCCTTTGCGGTAAAGCGCTCGATTGTCACCGGGGTAAACCTATCCTCATATACTATGTTCTGCTGATAATTCCCAATAATTTTCCGGACCTGATCCGCAGACTGCGCGCCCCACTCCTCCTTCATCCGCAGATACTCTTCTTGACTTGCCGCCTTCCACAGTTCATAGTTGGCCGCGTTGGTCACCCGCAGCTGAAAGGGGTCGAGTTGGGGCAGGCCCTGAAAATTGCCGGGGAAACAGATGACCCCCCAGGAAGGATCCAGGGCCTGCTGCGGCCGGCGGTAGGAAAATTTCGCACGGGTGTTGAAGAAGATGATGGTGCGCTCTCCCCTCAATACAGGACGGTAGCGAAGGGGCACCAGGGTGATCGTTTCCATGAAGCTCATCCGCCCGCAGTACGCCGACCGGTCCAGGGGCCAGCCCGAGAGTTCCGCGGTGCCAGGGATGCCGATGGTCGACAACACGGCCTCGGCGCTGATTTCCTCGCCGCTGGCCAGCCGCACCCCGCTGACCCGATCGCCCGCCCCGACAATCTTGAGCACCGGCGTCCTCAAGCGTAGTTCGCCGCCGTACTCCTCGAAACGGGCCACCAGCAGGTCAAGGAATTCCTTGATGGTGGCCTGGGGCCGAAAGAACCCTTCCAGGAATATGGCCCGGAACATGATCACGAACTGGCCCAGATCCATGTCCTCCTCTTCGGCGTTGCCATAGACCATCAGGGGGAGCAGGAGCATGTCCGTCAGCACGGGGGATTGCAAAAACCGTCCGAGAAATTCCCGGGCCGAACGCCTGGGTGCGGGCGTGAAGGGGTCATAGGCCTTGACCGCTTCCACCAGCCGGCCAAAGTCATCGACAACTGCGGGGAATTCGCGGGCGATTTCCGCGGTCAGTAGGGCGGGGTCGTTGCTGAACCGCAGGCTTTTGCCCGGGAAAACCACCTCGGAGCCGATCTGCTCATGGGTCTGGAACTCCTGGCGCGACAGTTTAAGCTGGCGGAACAAGCGGTTCAGGGGGGCGTGCTTCACCCTCGGCGGGGCAAAGTTGGTCATGGCGTGGAGGCCGGTTTCCAGGAGACGGCCCTGCCGGAAGTAGAAGGAATTCAGCCCGCCCGGCTGCCAGTGCTGCTCCAGGAGCAGTACCCGCCGGCCGAAGCGAGCGGCACGGATGCCGGCGGCAAGGCCGGACAGGCCGGCTCCGATTATGACCAGGTGATAATCAGCCATGGGCTGATGCTTTCCTCGGGATCTAGGAAAATAAAGGGTGGGACTGACGGCGCGGGAAAAAAGTCGTGGCAGGACCTGGCAGCGATACGCCGGCAGGCCATCAACTCTCTTTCAGTTTGAGTTCGAGATAATTGACGCAGCTGTTCAGGGTTGCCAACTCCGGATACTCCTCTTCCGGGATCTGCAGCTTGTAGCGCTTTCTGAGCTCCATGACGATATCCAGGAAATCCATGGAGTCGAGATCCAACTGGTCGCGCAGCGGCTTGTCCGGATCCAGGCTGTCGAAATCCGCTTCTTCATCAATATCCTCGATGATTTCCAAAATTACGTCTTTGATCTCGTCCCTGGTCATACAGTCCTCTGATTTTTTCAATATAGCAACTATTTGATATCGTATAAGAATTGAAATTATTCGCCTAAACGCTCGACGATCAACGCGGAGTTGATACCCACCATGCCGAAGGAGTTATTCAAAATTGCATCCACCTTGTCAAGCTGTTTCGGCGAACCGGCAACAATACCCGGCAGGTCGCACTCAGGATCCAGTTCTTCCAAATTTATCGTCGGGTGCACCAGGTTGTCAACAAAGGAAGGCAGATTGCCGGCCAGTTCCAGGACCCCGGCCGCGCCCATGGCATGCCCGATGTTCGATTTGGTGTTGTTGATCCAGGGCGCTGCCCGGCCGCCAAAAACCTGCCGGATCGCCTTGCACTCCTCAGTATCTCCCTGGCGGGTGCCGGTGGCATGGGTATTGATGATTGTCACTTGCTCGGGAGTAAGGCCGGCCCTCTTAAGAGCCATCTCCATGCACTCGGCCTGCCGCTCCCCAAAAGGCAGGACGAAATCGCGGGCGTCCGAATTCATGGCATAGCCGGTGATCTCACCGTAGATCCTCGCCCCCCGCTCCAGTGCCTTGTCCAGGCACTCCAAAGTAAAGACACAACCGCCCTCGGAAATGACGATGCCGTTGCGCGCCATATCAAAGGGGCGGCTGGCCTTGATGGGGTCCGGATGTTCGGCCAGGGCTCCTTGGGCCCGAAAGCTGGCGAAGATGCCGAAGGAGCCCACGCACTCGGAGATGCCGCCGCACAGCGCCAGGTCCACCTCGCCCAGGCGCAGCATCTGGGTACCCTGGATCAGGGCCGCGTTGCCGGCAGCGCAAGCCGCACCCACTGAATAGTGCGGACCGGTGATCCCCAGGTTCATGGTGATCTCGCCCGGCGGGTTGTTCAGCACCGTCCGCGGGTTGTGATGATGGGTCCAGTAATCGACATTATAGCCGTACTGCTTGATATTGTAGACCTCGTTCTCGGTCTCCACGGTGCCGTGTTCAGTCAGGCCGATATAGACTCCGGTCCGGGCACGATCGTACTCGCGGAAATCGATCCCCGCGTCCAACAGGGCCTCGTTGGCACAGTAGACCCCGATGCAGCCTGCCCTGGTTCCTCGTTTGTTCTCCTTTTTCTTGCGGTAGCGTGTCTCGTCAAAGGTGCAGATCCCAGCCGGCGTCGGGTTCATGTAGCGCAGGTCCGTCATTCTGATCTCGCTCTGGCCGGCCAGCAGCTTGGTCCGGAATTCTGGCAAGCTGGAGGCGTTGGGTGCGGCAAGGCCGACACCGGTGATCACGATCCGTTCCTGGAGACTGAGGTTCTTCATATCAGTTGTCCCGTCGAAAAAATGGCTACAGGAGGTTTTTGACCAGGGCCGGCACCTGCCGAATCGCCTCCGGCACCTTGTCGGCCATAGGGCCGCCGGCCTGGGCCATGTCCGGCCGGCCTCCGCCCTTTCCCCCAACCATCTGCGCGGCGGCGCTCACCAGGTCGCCGGCCTTGATCCGGCCGGTGAGGTCCTTGCTGACCAAGGCCAGCAGCGCCGCCTTGCCGTCCAGCACACAGCCGAGAACCACGATCCCGGAGCCCATCTTGTCGCGCACCCTGTCGCCGATCTCCCGCAGGGTCTTGACCGAATCCACGGCCATCTCGGCGGCCAGCACCCGGATGCCGCCGACCTCAACAACCGCAACGGCCAGCAACTGATCCAAATCGACCAGTGCCTGCTGCGAGGCAAGGGCCGCCACCTTCTTCTCCAGTTCCTTCTGCTGCTTGAGCAGCGCCTTGATCTTGCCTGCCGCGGCGGACAGCGGTGCGGAGACGAGGGCTGACACCTCGCCGGCCTGACGGGCGAGGTCCTGAACCCAGGCCAGGGCATGCGCCCCGGTCACCGCCTCGATCCTGCGCACCCCGGCGGCGATGCCGGTCTCGGAGAGAATCTTGAATAACCCTATATCACCTGTCGCACAGGTATGGGTGCCGCCGCACAATTCCTTGCTGAAGGAACCCACGCTCACCACCCGCACCTCGGCACCGTACTTCTCGCCGAACAGGGCTGTAGCCCCCTCGGCCACCGCCTGCTCCCTTTCCTGCAGAGCGGTGGCCACCGGGGTATTGCGGCGGATCTCCCGATTGACCAGTTGCTCGATGGCAATGATCTCCTCCGGCGTCAGGGGGGAGAAATGAGTGAAGTCAAAGCGCAGCCCCTGCTCGCTGACCAGGGAACCAGCCTGTTTGACGTGCTCGCCGAGGATCTCCTTCATCGCGGCCTGCAGCAGATGGGTGGCAGTATGGTTGCGGGCGATATCGCCTCTCCGCTCCGAGGTGACCTTCAGCTCTACCTCTTCGCCCAGGGCCAGGGAGCCGGAAACCATCGTGCCCTCATGCACGACCAACTTATCGGCGATCCGCCTGGTATTGCTTACCGCCATTTGCCCGGCCGGCCCGGTGATGGTCCCCGTATCGCCGACCTGGCCGCCAGCCTCCGCATAAAACGGTGTCTGCGCGCAGCAGACCTTGACCTGCCGGCCCTGCTCGACCCGGCTGCACAACTGCCCGTCGCCGTTAATCAAGCCCAAAATCGTCGAGCCGCACTGCTTTTCCGTATAACCGACAAACCGGGTTTCCCGCCCCTGCTTCAACAACTCGATCAGACCATCTTCCAGGTGTTCCACATCGCTGCCCTTCCAGGAACGCTTGGACTGTTCCCGCTGAATGGCCATGGCCTTGTTAAAGCCGGCCTCGTCAATGGCGAGCCCTTTTTCCAGGGCCACATCGCGGACGATATCCACCGGGAACCCGTAGGTATCATACAGCTTGAAGATGAAGGCCCCGTCGATCCGGGGGTTCTCCGTGGCCATCTGGGCCAGGCGTTCGACCTCCGCGGACAGGATGTACAGACCGTTGTCCAGGGTCTCGCCGAAACGGCTTTCCTCGTTGTTGACCACCTTGCCCAGCAGTTCTCTGGCCGCATTCAGGTGGGAATAGCTTTCAGCCATCAGGTCCGCAACCAGCAGGCAGATATCGGCAAAAAAGGTGGTCAACCCCAAGGCACGGCCGAAACGAATGGCCCGGCGCATAATCCGGCGCAGGACATAACCGCGGCCTTCGTTGGAGGGGAGCACCCCGTCGGCGACCAGAAAAGCGGTGGCCCGGGCGTGATCGGCAATAACCCGCATGGCCACGTTATCCTTCTTGTCCACGCCGTAGGCCTTGCCTGCAAGAGCGGCAATACGCTCAATAAGAGGCCGGAACAGGTCCGACTCGTAGTTGTTGAGCTTGCCCTGCAGGACCGCGGTGACCCGCTCCAAGCCCATGCCGGTGTCGATGGAGGGCTTGGGCAGCGGGGTCATCGTGCCGTTCTCGTCGCGATAGAACTGCATGAACACCAGATTCCACAGTTCCATGAAACGGTCGCAGTCGCAGCCCAAAGCGCAATCGGGCCGGCCGCAGCCGGCGGCAGGGCCCTGGTCGATATAAATCTCGGAGCAGGGCCCGCAGGGACCGGTATCTCCCATGGCCCAGAAGTTGTCTTTTTCGCCCATCCGCACGATCCGACCCTTGGGCAGGTCTTCAATATTCTCCCACAAGGCGTAGGCTTCGTCGTCCTCGCGGAACACCGACACCCAAAGGTTGGCGGGGGCAAGGCCCAGTTCCCTGGTCAAAAACTCCCAGGCAAATTCGATGGCCTCCTTTTTGAAATAGTCGCCAAAGGAAAAATTGCCGAGCATTTCGAAAAAGGTGTGGTGGCGGGCAGTGTGGCCGACATTGTCCAGGTCGTTGTGCTTGCCGCCGGCGCGAATGCAGCGCTGGCAGGTCGCGGCCCGGACATATTCCCGCTGCTCCTCGCCCATGAACACGCGCTTGAACTGAACCATGCCGGCATTGGTGAAAAGCAGGGTAGGATCGTCCTGGGGCACAAGTGCTGAACTGTCAATGACAGCATGCTGCCTGGTGGAAAAATATTGCAAAAAACGGGCGCGAATCTCGTTTCCGGTCATGTTCTTCAATAGTTCAAGGGCGGACAGTTGGTGTTGCCCCCTCGGTTCAATGAAAAAAGTAAAATATAAACTTTTTTATTTAGCGGTTTTACTGGCAAATTTCAACAGAAAAGCGAGCCCATCCATACCGAGGCCGCCACGGGCCTTCAGCACGGGCGCGGGAAGGAGAAGAAGAAGTTAAGGCTTGAGTATCTTACTTCAGGTACGGCAGCATAGCCTTGAACGCGTCGGTGCCTGCCCGCTGCAGCAATTCATAGATGAGCATCTCCGCCGGGGCGACGACCACTCCCATCTCGCGCAGAAGCTGCTGGCCAAGCGCGTCGTTCATCGGCGAACGGGAGGAAACCGCATCGGCAACCACCCGGACATTGAACCCTGCCTGCAGGGCGCCTATGGCCGTCTGGTACACGCAGATATGGGTTTCCACCCCGCAGAGCAGCAGGGTATCAACAGCCTCCGGCAGAGACTGAACCTCATGCTGCACCCCGGGGTCAGCCAAGCCGTTGAAGCACACCTTGTCCGGACAGGGTAGACCTGCAAGCAGTTCGGAAATTGCCGGCACCAGAGGCCCTATCCCCTTCCGGTACTGGGTACTGACCAGAATCGGCACCTCCAGGGTACGCGCCAGGCGGATCATCAAGGCTATGTTGCGCACGACCCGCTCCGCCTCGCATATATGGGCCATGAGCTTTTCCTGGGGATCGATAACAAGGAGACAACACTGTTCGCGACGAAGAAATGCGGGCTTCATGGTGAAACCTCCTGAATAATAATGAAATATACAAACGCAAAGCAGGCAGGGGCTCTCACGTTCAGCACCCTGCCTGCATTATGGGGCCACCGGCGTCAGGACCAGTGGCCTTATTTTCTCCGGACAGTTCCTAACCCATGGACTTCTTGCCCTCAACCAGGCTGTCCACCACCGTCGGATCGGCCAGAGTGGAGGTATCGCCGAAATCGCTCAAATCGTTGGCTGCGATCTTGCGCAGGATCCGGCGCATAATTTTGCCGGAGCGGGTCTTGGGCAGGCCCGGCGCCCACTGGATGACCTCCGGGGAGGCGATGGGGCCGATCTCCTTACGCACATGCTGGACCAAGGCCTTGCGCAGTTCCTCGCTTTCGGTGGCCGCCGCGGTCAGGGTGACATAGGCATAGATGGACTGGCCCTTGATCGGATGAGGCATACCGACCACCGCGGCCTCAGCCACGGCCTCATGCGCCACCAGGGCCGACTCTATTTCCGCGGTGCCCAGCCGGTGGCCGGACACGTTGATGACGTCATCCAGGCGGCCCATCACCCAGAAATAGCCGTCCTGATCCTTGCGGGCGCCGTCCTCGGGGTCATAGATATTCTCATAGCGGCTGAAATAAGTCTTCTTGAATCGGCCCGGATCGCCATACACGCCGCGCAGCATCCCCGGCCAAGGCCTGCGGATGACCAGGTGGCCGCCTTCATTGGGGCCGGCCTCCTTCCCTTCTTCCGTGTAAATCGCGGCATCAACGCCGGGCAGAGGGAAGGTGCACGAGCCGGGCTTGAGCGACGTGGCGTAGGGCAGCGGCGAAATAAGGATGCCGCCGGTTTCGGTCTGCCACCAGGTGTCCACGATGGGCAATTTGGACTTGCCGATATTGAGATGATACCACAACCAGGCCTCGGGGTTGATCGGCTCGCCGACCGTGCCCAGCAGCCGCAGGCTGGAGAGGTCGTGGCGCTGGGTGGGCTCCTCGCCGTCGCGCATCAGGGCGCGTATAACTGTCGGCGCGGTGTAAAAGATGTTCACCCGATATTTTTCGACCACCTGCCAGAACCGGTCAGACGCGGGATAGGTGGGCACGCCCTCGAACATCATCGTGGTGGCGCCGAGACCCAGGGGTCCGTAGACGATATAGGTATGGCCGGTGATCCAGCCGATGTCCGCCGTGCACCAGAACACGTCGTCGTCCTTCATGTCGAATACATACTGGCAGGTGTGCATGGCATAGGTCAGGTAGCCGCCGGTGGTGTGGACCACGCCCTTGGGCTTGCCGGTGGAACCGGAGGTGTAGAGGATGAACAGGATGTCCTCGGCGTCCATTGACTCGGACGGGCATTCGCCGGCTACATCCCGGGCCCCGACCTCCTCGTGCCACCAGGTATCGCGGCCTTCCTTCATCTGCACCTCGTTGCCGGCCCGGCGCACCACGATGCAGTCCTTGACCGTGGGGCAGTTTTCCATGGCGGCATCAGCGTTGGGCTTGAGGGGGATGGTCTTGCCCGCGCGCAGGACGGCATCGGCGGTCACCAGCACCGTACCCTCACAATCCTGGATGCGGTTCTGCAGTGCAATAGCGGAGAAACCGGCAAAGACAACCGAATGGATGGCACCGATCCGGGCGCAGGCCAGCAGCGAAATGGCCAACTCAGGGATCATCGGCAGATAGATGGAGACCCGGTCGCCCTTTTTCACCCCTTTTTTCTTCAGCACATTGGCAAAACGGCAGACCTCTGTATACAGCATCTGGTAGGTGTAGACCCGAACATCCTCTTCCGGTTCACCCTGCCAGATGATAGCGGCCTTGTTGCGGCGGCCGTCGGTCAGGTGCCGGTCCAGGCAGTTGGCGGAAACGTTCAGCTTGCCGCCCTGGAACCACTTGATATCCGGTGTGGTGAAGTTATAGTCCAGGACCCTGTCCCACTTTCTGTCCCAGGTGGTCAACTGCTCGGCCCGCTCCGCCCAGTATCCTTCCGGGTCGTCCATGGAACGCTGATAGATGGCCCGGTATTCGTCCATGCTCTTGACATAAGCAGCATCCCTGCCGTTCACCGGCGGCTCAAAAATTTTCCCTTCGCTTTGCAGACTGGTGATTTTGCTCTCACTCCCACTCATGATACTCTCCTTCCAGGTTGTATTAATTAAGGAAAACTCCCTTCCTGTATGCTCACAACGTGGTACAGATAAAAATGCCTGTTATGCAGGTAATCTTGCCAGAAAATTTTGTCAAGCTGAAACAGTCAACTCGAACAAGCACGATCGTGGCATCATGACCTGTGTTGAACTTCCTGTCAAGACAGAGTATCTGAAAAATAAAAAAACTTCCTTTTTTTCCTTTTCCAAAGGATAAAAAAAATATCAACCGATTCTTAATAAAAAAAGACCAGGGCCGAGGCATCGGCGAAACAGATAAAACGACAGTTGCTGACAGGGAAGGACAAGCGCCCTACCTGAGCAGCTGGCCTTTGAGACGAACCGCCCCGGGTGCTTGCCATCCTGAACAGCCATGCGCTCGTCAGCCGCCGTCTCCGGTGCCTGTGATTCAGCCTGGCCCTTGCCGCTTTGCCTCTGTACGTGAACCTCAAGCGGCGTTTGGCCGACTTCATTATGCCCACCACCAATGTTTACGTGCTTCGAGAAATTCTCCGTTTCCAGTGCACCGGCTCCCAGCTGCTGACCGTTCTCAACGCCCTGGGCCTGATCAATCCGGCCAACATGGCGCTGTCTGACCTCTTCATCCATCTTGGCATGATCGGCGCCTCTCTTGCTCTCCACCTGCTCCTTTTCCCCAGAAACAATTTTCTGACCGGCAGCGGGAAGGACTGAAAACCCCATTTTGCAATATCCTTTCTTGACGAACGATATTTAAGAATTAAATTAAAAGCTCAAGCATCAATGCAGAACAATGACCTCGACCTGGCCACTAACTTGAGACGCACAGTATGGAGTATCAGGAAGTAGAGCATTTATCGGCACTGTTGAAATCCATTGCCCATCCCATTCGGCTGAAGATTCTCTGCCTCCTTCAAGAAAGGGAAAGGACCGTGGGGGATCTGCGCAGCGCGGTGCAGACCACGCACGCCAATGTGTCCCAGCACCTGAGCATACTGCGCAGCCACGGGATCATCGACTTTCGCAGGGACGCGAATTTCATCTATAACCGGATTGCGGATACGCGCATTACTGAACTGATAAAAACCATGCGGGTGCTGTTCTGCGAACAGGCGGCGCCGACAGCCTCATAAGAGGCGCCACCGCCTGTTCGCAGAACAGCCCCCGCAAAAGCTGCTTTTCCTGCAGGCCAACCGAAAATGCCGTCAACATGGACAGACCAACTTTCATTATCACTCTTTAATCAGGAGAGCCCCCAATGACCGTCAACGACGCAATCCATGTACTGGCCGGGACCTTTATCCTCCTCAGCCTGGCCTTGGGCGCCGAGGCGAGCCCCCTGTTCCTGAGCAAGTACTGGCTCTGGTTCACCGCATTTGTCGGAACCAACCTTTTTCAGTACGGTTTCTCCAAATTCTGCCCAATGGCCAGCGTCCTGAAAAAGCTTGGATTCCCGGAATCCCGATAACTTGTCCTTTATCGCTCCATTTCCTCCCACTTCGCTCAGGCCGGGTGTATCTTGCCGAAAGGACGGCGGGAAAGCTGACGAAGGGAGCGCCCTCCTCATCAGGGAATTGTTCTGGAGGCCTTCCGCTGGGATCGGCATTGAGCAATTATTTCTTTTCACAGGGAGCCGTTCCTCGATATAATAAATCCAGAAGCACATAAAAATTGACATCCTGGGATAGCAACCGGACCTTTCTGATCATGGCGGCTACGTTGAGGACAGACGGGCAGATGCTGTACAGCCGAAGCGCATGGGCAGGGGCATCTTCGGTTCCCTGCGGGATTCTCATTTTCCTCTTATTGCCTGTATGCCTGCTGGCCTTGAGCCTGACAGACACCCGTATCCTTTGTGCTGCGGATGAACCATCGGCCGCTCTCTCTTCCGCTCAGGTTGAACCATTCGAGCAGCAGCGCCGGGAAATGGTTGAACTCCAGCTCAAGGGCAGGGACATTGACGATCCGTCCGCGCTCCGGGCCATGGCCACGGTTCCCCGGCACCGGTTTGTCCCCGAGCGGCTGCAAAGCCAGGCCTATCTTGACTTTCCCCTGCCCATCGGCTTCGGCCAGACGATCTCCCAGCCCTATATTGTGGCGTACATGACCCAAGCCATCCATCCCGAACCGCACCACCGGGTGCTGGAAATCGGCACCGGCTCAGGCTACCAGGCGGCCGTCCTGGCTGAACTGGTGGAGCAGGTCTTCACCATTGAGATCGTCCCGGAACTGGCGGAAAGTGCCGGCAGGCGCCTGCGCGGGCTCGGCTATGACAAGGTCGTGACCAGAGAGGGAGACGGCTACCACGGGTGGCCAGATGCCGCCCCTTTTGATGCCATCGTGGTGACCGCGGCAGCTGAATTCATTCCGCCCCCCCTTCTTCAGCAGCTGAAGGATGGCGGGCGGATGATCATTCCGGTCGGTTCTCCCTTCCATGTCCAGCACCTGACCCTTGTGGAAAAAAAGGAGGGGCGGATCACCACCCGATTACTTCTGCCGGTGCGCTTTGTTCCCCTGCGGAGAGCAAAGTGAACAGCCAGGAGCACCCGCTCTTGCGGCTGCACCTGGCCCTGTTTCTTCTATCTGCCGGCCTGATCGGTTTCCAGTTGGAGCAGATGCAGCTCCTGGCCCTGCTCCAATGGCATCATTTCGCCTATCTCGTCATTTCGGTGGCGTTGCTCGGCTTCGGAGCGGCCGGGACGTGCCTTGCCCTTTTCCGGGAAGCCCTCCTCCGCCATCTGCCCCTTCTCCTCCCCCTGCTGCTTTACGGCTGCGCTTTGACGATGGCCATCGCCCTGCCCGTACTGCAGGGCACGGTCCAGAATTTTGACATTGGTCTATTGCTCGTTGATCCGCTCCAGGCCGGGATGCTGCTGCTGGCCCAGGCGGTCTGTCTGCTGATTTTCTTTCTGGGCGCCCTGCCGCTGGGACTGCTGTTCGTCTCCCACAGTTCCCGGATAGGCAGCCTGTACTGCGCCAACCTGGTTGGTTCAGGCGTCGGGGCTATCGGCACCGTCGTCCTCATGTATTTCCTTCTCCCCCAGCAACTGCCCGGGCTGACGGCTTTGCTCTGCTGGCTCGCCGGCCTGCTGGTCACTCCGGCCCGGCGTTTCTGGCCGCTGCTGGCCGCTGCCCTCTCCCTGTCCCTGATCGCGGCCGCTGTCACTCATTCCCCTGCATTGAAACCTTCCCAGTATAAGGCCATCAGCCGCACCCTTGACCTGCCCGGGGCCAGGATAGTGCAAAACCAGCCCGGCCCCCAGGGCCTTATCCAGATGGTGACGGCACCGAACCTGCGCTATGCGCCGGGCCTCAGCCTCACCTATAGCGAGGAGGTTCCGGAGACCAGATCGGCCCTGTTCCTCAATGGTGACTGGTTCGGAGCAGTGCTCAAGAACGGGGGGCCGCTGCTGGATGCTTCGGTGTCCGCCCTGCCTTACACAATCATCGGCAAACCTGCCCGGGTACTGATCCTGGAGGCTGGGGCAGGGACGGATGTTATCCAGGCCGTACACAGGGGCGCGGCCAGAGTGACGGCGGTGGAGCAGCAGCGCAAGGCCCTAGAGCTGGCTATGGCCGACTACGGCCAGGAGGTTGCCGGCCCACTGGCACGCAGCTCCGTCCGCTTTGCGTATCTTTCACCCCGTACCTGGCTGGCCCTTGACCGGGAACTCTACGACCTGATCACCCTGCCCGTGGTCGGGACCTTCGGCGGCTCAGCAGGCCTTTTCGCCATGCAGGAACAGTATCTCCTGACCAGGGAGTCTTTTGCCGCCATCTGGGATCATCTCAGCCCGGACGGACTCCTGCGGGTTTCCTCCTGGCTCGATTCTCCAGCGCGCAACCCCCTGCGCCTTGCGGCCACCCTGGCCGAAACCCTGGCAGCGGTCGGGGTTGATCCGGCAGGCCATGTAGCGGCAGTGCAGGGGTGGGACATGATCACCTTCGTGGTGAAGCGCTCCCCGTTCACCCCGGCCGAGATAGAGCAAATCCGCGCTTTCTGCAAACAACTGCAGTTTGATCCGGTCCTGCCGCCCGGCGTGCAGCCGGAAGAGCGTCAGCGCTACCACTTTTCAGCAGATCACGCTTTTCCTGAACATCTTGCCGGCCTCTTCTCGGAACGCCAGCGTCAGAGACTCTACCAACGCTATCCGTTCAACTTGCAGCCGGTTTCCGATAACCGTCCCTTCTTTTCCCAGTTTCTCCGATGGAGAGATATCCCCCGGATTTTTCGCTTGATGGGGGAACGGGCCCTCCCGTTTCTGGAACTGGGGTATGTCCTTGTCCTCCTGAGTTTCGGCCAGATGATCGCGGCCGCCGGGCTGCTGATCCTGGTCCCTCTCCTCCGGCTTGGCCTGCCAGGGGAAAAAGGCGTGCCGCGCTGGATTATCCCCTATTTCAGCGGGCTGGGCCTTGGCTACATGTTTTTTGAAATTGTCATGATCCATGAGTTGGTGCTCTATTTCGGCCATCCCATCATTGCCGCGGCGGCGGTCATCGGCAGCCTGCTCTTTTTTTCGGGCCTGGGCAGTCTCTCTTCGGCGAGACTGCCGGCCCTTTTCTCCGGCCATGCCCTGGCTGCGGCATTGATTACGGTCCTTCTCCTGCTCTATAATTTTCTCCTCCAGCCGCTCCTGCAGCAGACCATAGCCCTGCCTGATGCCTGGAAGACCCTGGTCTTCCTTGCGCTGATCGCCCCGCCTGCCTTTGTCATGGGCATGCCTTTTCCCCTGGGTTTGGCGCGCCTGGCGGAATCGAACAAGAGCCAGGCGGCCTGGGCCTGGGGAATAAATGGCAGCGTGTCCGTGGTCAGTACGGGGCTTGCCGCCATAATTGCGGTGGAACTAGGTTATTCGGCAGCGCTGCTGCTTGCCGCCGCTGCCTACGGCCTGGCTGCTGCAAGCGGCTATGCAGACGGAAAAACAGCCTGATTACTGCTGCAGCCACCTTAACGGGCTGTTTCTCTTCGGAGTGGAGCCTTGGCAGGAAAACAGGGGATAACGTAAAGAAATTTGCGTCAGATTCGCCGGGAAAACAGCGGGTGGCGAAGGGCCGCCAGGTTGACCAGCCAGCTGGCCATGGCGCCGTATGAAAGGCCGGATGCTTCCGCGGCGTAGACCGTACTGGTATCCGGACTGAAGTCCGCATTGGGGTTGATGTCCAGCACGTAGTAATGACCATTTCCTGACCGCATGTCGATGCGGCCGTAATCCCGGCATCCCATGGCTTTATAGGCCCTTATCGCCGTCCGGTACAACCCTGCCAGCTGCGATTCGTCCAGTGGCGCCGGAATTCGCATTTCAATGTTTTCATAGTGCTCCGAACCGGGGGTGAACTTGGAATCAAAGGTGCACAGGCGATCCCTGATATTGTCGAAGGCGCCGAAATCCATCTCTACCGCCGGCAATGCATGGATCATCCCGTTGCCCCAAAGGGTCACATGAAACTCCCGGCCGTCGATGAAATCTTCCACCAGCGCCGGTTGGTTGAACTTGTTGCGCACGAAAAGAACCCGCTCCCTGAGCTCGTGCCGGTCCATGACCACCGCATCGGTGGATATCCCCAGGCTGCAGTGTTCCATGGCAGGCTTGACGATAGCCGGGAACCGGTCCCATCCGTCGACTTCTTCCGGAGCGACAAGCCTGCCGTCAGGCGTCGGAATGCCGTTCTCAATGAGCAAGGCTTTGGTCGCCGCCTTGTCCCAGCTGAACGCGAGCACCTGGGGAGAAGAGCCGGTGTAGGCGAAATTGAGATCCTCCAGGATTTCGGCGACCCGGTTGTCGCTGCGCGGCAAGCCGGGCAATTCCTCGCACCAGTTGAAAATGACGAATTCATCGGGGGAATAAGGCCGGAGAACCTCGCCGAGTGCATGATCAACGACCTGGGCGACAACCACGGGATGCCCCTCTTCGCTCAATTCGCTTTTCAGCTTTTCCACGGTCTCAACCGCATCGGCCATCCCTGCATCTCCCCAGGCAGGGTCCAGGTTGTGAAGCATCAAGACAGGGATGTCGGTTCTTCTCCGTGTCGGTTCCATCTCCTCCCGTGTTCCATTGAGCGCAGCTTGCGTTGAGGACTAATGAGGCCATGAACAAATCCCAGGAAGGAGTCCCGGACCTCCCGCGCAACCTCTTTTTCCGACGGGGGCGAAATTGGCATAGCCGCGTCAGAAATATGAAGTCTCCTTAAGGCTTTACCCTAAAGCGAAATGTCATGCAAGAAAAGAGGAGATATTTCTGTCGGATGAGGGCGGATTATTGCCTGGACAACTCCCAGCACAGGAAATACCGGGGTCCTGGTCCGAAAAAAATATCAGGCAGGCCTGTCCGTCGGATTCCGCGACATGCTGCCTGGGGTCGGCGGGATCAGGGCTGGGAATTGCTGATCCCTGGAATGAACATCGGCCAGGGGAAGCGGGTGAAGGTCGCGGTGCAGGAAACATCGGCGGCCATAGTTACCTTCCCGTCCGCGCAGCGCGCGTCACCACTCCACCCCTTGAATTTCGAGCCAAAGGCCAGCGGCGGGGGCAAATTCCTGCGGCCTCATCCTGCCGGTTTGCTGCACAGTTGCCAGATGATTGCCGCCATCCCCACCGAATGGGGAGTTGACAAGTTGCCCCGGCTTCGGTAGTTCTATGGACGAAGTGATTATCGGGACCGTGGCCTGGCCGCGGCCTCCGATGCTCCATCCGTACACCGCGCGCGGCAAGGCGCTGTTCTTCTTGCCGCACCCGCGGAGATGACAGAACATTTAGTGACATCGGCATGCCATGAACACCAACGTCCAGCTTCCCGTCATTGACGAGGCCTCCATCAACAGACTCGCTGCCCAGGCCCAACCGGCCATCCCGGTTGCAGGGGCGGCAAAGGACAGGCTGATCAGCCGCATCCGGCAGCTGCTCAGGGAAAAGGACGCGGTCCTGGTCGCCCATTACTACACGGACCAGGACCTACAGATCCTGGCCGACGCCACCGGCGGCTGCGTTTCCGACTCCCTGGAGATGGCCCGCTTCGGCCATTCCCATCCGGCCAGCACCATCATGGTGGCCGGGGTCCGCTTCATGGGGGAAACTGCCAAAATCCTCAATCCGGAAAAACGGGTGCTGATGCCCACTCTGGAGGCCGAGTGCTCACTGGACCTGAGCTGCCGGTCGGACATCTTCAGCCGCTTCTGCGACGCGCACCCTGACCGGACCGTGGTGGTCTACGCCAACACCAGCGCCGAGGTCAAGGCCCGGGCGGACTGGGTGGTCACTTCGAGCATCGCCGGCAGGGTGGTTGAGCACCTGCACCAACTCGGCGAAAAAATCCTCTGGGCGCCGGATCGCTATCTGGGCGGCTATATCCGCAAGGTCACCGGCGCGGATATGCTCCTGTGGCCCGGCTACTGCATCGTCCATGACGCCTTCAAGGCCGAGGGGCTGGCGGCCCTGCGCAAAAGCCACCCGGAGGCCGCGGTCCTGGTCCATCCGGAATCGCCCATGGAAGTGATCAACCAGGCGGACGTGGTCGGCTCCACCACCCAGCTGATAAGGGCGGCGGCCGCACTCCCCCATCCTCTCTTCATCGTTGCCACCGACCACGGCATCTTCCATAAGATGAGGGAGGTTGCGCCGACCAAACGCTTCATCGAGGCCCCCATGGGAGGGACCGGGGCCACCTGCCTCAGCTGCGCCCACTGCCCCTGGATGGCGATGAACGGTCTGGCCAACCTGGCCCACGCCCTGGAAACCGGCGAGGGCGAAATCCTTGTCGATCCGGAGGTAGGCAGACAGGCCATGGTCTCGGTCAAGCGGATGCTCGATTTTGCCGAAAAGCTTAAGGTCCAGGCCACCGACGCAGCGAATATTGTCTCCCCTGCCTGAATGTCCCTGCATCCGTTTCCGGCTGGATACCTGTTCTCTTCGGGCCGAAACCCGAAAAGAGCTGGTGTCCCCTTTTTTCAAACAAGTTGTGATTACCACTCATTTCTCAATGCGGACCTAATGGGTGAGAGGATTCGCCATTCCCTTTCCTCCAGGCAGGGGAAAAGGATATCGGGATCGACCCGAAGCGATGCCGCTGCCTATGCCGATACCGACACCGTTTTTGTCGTGCTTCGCGGCAACGTCCCTTAAACAATAAACTGCCAACTGACAACTGGAGATTGCGCTACAGCGGCAGGATGTGCACCTCCTCGCGCAGGGGATGCATGCCGCGCAACAGCAGGCCGGAGCGGCCGTCGATGGAGATCGGGTCGCCGAAATTGATGCGCTGGCCGGAAATCTCCGCGTACTCCTCCGCCTCATAGACCCGCAGATCCCGGCAGCCCACCACGCAGGTCTTCTCCAGGCGGGTCGCCACTACCGAGGCGTGGGAGGTCTGGCCGCCGCGTGAGGTCAGCAGGCCGTCGGCCAGGGAAACCTCGCGAATATCTTCGGGGACCGTGTCCTGACGGATGAGGATCAGCTGGGTCTCCGGGTCGACACGCCGCAGTTGCCCAATATTACTTTCAGAAAATACCGCCCGTCCGCAAAGCGCGCTACCGCTGACCCCGATACCCCTGCCCAGCACAAACTGTTTCACCGCCTCGGGGTCGGTAAATACCTGGAAGCGCTCCATGGCCTTGATGGTGATCATGTCCCGGGTCTGCAGGATGTTCAACTGGTGCGGTTCCGGTCCCTCGAAGGTGAACTCCATTTCCTGGGGGTTCCAGCCTTTGGTGTAGACCAGGTCCCGGGCGATCTCCAGCAGTTTTTCATAGATTTCCGGGAAGCGCCGCTCCAGGGAATTATCCTCGGAGCGGCCGTCCAACTGGGCCTGTTCCACGGAAATCGGCTGACTGGTGACCAGGCCGGAAACGATGTCCTCTCCCTGGTCACCGGAGGCATAGTCGCCCCAGAGGGCCACCCTCCGAACCTTGCGGTAGGGATGGGCGGTGAACAGCACGCCGCTGCCGGCATCCTGCCCCAGGTTACCATAGACCATGGCCTGGACGATGGTGGCGGTGCCCCAGTCTTCGGAAATATCCATGAGCTTTCGGTACTCGTTGGCCTTCTCGGTATTCCAGGACTCCAGGACCATCTCCACGGCGCGGATCAACTGCAGCCAAGGGTCGTCAGGCACATCCAGGCCTAGCCGGCATACCAGCTTCTGATATTCCAGGGCCAGTTCCTGCATCTGTTCCGGCGAAAACTCCCTCTTCATCACGACCCTGGCCTTTTTTTTCTGGGCGTTCATGAGCTCCTGGAAGTCCTCGCGGGCGATACCGTGGGCCATGCCCCAGGACTGCAGAAAACGCCGGTAATTGTCCCAGGCAAAATAACGCTTGCCGGTGGCCTCCACGTATTCATGGATCAGTTCCTCGTTGAGCCCCACGTTATGGATGGTGGACATCATCCCCGGCATGGACATGGCCGAGCCGGAACGAACGGACAGCAGCAGCGGCCTGTCCGGGGAGCCGAAGTTGGTGCCGGTGAGCTTCTCGATGCCGTTGATGGAGTTGCGCAGCCGCCGCATGAATTCGTCGCGGGCCCGTTCAAAGCGCCGCACCACCGGCCAGCAGCGGAAAATCTCGGTGGTGATGATCACGGCAGGCGGCACGGGTTTGCCCTCCCGGGCCAGCACCATCAGATTGAACCCCTTATTGCCGAGGTGGATCAGGTTGTGGGTGCGCAGATTCTCGTCGTACAGGGAACTGATTGTCTTCCCCGGGTTATAGGTCATCAGCAGATCCAGGCCGCTCTCATCCAGGATATCCTTCTGGGCTTCCAGGGTCTGCATGATCCTGGTGATAAAGTTGTCCAGATGCTGGAGGCCGAAGGTGGAGGCAATCAGGTCACGGAAAAAGGTCTCGGAAAGCCGATGCACGGTGGCGGAAAGATCCTGCGCATCCCAGTGGGGGCGGTACTTGGTCAGCAGATTGGCCTCGCCAATCTGGGGAATGATTATGGAAAGATTGTTCTGGTGAATATTGGTGTAATAGGCATAGATGATGTCCTTGACCCCCTCGGACATGCCCCTGAAGATATCGAGATACTGCGTATAGGAAAAACGCCTGATCCCCAGGGACGAGGTCAGGAGGCTGACATAGGTGTCCAACTTGCGGCTGCCGATCCCGTCCACCCTTAGTGCCCGGAGATAGAGTTTTAAACAGCGGCTGACCCGGATGAAGGTGGCCTGGGTGATGAAGGTCAGGTTGATGGTGTCGGACAGCCGCTCCAGGTAGATATTGGCCAGGCTTTCCAGGCGGAAGGTCAGACCCAGGGCATCAAACTTTCGCTCGCTGTACCGGCCATACACCGAGGGAATGTCCACGGCGATGTGGCGCTTGTGGTAGATCTCCTCCTTGGGGGTGAATTTATCCTTGCTCAGGATGATCTCCTTGAGCTGTTCCAGATGTTCGAGGACCTCGTTAAGACAGGTTGTGGTGTCGGAATCCTCCAGGATATCCAGCAGACTCTCCATCTCCGGGAAACCGCTTTGGGCAGCCTGATGCAGCTGATGGCGCAGTTCCTGCAGGGCGAGATTGTACTTCTGGTGCAGCAGCTTGTACATCTTGACCAGCATCTCGTAACGGCGACGCTCCACCGCGGACAGATCCTGTTGCCGGTCCAGATAGACCCGGCAGTCTTCATCTTCCCAGTGCAGGAGATCCTTGACGCTGGTGATTTTCAAATCGTTGCGGATCCGGTTGGCCAGAATGTGCTGCTCGTCGATGAAGGGACCCGTAGGTTGGACCTGCCGGAGCACCTCCTCGGGCAGAAACTGGCGCAGCGGCTCCTTGTCCCGGGTCAGCCAGAATTTGAAGATCGCCCGGATGAAATCGACGATCAGGTTGCTGGACTCCACATGACTCTGCTTGCGCAGGAAATGGATAAGCACGTCCCGGCGGTTGTGCAGCTCATCCAGTTCGGTTGAGACATCGCGCAGTTCCCCTTCCGCGCCGATCTCGTTGAAGAAGACCGGCATCAGCTTGGTGAACTGCTTGGCCAGGTTGTAGATCGGTTCAATGGGGTGGTTGAGCAGTTCTGTGATGTCGCGCTGAAAGAGGTCGGTATCCTTGACGCAGGTGCCGGACAGCTTCAGGTTGATGATCAGGGCAGAGAACAGGGTGGAGCACCATTTGGGCTCCTGCATGATCAGGCTGAGCCAGACCCTGATGTTGGCCAGGTGTGCGGGGTTGGTGATGGGCTGCCAGTCCTCGTCCACCCCCATGACATTGGCGTACTGGAACCCGAAGCGGACCGCCTCCCAGAGAAAGGCCTCCACCAGCCGCGAATTGCCCCGCTTGAAGACCTCGCCGCCGATCAGCTGGATGCACTGCAGGGAGGTATGAGGATAGCGCCGGACATTGGCCTTGAGCAGGTGGAAGGTGGTGACGAAGAACTGCTCGATCTGTTCGAAGGTCTGCTTGCGGATGAGCTGGACCAGGCTGCGGTTGATCTCCCGCAGAGTCTCTTCGTGGATCAGGTAGAGTCCCGAGGTCTCCATGATCCGGAAGAGAAAGAGCAGCTTGCGGTTTTCGGCAAAGGTAGCATCCGCGGCACTGTCCTGGACCAGATGTCCGGGGATCTCCCGGTAGAGCCGCACCAAATCCATGTGGCTGGGCAGGGTGAGAATCTGCTGCAGGGCAGTCAGCGGCTCGGCCGCGATATCGATGCGGTCGAGGGTATCCTGGTGGGTTCGAAGACGTTCATGGGAAATTGCGGCCATGGAAGGACCGGCATGCCAGTCATGACAGAACTCCCCGCACTGCTGCATGAACCAGGGGAGAGGGTCCTCCTCGCCCAGCCAGTACTGGTAGTCGAGGCTCAGTATTTTCCGCATGAGGTGGGCTACGGGGGCGTAATCAAAGGCCGGGCCGCCATTTCCGCTGCTGAAGGACACCAACCGGGCCGCCACCTTTTTCATCGGGTGATGGCCCTGAACCATATGCATCATCAGCTGGGAATCTATCTCATCCAGGGCGATCAGCCGGGAAAGAAAATCGTTTAACGGCTCCTGGAAGCGCGATAGTTCCTCAACGGTGATGCTGTTCACCAGCTTTTCAACGTAGGCCAGCATCGCCTCCATGACCAGGGCCACCAGTTTGCTGTTCTTGCGGCAGTCGAACAGGGCGTCAAGAAATATCCTGCAGAACAGGCCGAAACATTCCGGCCCCTTCTCGTGCCGCAGGTAATGGCCCAGGTTTTTCAGGACAAAGGCCCTGAGCTCCAGGATGATGAAGTTCCAGTTGCGATACGGGTGATGCACCTCATGCAGGAGGGTATCCAGTTTGCCCAGCAGCCCCTGATAACTGGCAACGACCTCGCGCAGAGGATCGAACACTGAATCGACAACGACCTCGCCGGCGGTCTCGGCCAGGTTGGCGCGCAGGGCGTCGGAATTTATTTTATTGCTATTCTGTAATCCATTCATCGCAGGGCACAACCGTGATGTTCATTCAGGCGGACCGGTTCATTGTACCAGCCTGCCACCGGCAAAGGGAGGATATACTCTATCTTCTTTGCGCCACATTTTTCCTGGCAGACCCCATCTGTCTCGTCAACCCCTTCCGATGAGTATTTCAACTTCTGCCCGGAATTGCAGAAAACCCTTTGTTGGAGGCATTTCCTTCCATTGGGGTTATGCGCGACAATGTGTCGCTTGCCAATAGCCAACAAACTCCTGAAAAAATCATACCGGCTAAAATTACCTCAAATTACGACTAAAATCATTATTAATAATTAGTTATAACAGCAAGAGACCTGCCATCAACAGAACATTTTCTGATCAATTCCCTCCAGCTGACGACCACTCCTTGATATTTCTTATTAATCCTGTATGATAGGAGCTGGCACCGACTCCGTCTGGGGCCGATCTGACCTATAATTAACCCTTCCTGCGCCAAAAAAATGCAACCAATTGCTTCTGTGACCATGGCCCGCCTCGGACCTGCCGGGAATTCAGCCGGGTTGACAGCGGCCCGTCCCTTTCGAAAGACAGCACGATCATGACCTCGCCACAAAGCGCCGGACAGATAGATACTCCGGACAATACGGAACTGCAAGCGGCGAAAAAGGTTGTCCAGTCCTTCGTTTCGGCCTTCAGGGTCTCTACCCTGTACCCGGCGGAGCACGCATCCTCGCGCAAAAACGTGGCAAAGCTGCAGGAGGATATTGAAGCCTTTCTCCAAAATTATCCGACACTGCGCCTGGACACGTCCCGGAATACCTTCTTTTACAAGGGCACAGCCCTGTACCAAGGACCGGCCGAGGAAAACAATCCGGCCTACCTGCTGACCCGCGACGGCCTCGAATACCTTGAATTCGTCAGGGGCCTGACCCTTGCCGAGACCTCCGCGCTGCTCAATCTGCTGAACCGGAACCGCAATCCCTTTGAAGAACCCGAGGGCGACATTGTCACTTCTCTGTGGCAGGAAACTTTTTCCCATATCAATTATCAGGATATGGATATCTTCACCCTGGAATCCTTTCAGTTCGACCTCGCCACCTTTAAAATGACCCCTGCAGCGGCAGCCGGAACAGCGCAGGCTCAACCATCCGGTTTTGCCCCCTCCCAGTCTGGCCAGGAGGCAAATACCGAGCCTGCCTCCTCCCCCGCGGACAGCCAGACCTCATCTTCCGCGCAGGAAGCGCCCACCGGGCTTATTCCGGCACTGGGAGTGGCGCTGGTCACCGTCACTCCTGAAGAGAGCGCGGCACTAGCCTCCCAGGTCCAGGAACAGGAGCGGAAGGATTTCACCAATGATATCCTTGATGTCCTGCTGATCATCCTTGTCGTCCAGAAAAACAAGACCCATTTCGTCCACGCTCTGGAATTTCTTGAATTCCAATTCTTCGAAACCCTTGACAAGGGTGATTTTCATCTCACCTTCAAGCTCCTGAACAACATCCAACTGATACGAAACCAGTTCAAAGAGCAGAAAACATGGATCCCTTCCCTGCTCGACAATTTTATCCTCGCCCTCTCCAGCGAGGAAAAATTCGCCCAGGTGTCGTGGGTGAAAAACGAAAAAGCCCTGCGCCAGCATACCCCCTATCTTGCCCAGCTCTGGCAGGTTCTTCGTCTGCTCAAACCGGAGATCATCATGACCCTTGGGCCGCTGGCTGCCCGGATTCCAATGGACAACCTGCATGTGCGCAATGAGCTTCTGGGTGTCCTTGAAAGCAAGGCCAAGCAGAAGCCAGAGATTCTGGAATCCTTGCTGGCCAAATCCGACGAACAGGTGAACCTGCTGCTGGTTCCCCTCGTCGCCTGCCTGGTTCACGTGGATGCGGCCCGGATCTACCTGCAGATGACCCGGCACGGTTCAGCAGAGATCCGGAAAATCGGACTCGACAGCTATATGCAGGTCGCGGCCAAGCCTGATTTTACCGGCCTGTTTCATCTGCTCGGCGACCCAGACCCCAGGGTCAGAGAACGGATTGTCAGTTATCTGTTGCAAGCTGGGCCGGAGACGGCCGGATCCCTGCTAATCCGTTTTCTTGCGCAGACGAAAAAAAATTACGTCGAGGACCATAAGCAAGTTCTTGAAATGTACCGGGCTCTTGCAGCCTGCCGCGCCAGTTCCGTGCTGCCGTTTCTGGAAACAACCCTGCTGGAGAGCAAACTGACCGGCATGTTCAACAACAACAGCACGATGCACATCAAAGGGGCTGCCCTCGCCCTGCGATCCATCGGCTCGGATGAGGCAATGGCAATCCTGAAAAAAGGCGGGCAGAGCATGCGGCCTGATGTCCGCCTGGTCTGTCAACACGTCCTGAAGAGATAAGATGAGCACCTCCCCAACAACACCCTCCTCCCCGGATCTGCTGCAAACCGAAACCTCTCTGGAGCTTCGGTTCCTGCTGGCCCTGCACATGCTCATCAATTCCGCCCGGATCCATCAGGACAATAACCGGGTGTTGCTCTCCTCCGTGGAACAGTTTGTCGCCATCATCGGCGAACTGTTCGAGGAAGAGGATGAGGTTTCCCTGCTTGCCTCGGCCGGCCGCTTTTATCTGCGGCAGGAAAAACTCCAGTACCGGGCGAACATGGCCGGCATCGTCGGCACCATGCTCGCTTTTTTTGACCAGCGCAAACTCAACGGCCTGCGCTTCTTTCCGGCCCTCGAGGAGGCTTCCGCAGCAGACATCGCCTCCTTTGCCCGCATCCTCATCAAGGCGGAAACCGTGGAAGACCCCGAGCTCTGGCTGGAAACGGAGTTGAAGGCGCCGCAGTTCTCCTGGGTTGAATTTGTCCCAGCCTCGGACGAGAGCCTGCAGGAAGTAGCCGCAGACGCCAAACGTTCGGAACAGAAGGGCGGTGAGCAGAAAGATTCATCGTCCACGGCCAAGGAGCGGGGGAAAAAAGAAAAAGCGGTCCTGACTTATGGCTATTCCGTCCTTTCCCTCCAGGAAATCGCCCAGAAAGGGTCCGCGAACCGAAAATCCGGCATAAAGAAGACGCTGCGCATGGTCCACAAGATGATCGACATGGTCACCGAGGACAGCGACGTGCTTCTGGGCTTGAGCACCATCAAGGACTATGACGATTACACCTACACTCATTCCGTAAACGTGGCCATCCTTTCCCTCTGCCTGGGGCAAAAGGTCGGCCTCTCCAAGAAATCGCTGGAGACGCTGACCCTGAGCGCCCTTTTTCACGACCTGGGCAAGATCGATGTGCCCAAGAATATACTGAACAAGCCGGGTAAGCTTACTGATGTGGAATTCAGGGAAATGAAAAATCATTCCCTGTACAGTGTCCGAAGGATCCTGCTGCTCAAAACCTCCCCACAGAAGATGGCGGAGATAATGCTCGGCCCCTTTGAACACCACCTGAAATATGACCTGTCCGGCTATCCCAGGACCCCGCGCAACAAACCTCTCAGCCTGTTCGGACGCATCATAGCCATTGCCGATGTCTTTGATGCCATCACCGCCCCCCGGGTCTACCGCCCCTTTGCCCTCAGCCCTGACCTCTCGCTGAGCATGATGCAGGAGAATGCCGGCAAGGATTTCGACCCCATTCTCCTCAAGGTGTTTATCAACATGATCGGCGTCTATCCGATCGGCACCGTGCTGACCTTCGAGAACGGCGAAATAGGCTTGGTGGCCAAATATTCAGGAGAAGAGGGCAAGGACAAGGATCTCTGGGTTCAACTGCTGATTCCGTCGTCGGAGGGAAAATTGATGAAGGGCGACCTGGTCAATCTGGGCCCCATTGACCCCGCCACCAAAACATTCAACCGCCCGATTGCCGGAAGCGCGCATCCCTCAACATACCACATCCAGCCGGCAGAATTTCTGCTCTGATCCCGCTGCGACTATACCCCCGACAAAAGCAAAGAATAGATATTGGGTCATCCTTGACGAGTTTCCCCGGCAAGGACAAGTTGTTCTGCAAGGCGATGCCATTCAGGTTCCACCCCTGCGAATGAACAGGGAACCCCGAGCGAATCGGGGATAGGCCCGCAGCTGCTCCATGCCTGTCGCCAGTTCGCCGGCTCCATGCTGCCGGAATCTATGATGTATCGGACAACCTGATCCTGCCTGCCATGGTCATGGTTCGCCCTTCCCACCGGCTTCCTGACCCATCTTCCGCAACTGCCCCCGGTAATATTCGGCGTTGTCAGGGTCTATTTCCAGGGCTCTTCGCTCCGCCGCCAGGGCCGCCTCAAAGGACCCGTTCTGCCAAAGGGCGACCGCGAGCGTGTCCAGGATATAACCCGACTTCTTGAGCCCGACTGCTTTCCTGGCCAGGGCCACAGCCCTGGCCGGGTCCCGCAGCGAAGGATCCTGGGCGGTGGCCAGCAGCCAGGCCAGGTTGTTATAGATATCAGGGTTTTCCGGTTTGAGCCGCAGGGCGGCTTCATATGCGGCAATGGCCCTGGCCTCCATCTTTTTTTCCTGCAGCAGGTCGCCAAGCAAAAGGAAAAGGAGCCCGTCCGCCGTGCCCTGCTGCACTTTATGCGCCAGCATTGCCTCAATGTAACGGATTTCGGCGTTAACGGGTATTTCCCTGAAATCCGAGCGGCCAAGCCCTCCTGCAATCCCGGCAACCATCACAAAATAGACCAGCAGGCTGATCCACACCTTGCGGTCGTGGCGGCGGATAGCACCCTGGTCCCGCTCGCATGCGTGCAGAAAATCTATGCGTTCGCCGATACCGAAATGGTGCCAGCTCTTCTGCTCGCGGATATTGCCCCCCAGTACCGCAATCTTCTCGAATGAGCTGATCAGCGCCCTGCTGTCGCCGAGAACCGAAAAAACATGCAGGTCGGCCTGCCGCTCAAAATTGCGGATGAAATAGCCGAACAGATAGCGGAAATAAAGGATCATCAGCACAAGGACCGGCAGGGCGAGAAGGATGGCCAGCACTGTTTCCGGTGAAACCTCCAGCCACCCGATCAGCTGATAGAACCACTCGGAATCCAGGATGAAAAAAGGCAGCGGCTTGGCCACGGCGCCAGCAAAAAGGGAAAAGCCAAGAATGAGGAAGATATACAGCACCAGGTGCTTTTTCTTCACATGGCCGATCTCATGCGCCAGCACCGCCGAAAGCTCATCCCAGGTCAAGGCTTTCAGCAGAGCCGGAGTGACGAGAAGATAGCGAAGCCGGGGGATGATGCCCATGACCCCGGCGGTCAGCACTTGCCCTTCGAACAACGGCCAGAGGAGAATCTCCGCCGAAAATCCCTGGTTTTGGCAAAACTGCTCCATCCTGGTCCGCAACGGCCCGGCAGGGAGAGGCATACAGCGCCAGAGCAGGCGCACCAGCGGCGGGAAAAAAAACAGGAGGAAAAGGACAAATACCGCAAACAGAGCGACGTCCCCCCACGGTGAATCAAGCAACTGCTGCAGTCCCGGGATACTGAGCAGGGCCAGCAGGTCGAAAAGGAGGGTGATCAACAGCCAGGGGAGGACAATGGGGAGATTCGCCCGTATATTCGCGGCAATGAACGACAGGTGGGTATGGGAGCGCTGAAAGACCTCCTGGTAGGGCTTCCTGGCATGGATCCACATCAGGGAAAGATACCCAAAGAAAAGCCCCAGCCCCCCGAGATTTTCCAGCACGGGCAGACGTCCGCCAAGGGCCAGAGGGTGCAGGTAATACTTCAGGTCCAAGCCATGCAGACTGGCGACGAACACGGCCACCGCCGTGACGGAAAGAAACCGTTCCCGGGCAAAATATGTCCTTGACCCTCCCCCTTGGGCAAACACCTTCCGGCACAGATAAGAATAGGCCCCGTACACCAGAACAAGAAGCGACAGGGCGAACAGGGGCGGCAACGCAGGGTGATCGGGCGCGTTGTCAGTGGTGAGGGCGAAGATCACCACCAG
The DNA here is from genome assembly GCA_003508005.1 of Desulfobulbaceae bacterium. Classification (GTDB taxonomy): domain Bacteria; phylum Desulfobacterota; class Desulfobulbia; order Desulfobulbales; family Desulfobulbaceae; genus UBA10518. The sequence continues at coordinate 68,668 of DNUE01000091.1, forward strand.
AAAATAGAGGAGATTGGTGTAGGACATACATTGTCAGAACCGCAAAAAGTGCGATTCTGACGCCGGCATGCACTGCAACCTCTTGAAATCAGAGGGGCGGATGGTCAAAAATTTCACTTTTTGCAAGGTTATCGCGGTTTCGCTCTGTTCTGGGAAAAAACAAGGAGGCAATACCCCCTTCACTTTACATATCATACTCACAGTTCCGCCAACTGCCAACTCCGCTGAACAGAATGGACAAAAAACCTTTCCTGACGCCCCGGCGGATTTCCCTGCACAATCTCAGAAAATTATTGACTGTAGTATGTTTCCTGGTATTATAAAAAATTTATCTTAAGGAGATGGGCCTATAGCTCAATTGGCTAGAGCCACCGGCTCATAACCGGTCGGTCCCTGGTTCGAGTCCAGGTAGGCCCACCACAAGAAAAATCCGGAACCGGTGGCCTGGCTTGGCCGAACCGCTTCCAGAACGAGTGCACAATACACTTGAATAAGACTTTCGGCTTTCGAAAACTTATTTTGTTCCGACCCGCCCCCAGTGGCGAGAAGTCAGAAAAAGAGGTACTTCCCTGCGGATGTACCTCTTTTTCTTTTACGCAGTATTGATGAGCCCGACTGTTCAGGATATTTTTAATATTATTGACTCCATTGCTCCGGTGCATCTGGCGGAACCCTGGGATAACGTTGGCCTGATGGTCGGCAACTGGTCGGCCCAGGTTACGGCCATCCTTCTTGGCCTCGACCCCACCACACCGTTGCTCGACGAAGCATTGACGCTGAACGCCAACCTTGTCATCACTCACCACCCGGTGATTTTTCACCCCCTGAAATCGATCCACCTTGATCAGCCAGACGGACAGTTCATTGAGCTGGCGCTCAAGAACAAGATGAGCATCATCAGCAGCCACACCAATTTCGATTCGGCCCCGGGCGGCACCAGCGATATCCTGGCCCAACTCCTCGGTCTGCAGAACATCCAGCCCCTGGTTCCCCATGAATGCGGAGAGCCTGGCTGCGGTATCGGGCGCGTGGGCGATTACGTCGATCCGCTCAGCCCGGAGGATTTTATCGAAAGGCTGCGGACGGCATGCGCCCCGCCCTGGCTGCTTGGCGCAGGAACCGTCCCCCGCCGGATAAGCAGGGTTGCCGTCTGCGGCGGCTCCTGCAGCGAACTTGCGGAGCAGGCGCTGCGGGCCGAAGCCCAGGTCCTGCTGACAGCCGAAGTCAAGCACCACATCGCCCGCCGGGCGGAAGAGACAGGGTTATGGCTCATCGATGCGGGACATTTTGCCACCGAATTGCCCGGGATGCATAATCTTGCCCGGCTGCTGGCAGCAGAGGCAGACAAGCGCTTCGGCGGGATTCCCGTTGCCGTGTGCGGGATCCAGGGCTCACCTCTTCACCTGATATGACAGTCAAGTTTGAAATAACCAGGAAATTGAACGTTAAGCAAACCGGGATGCAGAAAACGTCAGCAACATAACCAGACCGGCCTGACAAGGAGTGGACAATTGAACCAGGAAATCAGCAAACTTATTGACCTGCAGGGGATCGATTCGGAACTCGACGGCTTTGACCAGGAAATCAAGGCCAAGGAACAGGAAATCGTTGCCCGCGAACAATCCATCGCCGACAAGGAGACAAAAATCAGCCTCCTCAAGGTGCAGACCGAGGAACTCGCGCAGAGCCAGCGTGATCTCAAGGCCGAATTGGAAGACGCCCTGGCCCGCATCAAGGACCGGCAGAACAAGATGATGCAGGTGCAGACCAGCCGCGAGCATCAGGCCCTGCTGAAGGAAATCGAGGAAAACAAAAAGCTGATCAAGGCCAACGAGGAAAGAACGCTCCAGATCATGGAACAGATCGAGGAGGCCGAAAAAAACGCGCTGGAACTTGCCAACCTTTGCAGCGGAGAGAAGACACTGCTGGTCGAGGAAGCAGAAAACGTCAAAAAGGCGGTCAGCAAAATCCTCGCCCGCAAGAAAAGCGTGCTGGACCAGCGAATGGTGCTCATTCCGGAACTGAATCCCGGCACGCTGAAACGGTATGATATGCTCCGGCAGAAGCGCAACGGCTCCGCCGTGGTGCCCACCAAAAACGGCATCTGCCAGGGCTGCTTCATGACCATACCACCTCAGCAGGACAACGAGATCCGCAGGGGCGAAAAACTGAACTTCTGTCCGACTTGCCAGCGCATCCTCTTCTTCCTGGCCGAAGACGCCGAACCTGCCGATGCGTGAGCACCGCCAGGACCTGGAGATCCTGCAGCGCCTCGCAGAGCGATTGCCGGAACACCTGCTGCGCGAACTTTTTCCGGACCGGGAACCGATGGCAATCAGGGATGCGCTGTTGCGCATTGCCGACGGCTCTGCGCCGGCAGCCCCCAAAAAAAGTTCGGCGCCATCGCTCCCTTTCTCCAGGCCTGAAGGAACGTCGGTTGCCCCTGCTCCCCGGCCGGGCGAAGAATGTCTCCTGTACACGGATGGCGCCTCGCGCGGCAATCCAGGCGAAGCGGGAGCGGGAGTGGTCCTCCTGGACGGCGACCGCCGCCAGGTCGCCAGCCGCGCCATCTATCTGGGGCAGTGCACCAACAACGTCGCGGAATACCGGGCGCTGCTTGCCGGCCTGGAACTGGCCCTCCAGAACGGCTGCGAGCGGCTCGCTATTTTCCTTGATTCGGAACTGATCGTCCGGCAGATTTCCGGACAGTACAAGGTCAAGAACGCCCATCTGCAGCCGCTGTACATCCAGGCCAAGGGTCTGCTGCAAAGGCTGCGCGGCTGGCGGATCAAGCACGTGCCCCGCGCCGAGAACTCCGAGGCTGATCAGCTGGCAAACAGGGGCATAGACGAAAAAAAAATGGGCGCAACGAACCCCGCGGGCCAGGCATGCACATCCTGAAGAATATGGGCGCATACTGTACTCCGGTAAAAATGAATCGAGCGCAACACAGCATTTGGGGAATTTTTGCCAAGCCATCACAGTTGGGGGGATCGCCACAGGAGTGATTCCGATGCCGGCAAGCCGGGTCACAGCTTGAAATCACAACCGGGGATGGTTAGTTTTCTTTTCCGAGGTTATCAAAACAAAATTGGGGCGGACGCATGATCGCTCCGGCTTTCATGCCGGGGAGGAAAGTCCGAACACCACAGGGCACGGTGGTTCGTAACGCGAACTCCGGGTAACCGGGGGAAAGTGCCACAGAAAACACACCGCCGATGGTCTGCCTCCGGGCAGATACAGGTAAGGTTGAAATGGCGAGGTAAGAGCTCACCGCTCCGGTGGCGACACGGGAGGCAGGGTAAACCCCACCGGGTGCAAGACCAAATAGGGAAACGCTTGAGGGCTGCCCGTCCGATGTTTCCGGGTAGGTTGCGCGAGGTGCCGGGCGACCGGCATCCTAGAGAAATGATCATGGTCTGCTTCGGCAGAAACAGAATTCGGCTTACAGGCCGCCCCATTTTTTTGTGATCGAACTTCAGAGGTTCAGGTGTCCGGACAGGATCTTACAGAGGCCGCGGCGATCATCGCAGCGGCGGGCAGCGGCACCCGCATGGGCGGCGATGTGCCCAAGCAGTTCATAACACTGCGCGGCACCCCGATCCTGGCCCTGACCGTTGCCCACTTTCTACAGGTGGACGCCCTGCGCACGGTGTTGGTGGTGGTTCCAGCCGAGCACCGGGAGGCCGCCGCTCTCCTGCTCCGTGATTTTCTGCCTGCCGGAAGTGAAGACCGCATCCTGCTGGTCAACGGCGGCGCCACCCGCCAGGAGTCGGTGCGGGCCGGATTGCAGGCACTCCCGCTCCGGACGGCTACGGTTCTGGTCCACGACGGGGCCCGGCCCTTTGTTACTTCGGCAATTATCGAGCGCTGTTTGCGGGCAACCGAGCAGAACGGCGCGGCTATTGCCGCGGTCCGGGTACGAGACACCCTGAAGCAGGCGAGTGCAGACCAGCTGGTGCGCATCACCATTGACCGCAGGGGACTGTGGCAGGCCCAGACTCCGCAGGGTGCCCGCGTCGAGCTCCTGCGCCAGGCCTACGCGCTCGCCGACCAGGACGGCTTTCAGGGCACCGACGAGGCGTCGCTCATGGAGCATGCCGGAATCCCGGTCGCCATCGTCGAAGGGAGCGAACGCAACTTCAAAATCACCCGGCCGGACGATCTTGCCCTGGCCGCGGGACTGACCCAGGAAACACAGATGCTGAAAATCGGTCACGGCTTTGATGCCCACCGGCTGGTCCGGGGCCGGCCCCTGATCCTGGGCGGGGTCCACATCCCTTTTGAACTGGGCCTGGACGGTCACTCGGACGCCGACACCCTCATCCATGCCTTTCTTGATGCCCTGCTCGGCGCCATGGGCGAAGGAGATATCGGTCGCCATTTTCCCGACAGCGACCAGCGCTATAAAAACATCAGCAGCCTCAACCTTCTGGCGGATGTCGTCGGCCTGCTTCAGGAAAAAAACCTGGGTCTCAGCAACGCGGATATCACCGTCATCTGTCAGCGGCCGAAACTCGCGCCCTACATCGGGGCCATGCGCGAAAATCTTGCCCGGGCCTGCGCGGTCAGCGCGGCGGCGCTGAACATCAAGGCAACCACCACGGAACAGATGGGCTTCACCGGACGTGGCGAGGGGATCGCCGCCCATGCCGTGGTGCTTCTCCACCATCTCCCTGCATAGCCCGCCATGAAGATCACCGTCGACCGAGAACGCCTTGCCGCAGACTTTGTCCTGCTTTGCGAAACCGACAGCCCCTCCCGTGAGGAGGGCGCCATTGCAGTCCTCCTGCAGGCCATGTTTACCCGGCTTGGCGCGGACGAGATCCTGGAGGACGACTCCGCCACGGTCACCGGCTCCGACACCGGCAACCTGTTGATTCGTTTCGCCGGCAGCGCTGACCGGGAGCCGATTTTCCTCAACTGCCACATGGATACGGTGGAACCGGGCAGGGGGGTAAAGGTGCGCCGGGAGAGCGACACCTTTTTCAGCAGCGGCGATACAATTCTGGGCAGCGACGACAAGTCCGGGATTGCCGCCATCCTGGAAGCGATCCGCTGTGTCCGGGAAAACAATCTTCCCCTCCGCCCCCTGGAAATCATCCTCACCACCTGCGAGGAAATCGGTCTGCTGGGCGCCAAAAGCCTGGACCCGAAGATGATCAGCGCCCGGATCGGCTACGCCCTGGACAGTACCGGCTTCGGCACGGTGATCATTGGGGCGCCGGCCGCCAACCGTCTGGAGATAACGCTCCGCGGCGTCGCCGCCCATGCCGGCCTCCATCCCGAATGGGGCATCAACGCCATCGCCCTTGCGGCCCAGGCCCTGAACGCTGCCCCCATGGGACGGATCGACGAGGAAAGCACGGTCAACTTCGGCACCATTCGGGGCGGGACCGCCACCAACATCGTGCCCGACCAGGTCACCATCCAGGGCGAGGTCCGCAGCCATTGCGTCGCCACCCTCGACAGCCTGACCCGGCAGGTTGAATACGCCTTTACCCGGGCCGTGGTCGACTGGTGTGACCCCTCCGGACAGGCCAAGGGCAAGCCTGAACTGATCTTTACCGCCAACCCTGACTTCCCGGCCATGCGCCTTGACCAGAACGACCCGGCCATCCGGCTCATCGACCGGGCTGCGGCCTCAATTGGCCGGCGGTTGAAATACAAGATCGCCGGCGGCGGCAGCGATGCCAACATTTTCAACGGCCACGGGCTGCAGACCGCGATCATTGCCACCGGCATGACCCATGTCCACTCAACGGACGAACAGGTGGACCTGCAAGACATGGTTGACCTCACCCGCATGCTCATCGCCCTTATCACCTGACAAGAAGCGCGGCACCACCCAGAACGCCATGCACAGCCTCCGTACGATCGACAACGGATCGTGCGGCACCTGTAATTCTATCCGGAGATATGTGGCGCCATGGCGGCATGAAAAATGCTCTCTCCGCGCGGACCCTCCCCCAATCCTGCGCATCCGTCAGGCGCCTTTTGTCTTCCGCAGACCGCCATATTGACTTTGCTCAAAGAAAACAGTTTATTGAAAAGGTTGAAGAATACCGATATCAAAATATTCTTCCCGCTTGGTGGCGCATTGGCCGGGTTCTCCCGGATCAATGTGTTTTCCGGTTTCTGCCGGTGAAAAAAGAACGGTTGAATCATGCGATTGGACAATAATGAAATAGATCAAAACCGCAGGAAAGCGAGGCTCCTTGCCTTGACGGCGCTGGCCGCTTCGCTTCTGATCGGGGTTCAGCTCTGCCTGATCGCCTGGCAGGGGGAATCCGCCTGCTTCAACGAGGGCTGCCGCATCGTCGAGGGCTTGACCAAAGTTTCCCCCTTTCTCTTCAACCTGTTCGGGCTGCTGTTTTTCCTTCTGGTCGGCCTGATGGCAGTCCTCGCGCGAAACCGCCCCATTACCGCCCGCTTCCTCGCGCTGCTGCTTCTCGCCGCCATGGCCGGCGAAGGAGTGCTGCTGGCCTACCAGTACCACGTGGCCCTGGCCTGGTGCTCCTACTGTCTGATCATTTTCGGCCTGGTGGCCCTCTGCAACCTGATTCTCGGCCTGCGCCAGTTTTTCTGGGGCCTAACCCTGGTCGCGGCGATCAATATCATCTTTGCCGTGCTCCGTTTTGAGCCGGATCTGCGGGCAACCCAGGGAAACGGCCTTGCGGCAGGCACTGCCGCCATTCGCCCCGGAATAGCCGACGGCAGGAGCGTTTACCTCATCTACTCGAAGGATTGTCCGCATTGCCTGGCCCTGTTGCAGAGGCTGCCGGAATTTAACGCCTGCACGATTCGCCTCAATCCGGTGGGCGATCCGCCCCAGGTCGCTATTCCGGGCCTTGAGCGAATGACCGGCTTCCGGCCGGAAAAAAATTTGCGGCTGCTTCGCGCCCTGCAGATCGATGCGGTGCCGGTGCTGGTCGTTCCGGAAAACGACGGGTACCGGATACTTCGGAGCGAGTCGGCCATCGAGTCGTTTCTGCAGGCCAACTGCACAGAACCAACTGACGACTCGCCGCCCGCTCCTGAAAAGAGCGGGTCCGGGACAACGCTGCTGCCTGAGGGGCAATCCCTGCTGCCGCCCGCCCATGACCAGGAATGCAGCGTCGATGTAGACTGCGCCGAACCCTTCCTCCCCGATCCCGACCAGACCGTACCGGCCAGATAGACGGGCAGCTGCCGGAATCCTATGGGTCGTCAGCCGGCGATTGTCCCCCGAAGAGGCGGGAATTCGCTGTTCTCGGCCATCAGGACCAGCCCCCGCTCTAGTCCAAGCAGGCTTCATGCTTTGCTGGGTATTTGCATTACGATTATTTCTGCAGTAAAATCTTATATATCACAAAGGAGCGGCGCTGAACAGAACCTGATTGTGCACTTCCCAGACGGGAAAGGAGGAATATTCTTTATGGGTCAGATGCGATTTCATTGCCTCCCGCGCCGTGCTTTCACTCTGTCGACCTGGTCCTCACTCTCCGTCTGGGTTGTTCTCGCCCTCCTCCTCGGACAGTCGATTGCCCTTGCCGCCGTTCCCAGGACGCCGCCGGCTGCGGGAGCGATCGTCAATGCCACCGGCGACGCAGAGGTCCGCCTGGTCGAGACTCCGGAGTGGCTGACGGCCGAGATCGCGCAGGACCTGCTGACCGGAGACGGCCTGCGCACGGGTTCACTGGGCACCATGGCCCTCCTCTTTGCCGACCGGACCCAGATCAGGGTTCAGCGCAATTCATTCCTGACGGTCAAGGCCGTCGCCGGGGGCCCTACGTCCGGCCCGACGGTCCTCCGCCTCGACCGGGGCGGCACCTGGTCGCGGGCCGCCACCGGCGGCGAAGAGGTGCGGATTGAAACCCCCTCGGCCACCGCCGCCATCCGGGGGACCGACTGGTCCCTGACCGTGGACGACAGGGGCACCACCAGGCTGGTCGTCCTGGACGGCGAAATAATCCTGGAAAACGCCTACGGCATGGTCTCTGTCAAGCGGGGGGAAATCGCCTTTGCCGAGATCGGCAAGGCGCCGACCAAGACCATCCTTGTCAATCCTCAGGACCGCGAGCAGCAGATCTATGACCTGAGCCTGATCTCGACCATGAACAGCTTTTTCAAACTCACCGACCTCCCGGTCGACGAGCGCCGCCAGGCCAGGGAACGGATCGAGGCCGTTGCCCCGGCCGAGAGGGACGCCGGGCAATGGCTCGACCTGACCGAACTCGCCTTTGACCTGGGCGACTGGGAGACCGCCCGCCAGGCCCTGCAGGCGCTGGACGCCACCGATGCGCGAAGCAAAGGCCGTGCCGACCAGGTGGCAGGATTCCTGGCCTTCTTCGACTACGATTTTGCCTTGGCGGAGGAGCGGTTTGCCTCAGCGGCGGAAGTGCTGGCACCGGACCGTGCCCTGACCGCCCTGATCGGCAGGAGCGCCGCCCTGTTGAACCTGCGGCGGAGCGACGAGGCCAAGGGACTCATCGAGGAAATGAGAAAAGAGTACGAAACGGATCCCCGTTTTCTCCTCTGCGAGCTCGTTCTCACGGCCTTTTCCGCTGATCTGCCGGGGGCGGCGGACCAGGCCCGGCGGCTCTCCCTTCGCTTTCCTGACGACCCGGCTTTTCCCGGCGCGGAAGGCATCCTGTCGATTGTGCTTGGCCGCCCCGAGCAGGCGAGGGAGGCAGCAGAACGAAGCCTGGCCCTTGACCCGGGCTACTCCATCGGATTCCAGGTCCTCGGCGAATACCAACGTTACTATAAGGGAAACAGCGAGATGGCGGTGGAGACCCTGCGCCGGGGCCTGTCGCATAACGACAGAGATAATGAGTTGTGGGCCCAGCTTGGCTGTGCGTACCTGGAGATGTATGAACTCAGGATGGCCGAAGAGGCCTTTCGCCAGGGCATTGCCCTGCGGCCGAAATTCGTGATTTGTTTGGCAAACTACGCAATACTTCTCCTCAACCTGAACCGCATGGACGAGGCGGAAACAATCCTCAGGGAGATAGAGGCGATCGATCCCGGCCGCGATTTCACCATGGCCCTTGCCGGCCGCGTCTCCCTCCAGAGGGACGACATCCCCGAGGCGGAACAGAGACTGCTCAAGGCGACCACCCTCAACCCCGCCTGGGCCGACTCGTCAACCATGCTTGCCCAGACCTACTACCAGAAGGGGGAGCCGGCCCTGGCCCGGCAGGCCCTGGACAACGCCGCCCGCCTGGACCCCAACGACCCCCTCATCCCCCTGGTCGGCTCGGTCATCGCCTCGAACCTCGCCCAGGCCGACCTTGCCGTCGAATACGCCCGGGAGGCGATCCGCCTCTACCGGCGGCGCGGCGGAGAGGGGATCACCGGGCTGGCCTCCACCCGCGGCGGCAACAACACCCTGGGCGCGGCATTCCTGGACCTGGGCCTCAAACCCTGGGCCGACTACTACAACGACCTCTCCTTCGATCCTTATTTGGCGGACAGCTACTATTACCGGCAACTCCAGGATAAAGCGGGTTTCTCCTCCCTCTTCCAGGGAATGCTCCAGGAACCCCTGTCGGTTTCCGGACGCAACCGCTTCGTTGATTTTTACCGGCGGCCCTTCCTTGACAGCGAGATCGGCGGCTCCCTCTCCTGGCCCGGTAACGGGACCGGATACGGCGGCAACGCCACGATCCAGGGGTTTTCCCTGGCGCCGAAGCCCATGTCCTACTACCTGTACGCCGATCATAACTTCTCCCCGGAAGACCGCGACCATGCGGATCTACTGACGACCAGCTTCATCGGGGGTCTCGGGATCGACCTCACCCCCTATGACGGACTGCTCCTCGATGTGGAGGGATTGTTCACCGAAAAAGAACTGCCCGGCACCCTTGTCCTCCCCGATCCGGACGACGAAAGGGACAATCGATTGGTGAACGCCGGCCTCGGCTACTCCCACTCCTTCAGCGCCCGCAACATCGCCCTCGGCATGGTCAGGATCCAGGACGGCAGGAGCACCCTCTCCAACGGGCTCCCCCTGGGCTCGACCCTCTCCAGCCTCGACTACTCCCTGGTGAACCATTTCGGGCCCGAGACCGCCCGGTTCCTTTACGAGTACGGCCTGCGGGACATGACCGACCCTGCCGACCCCAATTCCCCGATCCTGAGGTTCGGCGGCTCAGGGCCCTATCTGCAGGACACCATCCCGGATCCGCTGGACACCAAGGATTTTTCGCGCCTCGAGGTGGATCTGCGCGCCCTCTCCCTCCACGCCCGTCACCTGTTCAGCATCCATTCCGTGGATTTCACCTACGGCGCCGAGTTCAAGTCCTACCGGCAGGAGATCAGTCAGGACTACCTCGGCTTCCGGCGGCGCGATCCGGGCAACGGGCTGATCGTGGGCGACCGGGGTTCCATCCCCTTCCCCTTCGGCGACGCGGTTCCCAGGCTATTTGAAATCACTCAGGACGGAGAAGCTGGCAGCGCCTACCTCGACGCGCTGTGGCGGGTCAACAACAGCCTCTGGCTGTGGGCCAGCCTGTTCGCGGACCACGCGGATCTCGAGGGCAGCCCGCCGATGAACCGGCTGGACCCCCGCCTGGGGCTCGCCTGGCAGGCAAGCTCCCGCGACTGGCTTCGCCTGGCCTTCCGCGAGGATGTCCGGGCGATCAACCTCTATTCCCTGGCGCCGGTGGCCACCATCGGCCTGATCCCGGAAACCGCCTACCTGGACAGCGACGGCAGGGCGGCATCCTACATTGCCCGCTGGGACAGGGAATGGTGCAAGCACTTCTTCACCGCCCTCGATCTGCGGCGCCAGGACATCACCGGCTTCATGAACAGCGTGCCGAACAGCTTCATGTATTACTACGCGGAGGAGGGGCGGATCGACCAGGCAAGCCTCTCCGCCAACCTCTGGCTCAGGGGCGGCCTGGGCCTCTTTGCCGAGGCCATCTGGCGGGACACGGAGAACAGGGGCAGCGGGCCGGACCAGGGGCGAAGCCTGCCCCTGATTCCCGAACGGCAGCTCGACGCGGGCATAATCTGGATCCATCCCCTGCAGATCCGCGTCAGCCTGGTGGCGCACCTGGTCGATGAACAGCCGGCGGACGAGACCGGCGCCGCCATGCTCGACTCCTACCAGACGGTGGACTTCAGCGTGACCTGGCAGCCCCTGGCCAAGCACCTCGAACTTGGGCTGGCCGCCATCAACCTCCTTGACCATGACTTCGAGATCGGACAGAATATGCCGGCAGACGGCCGCAAGGTGATGCTGACCGCCAAGTGGCGCTTCTGATGCAAAAATGACCGGCACCGCCTCCCCCCTTGCAGAGCAATCAGGCTGGCGCAGCCGTGTGCTGCCGGCCTTCTGCATCTGGCTTGTTCTGGCCTCCCTGAGCCTTCTTCCCGGCTTTCAGCTCCTCGACTCCCGCTTTTACGATCTTTTTTCGACCCTTGCCCCGCCGGCGCCGACAGCCACCCCGGTCGTCCTGGTGGGGATCGACGAGCCGAGCTTTGCCGAGCTGGGCCTGCAGTGGCCCTGGCCGAGGGAACTGCACGCCAGCCTGCTCGACAGCCTCGCCGCCGCCGGCGCCGCAGTGATCGCCCTGGACATCGTCTTCGCGGAACCGTCAGCAGAGGAATCAGACCAGGCGCTGGCCGCATCCATAAGGAGGGCGGGCAAGGTGATTCTCGCGGCGGACCTGGCGGTCGAGGAAACGGCCCATGTCTCGCAGCTCATCCGGGTGGAGCCGCTGCAACTGTTCCAGGAAGCCGGAGCCAGCTCAGGGGTCGCTTCCGTTTCCCTGGACAAGGACGGGGTCATGCGAAGGCTCCCCTCCTATCAGGACGGTTTCGCCGCAGCCATCCTGACGGCCTGGCTGAAAGCGGCCAAAGAGCCTGAGGCGGAAATACCAAGGGGGGCCAGGCTGCTCCGGTTTTTCGGCCCTTCCCGCACCTATCCGTATGCCTCCTATTATCAGGCCCTGGATCCGGACCACTTCCTGCCGCCGAACTTTTTCCGCAACCGCGTTGTTCTCGTCGGCCGATCGGTGAAGACCTCCCCCGACCCTGCCGCCCGCCAGGCCGACATGTTTGCCACTCCCTTCACCCTGGCAACCGGCGAACTCATGGCCGGAATCGAAGTGCATGCCACGGTTTTCGACAATCTCCGTCTCGCCCTTTCCGTCACGCCTGCACCCCGGTCCGTGCAGCCCGCGGGACTGGCTCTCGTAATCATTTTCTCATTTTTCCTTTTTCGAAGATGGCACCCCTGGACAAGTGGAGCTCTTGCCTTGCTGGCAATGACCCTGATCATGATCGGCAGCTATATTATGCTGCGGTTTGCGCAGGTTTGGCTTTCGCCCCCGCTCTTTCTCGCCGGGGTGCTGCTCTCCTATGGCGGCGATGGGGCCAGGGCATATCTGCGCGAGTGGGCTGGCAGGCGGCGCATCAAGCAGGCATTCAGCCGCTACCTCCCGCCGGTCCTGGTGGAGCGGCTTGCTTCTGACTCGGCGCAGCTCAGGCTGGGCGGCGAGAGCAGGCACATGACCGTCATGTTCTGCGATATCCGGGGATTCACCGCGCTTTCCGAGAGATGCAGAAATGAGCCGGAACGTCTTGTCCGCCTGATGAACCGCTATTTCACGGCCATGACCCAGGTGATTCACCAATACAACGGCACGGTCGACAAATATATCGGGGATTGCATCATGGCCTTCTGGAACGCCCCGCTGGACGACCCGGATCATGCCCAGCATGCCTGTTCCGCAGCCCTGGAAATGTTTGCGCGCCTGGCCGAACTGAACGACGAGCTTGCCCTGGAGATGAAGGGGCAGGAGCACGCCGCGGAGAAGATCAATATCGGGATCGGCATCAACACCGGCCTCTGCGTGGTCGGCAATATCGGTTCCGAGGTGCGCTTTGACTACTCGGTTCTCGGTGATAGCGTGAACCTGGCCTCCCGGCTCGAGGGGAGGACAAAGGAATACGGGGTGGGGATCGTGATCGGCCCGGAGACCGCCGCCGCTGCGGCCGATTATGCCACCCTTGAGCTGGACCTGCTCGCGGTGAAGGGAAAAATGGAGGCGGTCAGAATATATACGCTGTTGAGGCCCGAGGAATTGCCTGGCAAGCAGGATATGCACGACTTCGCCCGTAGCCATGCCGGGATGCTCGAAGCCTACCGCCTTGGCGATTGGGCCGGGGCCAGAGCGGCACTGGCCGAGTGCCGGGCCAATGCGCCCGGGCTTGCCTCACTCTACAGGTTATACGATCAACGGCTAAGCGAATACGAGCATTCCCCTCCTCCGGAAAACTGGACGGGGATCAGTATCGCCCGATCGAAATAACGGAACCTGCTTTCGCGTTTCCTGCCCTGCATGTCGATTTCCGTCCCATGTCACCCTCCTCCCATTACCTCCACGGATGATCATGCCCTGCCGGTTACCACATAGAGCGGGTCGCTTGCCTGCAAGGCAGGGAAATACTTGTCAAAAGCCGGCCGGGGCCAGTTCCGGAAGGAAACCGTATGGAATTGTTCGTAATGCGGCGAGCAGAGCTGGAGAACCAAACCCATTCGCTCGAACTCGTGCAACTCTGTCCACAGCTTTGTCACCTTGGGCGGAAACCAGCGGTTGGAGAAACTGACCAGCAGGATGCCTGACGGCTTCAGGACCCGAGCCGTCTCCCGGACAACCTCCTCAGGCTTGGCCAGGTACTCGAAGGACAGATTGCAAAGGACAGCATCAAACGACTTGTCCGGGCAGGGAAGCCTCGGATTCGCGTTCAGATCATGAACAAGATATTCTGCCAGGTCCGGGTTTGCAGCCATTTCCTCCCTGTTCATGCCGAGCCCGGTGACATTCAGTCCGTGGCCGGCCGGCAGGTGGGAGTCGACACTGGCCATCAGGTCCAGCACCCTGCCTCCCGGCTGCAGGAAACGCGCGATGACCGAAGCCAGGTGTTCACTCGCCTGGCGGTCGATATGGCTGACCATGCGCGGTTCCGCATAAAAGATCCGATCATCCGCGTGGTCGGTTCGGAGGAATGCCTTTTCCCGATCATAGGTCAATGGGCTGCCGGCAATACGGGCCTGCATGCCGGGCCCGTTTTCCAGCATCTCCAGCAACCTGTCGCTGCAGCGCCCTCCCCGTTCCTTCTGGAGGCGGGAGACATCTGCAACCCGGATCGTGTAATCGAGCTGTTTGCCGTGCAGGGGATGGGCACGATCGACCGTGAACGTGTCCCGGTCGACAGCGACAACCCGCATGGGGGTCAGGGTTTGAGGAAAGACCCCGGAAACACCCTGAAGAAATCCCTGGGGATAGTATCTGCCGCTCATCGGTGCAGCGGGAGAGTCGGAGGTGGGAGGAGGCTGCCAATGGCACAGGGGAAGGGATACGGGCTGTGCGGAGCACGTGCCGAGGATTTCATCAGCGGGGAACGAATGGTGCACCTTGTCCCCGGGTTGACACCCCAGGAGTTTTTGCCTGAGGGCATGGGGAAAGATGTCCCGCCACATGTTCACCTCCGCTGCATGGTACTGTTCTTCGTGGACCGTGTCGTCGCTTTCCCAGGTCGCAGCAAGATGCATTTCGACCAGGGACGAATCTGTAATCGTTGTCATGTCTCCTCCTCAATGTCAGGCTGGAATTTTTAGGAAAGATAATTATTCCCAACCTGAAATCAAGAGAATGAAAGGAAACGGGTGGAAAAGGAGTCCGGGTTTAACCGGATTGCTCGATGGTCCGGGCGGTGTCGAGGATTTGCCGCGCCAGATTGGTAAAGACCAGATTGTGGATAGGCAGAACAGAGTACCAGTAAATCCGGCCCCAGATGCCGGAGGGGATGAAATGGGCAGTCTGGACCAACTGATCGGGCTGGATATCGAATTCCAGCCAGGCCTTGCCGGGAAGTTTCATCTGGGCGTGCAGAAGCAGCCGCTTGTTTTCCTTCAGATCAACGACTTTCCAGAAATCAAGGGCATCTCCCAGGCGGAGTTCATGGTCCATCCGGCGGCCACGGCTGAGACCGTAGCCGCCGACGAGCTTGTCGATCAACCCGCGCAGCCGCCAGAAAATATTGTAGGTGAACCAGCCGTTTTCGCCGCCGATTCGGCAGGCAGACTTGTACACAGCGGCCTGAGAAATGTTGCCGAGAGGCAGGATGCGCACATCGCGGAGGACGGAGCCGCCGGGATCGTCATGCGCCGTAATGTCGCAGGCGATGTCGGCGCTGGAGTCGCACCAACGGCTGATGACCTGATGCTGCTCCAGTTCCACCAGAGCCGTGCGAACGGCCTTCTCGTAGGCCATGGGATAAATATCCGGGAAGTAGCGCTTGGCGTTATCGTTCTGGACGACGGTTTCACTTTTCAGGCCCTCGACAAGTGCCGCGGCAACGCGAAGGGGAACGGTGGTGAAAAGGATAAGCCAGAAGGAGGAGATCCGGGGAGTCAACACCGGCACCTGGATCAGCCAGCGCCTGAGCCCCATGGCCCTTGCCGCCTGCAGCATCATTTCCTTGAAACTCATCGCCGGGGCGCCAATGTCCACCTGCAGGTTGTCCTGGTGGGATAGGTCTATTGCGGCTTCCAGGTAGGAAAGGACATCGTCCACGGCGATGGGCTGAGTCCGGGTGGCAACCCACCGGGGGGTGATCATCACCGGCAGTTTATGAACCAAACTGCAGATGATCTCAAAGCTGGCGCTGCCTGAACCGATGATGATGCCTGCCCGGAACCAGATCGTCTGGATCCTGCCGGACACGGCTGAGAGGATTTCGCCGGTCTCGATGCGGCTGCGGAGATGCCTGCTCGCGGTTTCCCTGATACCAAGGCCCCCAAGATAAATGATGCGCCTGACCCCTGCCCTGATGCAGGCGTCGCGGAAGTTCTCAGCGCTCCGCCGGTCCAGTTCCTCGAAATCCTTTTTCGCTCCCATGGAGTGGATGAGGTAAAAGGCGGTATGGACCCCTTCCAGTGCCCTGTCCAGCGTTTGCTGACTGAAGGTATCGCCCTCGATTATTTCCACACGGTCGCGGGTCGCCGGGCTGATCTTGTTGCGGTTGCGCACCAGCAGCCGCAACGACAGGTCGCTGCGGCCAAGAAGCCGGGTCTTGAGCCGTCGGCCGATGTAGCCGGTTGCCCCGGTTATCAGAATTTTCCGGACCGTATCTTTCTGTTCCATCCTTGCCCGACCAGTTAAAGAAAATTCATATTTATTTTGCCATTGCCGCCATGTCCCGATAGACTTGAACCAGAGATGACATGCCGGAGTTCAATTCACTTATACAACGATAGCAGGATTTTTCATGGAAAAGCAAGATGCTGTTCGCAACGAAATATCACTGCTCGTTGCAAGCCAGCTGCTCGCGGTTCTTGCAACCCAGCAGGGGGGGCAGCCCTATACCAGCCTGCTGGCCTTTGCCGCGGGCAATGACCTGGCCGATATCTTCCTTGCCACCGACCGGGCAACGAGAAAATACAAGAATATCCTGGAAGACAACCGCGTGGCCCTGCTCATCGACAACCGTTCCAACCAATCGGCGGATTTTGGCGCGGCCGCCGCCGCGACGATCATCGGCAGGGCCGGGGAAATGGAAGGCCGTACCCTGGAAGCGGCACGCACAATCTTCCTTGCCCGGCATCCCTCCCTGGAGGATTTTGTCATGGCGCCGGGCACCGCCCTGCTGAAGGTGGCCGTTTCCCGGTATGTCATGGTGACCCGCTTTGAGGAAGTGCATGTGCTGGATATGGGTGGCTGATGCTCATTTGCCTCAGGATGGGCCGCTGAAGGCCATGTTAATAAAAACGGCGGAGTTGACCTCATGAAAACACCCGGACTGCTGACAAGCAAAGTCGCCTTCATCATCATGCTGCTCATCGGCGGCTGCGTCCGCGCCCCGAAGGGAGTGGAGCCGGTCGCCAATTTTGATGTCAACAGATACCTGGGCACCTGGTACGAGATCGCCCGGCTCGATCATTCCTTCGAGCGCGGCCTTTCACAGGTCACCGCCCAATACAGCCTGGGCAAAGGAGGCGAAATCCGGGTAATCAACCGGGGGTACGACCAGGCCAAAAAAAAGTGGGAAGAGGCACAGGGCAAGGCGTTCTTTGTCGAATCTCCCCGGACAGGGATGCTCAAGGTCTCCTTTTTCGGGCCCTTCTACGGCGGCTACAACATCGTCGACCTGGATCATGAACACTATTCCTATGCGCTGGTCTGCGGCCCGAACCGTTCCTATCTCTGGATTCTTTCGCGTACCAGCAGGCTGAGCGAGGCCACGCTGCAGGCCCTGGTGGCCAGGGCCAAGTCCCTCGGATTCGATACGGACAACCTGATTTATGTTGAGCATGAAGATCGGGACAGGAAAAAATTGTAGTTTATACTGTTATTTTCCTCTTATTTTTTCCTCATTGTCACAAGGCTCGACATGGTTAAATTTTTTTCATGGTGAGTGCAAGGCAAAATACTGTTCACGAGGGGGGCAGAAGAACAACGACAAAGAGGAATAAATGGCATGGCCCGGGAACAAAAATGGCAGAAAATAGTCCTGCTCCCTTGCTGACAGTCAATGAAGAAGCAAGAAAAATAGGGGAACTGGCCGCTGCAGAAAGCGCAATAATATGGATGCGTGCGAGATTGTCGGAACAGCGCTCTGGTAACATAACAAATACATGGCCGGGTTTGCACGAGCTACCTGGCCGCTTCAAGAGGAGAAAAAGCGATGAATCTGAATGAATATTTTTCAACCGCGTCTGGGACCGGTTTTTTAGCTACCGCATCCGCAGAGGGAAAGCCGGATATTGCGGTTTATTCCAGGCCGAACATTATGGAGGACGGAACTCTTGCCTTTATCATGCGAGACCGGTTGACCCATGCGAACCTCCAGGAAAATGCACATGCCGTCTATGCCTTCATCGAGAAGGAAGGCGGATACAAGGGTGTCCGTCTCTTTATGCAAAAGGTGGGGGAAGACACGGACAAGGAACTGATTGCGCAAATGACCAGGCGCCGTTTATCTCCGGAGGAGGACGCGGCAAAAGGTCCAAAGTTCGTCGTCTATTTTCGTGTCGAAAAAGCCTTGCCTCTGGTCGGGGGCAATGAATTAGACCCTGCGAATCTGTAATATCACCTGGAGGCTATCAATTCGCCATGGATGAACAAATCCGGTTAGGGATCAGTTCCTGCCTGCTGGGAAATGAAGTTCGTTACAACGGCGGCCACCAGCTGGATCTCTTTATTACCAAGACACTTGGCCCTTTTGTTGAATTTGTCCCGGTCTGTCCGGAAGTGGAGTGCGGCCTGGGGGTGCCGCGCGAATCCATGCGCCTGGTGGGTACCATGGACAACCCGAGACTGCTGACCACCAAAAGCGGCATCGATCACACAGATCGGATGCAGGAGTGGGCGCGCAAAAAAGTCAGGGAACTTGAGCAGGAAAACCTCTGCGGTTTTATCTTCAAAAGTAAATCGCCCAGCAGCGGCATGGAGCGGGTGCGGGTTTACCGGCCTGACGGAACAGGGTATGTCGGCACCCGGCCGGGCATGTTCGCGGAACTGTTCATGAACCATTTTCCCCTGCTGCCGGTGGAGGAGGATGGCCGCCTGCACGACATAGCCCTCCGGGAAAACTTCATCGAACAGATTTTTGTCTACAGGCGCTGGCGAAAACTGGTCGCCGATCATTTCTCAACCGGTGATCTGGTTGCCTTCCACACCGACCACAAGCTTCTCCTCATGGCGCACAGCATCACCCATTACCGGACCCTGGGAACCCTGGTGGCTCAGGCAAAAAAAATCCCCCGAGTTGAACTGGTCAGCAGATACGAAAGCGGCCTCATGCAGGCCCTGCGTCTCAAAGCGACGGTCAAAAAGCACGCCAATGTCCTGCAGCACATGCTGGGCTATTTCAAAACCGTGCTCTCCGCAGAGGAAAAACAGGAACTCCTTGACCTCATAGAAAATTATCGAAAGGGTTACTATCCTCTCATTGTGCCGATAACCCTGATCAACCACTATGTACGGAAATACAACGAGAAATATCTAGCCCGGCAGCACTATCTGAATCCTCACCCGACGGAGCTGAAGCTCAGGAACCACGCGTAGCTCCAACGAAGGACAAATCGCACCGCAGGTTCCGCCATCCGCCATCGATATCCCTCGCCGTGGTACAGCTAATCTACTGTTTTTCCTTATAAAAAAATTGACCTCTCTTTGTTCATGAGGATATAATTAATATACTATGATCTCTTCCAGCGCAGAGATATTTCCTGGCGCAAAGTATCCCCGGAGAAAGACAGAGTATGTCCCGCACTTATTGCGGGACTGGCAACAATGAAGTTTCTATGAATTTGAAGGATAGACGACCATAACCCTATTTTGGAGGTAGTATGAACAAACGCCGAGTTCAATCCTTGCTTCCCTGTCTTCTCCTGTCATGCGCGTTCACCTTGGGCATGCAGTCGGCCCCCTGCCCGGGGCTGGCCGCCGACCCCGGTGGGGATTCCCCGCGGCCGGAAATTCCTTTCGGCACGGCTAAGGCCGATCAGGATATCATCCCCGGCCAGTACATTGTCCAATTCAGCGAGGCGCCCCTGGCGGTGTACGAGGGAGGGGTGCCGGATCTTCCGCCCACGAAACCGAGTGCCAAGGGAGAGAAAAAGCTCGACGCCGCCCACCCGGACAGCATCAATTATCTGAACTATCTCCAGGGCAGCCAGGCGGATATGCTGCAGAAAATGGAGCAGGAGCTGGGCCGCGGCATCAGCGCGACGCAGGTGTTCAAGACCGCCTTCAACGGCGTTGCCGTCGAAATGAGCGCGGCCGAGGCCCGGCAAGTCGCGAAACTCCCCGGGGTTGTTCGGGTCACGCCGGACAGGATGCGCCAATTGCACACGGACAACGGCCCCCGGTGGATCGGCGCCAATGGTCTGTGGAACGGCAGCGTAGCAGGCCCCACCAAGGGGGAAGGCATCGTGGTCGGCGTCATCGATACCGGCATCAATCCGGCCAATCCCTCGTTCGCCGACATCGGCGGCGACGGCTACGATCACAGCAACCCGCGGGCCTGGTACTACGGCTTCTGTGACCCGAGCCACCCGGATTACAATGCCGCTTTCGCCTGCAACGACAAGCTCATCGGCGCCTATGACTTCACCAGGACCTTGCCCACGCCTGCCGTCCTGTACGACAATGACGGTCACGGCTCGCATACGGCGAGCACCGCGGCCGGCAATGTGATCAATTCCGCGCCGCTGGTCGCACCGACCATCACCATCAACCGGCCGATCTCGGGAGTCGCCCCGCACAGCAACCTCATCTCCTACAAGGCCTGCCTCGGCAGCTGCCCGCTCTCAGCCCTCATCGCCGCCATCGACCAGGCGACCCTCGATGCGGTGGACGTGATCAACTACTCCATCGGCGGCGGGGCAACCGACCCCTGGTCCGACCCGGATTCCCTGGCCTTCCTCAACGCGCGCCAGGCAGGCGTCTTTGTGGCCGTCTCGGCCGGCAACAACGGGCCGGGAAGCGAGACCCTCGGCAGCCCGGGCAACTCGCCCTGGCTCCTGACCGTGGGCAGCAGTTCCCATGACCGCGCCTTTGTCAATTCCCTGACCAGCATGACCAGGTCGGACGGACTGGCGCTGCTGAACATTTCCGGACGCAGCGTGACCGGCTCCCTGGCCGCCAGGAGCATCGTCTATGCCGGAAACTATATAAACATTAATTACTATAACCAACCAGACCCATTGTGCCTTCAGCCCTTTCCCGCCGGCACCTTCAGCGGCCAGATCGTGGTCTGCGACCGCGGGACCAACCCCAGGGTCGATAAGGGAACCAATGTGCAGGCTGGCGGCGCCGGCGGGATGGTCCTGGCCAACGACGCGCCCAACGGGAACAGCCTCAACGCCGATGCCCACGTCTTGCCCGCGGTGCATATCACCTTCAACGACGGGATCGCGCTGAAAAACTGGCTTGCGGCAAGCAGCAACCACCAGGCGGCGATCGCCGGCACCAGCGCGAACGTCAACCCGGTCTACGGCGACATCATGTCCTCCTTCAGTTCCCGGGGCGCCAACCCGCCCCTTCTTTCCATCATCAAGCCGGACGTGTCCGCTCCGGGCCAGGACATCCTGGCCGCGGATGGGATAAATAATGCCGCCACCTGGGGCCTTCTGAGCGGGACCTCCATGGCCAGCCCGCACGCGGCGGGCGCGGCCGCCCTGCTCCTTTCCCTGAATCCAGGCTGGTCCCCGGCCAAGGTCCAGTCCGCCCTGATGGGCACGGCCGACCCAACGGTGCTCAAGGAGGACGGGACGACCCCGGCTACCCCCTTCGACACCGGCGCGGGCAGGGTCGACGTCAGCCAGGCCGCCCAGATCGGTTTTGTCCTGGACGAGACCTACAGCAACTTCCTGAACGCCGACCCCTCCCTGGGCGGTGACCCGAAGACCCTCAACATCCCGAGCCTGGGCAGGGAAGACTTCGTCGGCTCCACCACCTGGACCCGGACCCTGGCCTCCACGGCGAACGCCACCTGGACGGCGAGCGTGGTCAATCCGCCCGGGGTCACCCTTACCGTCAATCCCTCAAGCTTCGCACTCACCGCCGGCGGGACGCGGCAGATAACCATCACCGCCAACGCCGGGAGTGCCGCCCTCGGTACCTGGCTGTTCGGCAGCGTGCTGTTCACCCCTTCCGGCGGAGGAGCGACCGCGGTGCGCTTTCCCGTTGCCCTCAAGCGGGTTTTTTCAACCCTCCCGACCTCGCTCCGCTATGACGATGTCCGGAAAAACTCCATGGCCATCGAGAAAAATCTGGAAGTGCTCCCTGCCATCACCAATCTCGCCGTCAGCCGGAACGGCCTTGTCCCGGCCACGGTCTATGAGGGTAACTTGTATCAGGATCCAACTAATTATGATCCTTATGACGGCAACTGGGACCCTGATGACTCCTCCAACAAAGACGGCGTCTGGGCTCAGACGATAACCGTGCCGGCCGGCAGCAAGCGGCTGGTGACCGAGATCGTCAAGACCACTTCCCCGGATATCGACCTGTATCTCTGGCGCTTGAATGGTGCAACGTTTGAATGGTACTGCACGTCAGCCAGTTTCGGCAGCAAGGAATATTGCTCGATCGCCGATCCGCCGGCAGGAAACTACTATGCCTTTATCCAGAACTGGGAGGCCAGCGACCCGACCGGAGCCACCCCGGACGATGTCGAACTGGCGGCCGCCGTGGTCCCCGGGGCTTCCTCCGGTAACTTCTCCGTCACCCTGGCGAACGGCTCGACCAGCGTCCCGGCCGGGCAGCCCTTCGACCTGAAGATCTCCTGGAGCCTCACCAAGCCGGGAATCCACTGGTACGGGGTGTTCGGCCTGGGCACCGATGCGGGGAATCCGGGCAACCTGGGCGTGGTGAACCTGGACCTCCATGTCAAGCCCGGCGGCCTGTTCTTCCCGCTCAGGGGCAAGGACGGGAAGACATCGATCATCAACCTGAATTAACTGGATACTTTCTTCCGCGGCGAAAATACAGGGGCGGGACAACAATGTCCCGCCCCGCCACCTCGCCTGCCCCTCTCATTTTTTATCCGCTGACTGTCAGCTGCAGGCACGGCTGACCCGGCCCGGTCCATCGACTGCACAATGGTATTCTGCGCATTCTCTCTCTTTTCTTGAAAAAAGAGCAACAGTCTGTTTTTTTGAACCAGAGGAATAATTCTGGATAGATCGCAGGCACAAGGAGGCATTCTTTGTGCCTTTACAGTTTTAGGAGGCGAATAGCAATCACGCTTTCGGACATGGGCATGAAACCACCCTGCCTGGACGATGGGAATAAAACTGCTAACCTCCTGTTCAAGTTGAAGAAAATAAGCATTTGACCTCATTTGTTTCTGGAACATATAATTAAAAAATGGTCAGGATATTGATACTGCAGTATACTATCACCCAAACTGCTCAGATTCTCTTTGTCAGCAATATGTGAACATTGTATTCTAAAAAAATATTTCTCGTTGTATTTTTCTCTAAAACAGTCGAAAAAATTTTGTTGGTGACAGTTCAAGCCCGCATATTGGAGAGGGGATATGAAAATGCATAATAAAACCGCAAACCTTCATTTTAGCTTACAGATTCTTGCTTTCGTGCTGCTTTTTGGCTCCATCCAATTACCTGTCCAGGGCATGGCCGTGCTCAACGCAGCACCGGAAGGAAGAGGTTTCGGCAAATTAACAACGGTTTCTGCCCCACCTCAATTTGTCGAGGGAGACCTGCTGGTCAAATTAAAAGCAGGGGTCAATGTCACAGACATGAAGACCGCCCTGGACGCAGGGCAGGCACTGCAGGTCAAAAAACGGTACCCTGTCCTGTCAAAATTGCTGGGGAAGGAGTACCTGCTGGTCAGATCGGGTTCGCGCTCCACGGCCCAGTTGCTCTCTGAACTGCACAGAAACTCCCTGGTGGAATCCGTTTCTCCCAACTATTTCCGCATGGCGGACAGTACGCCCAACGATCCTTACTATGCGTCGCTCTGGGGACTCAACAATACCGGCCAGACCGGCGGCACCGCTGATGCGGATGTGGACGCCCCCGAGGCATGGAACATCTCCACTGGATCGGCAGAGGTGATTGTTGCCGTGCTCGATTCCGGGGTTGCCTACGATCACGAGGATCTGACGGCTAATATGTGGATCAATCCGGGCGAGACTCCTGCCAACGGTGTAGATGACGACGGGAACGGCTATATCGATGATATCTATGGATACGATTTTGTGAATAAAGATTCCGACCCCATGGATGACGCCGGGCACGGCAGTCACTGCGCCGGAACGATCGCTGCGACCGGGAATAATGGCAAGGGCATTGCAGGTGTCAACTGGACCGCCAGGATCATGGCGCTGAAATTTCTCTCGTCTCTTGGCTATGGCACCGACGCTGACGCCATCGAGGCAATAGAGTATATCATCGACCAGAAAGTCAACCATGGCCAGAACGTCGTCGCCATCAATGCCTCCTGGGGCGGGAGTGATGACGACCCTCTGCTCTATGACGCCATCGAGGCGGCCGGTGATGCCGGTATAATTTTCTGCGCCTCCGCGGGAAACGACGGAGAGAATACCGATGCCGCCCCCCACTATCCCTCAAGCTATAACCTGGACAATATCATTTCCGTTGCCAGCACCACCGACGAGGATGCCCTCTCCTCCTTTTCAAACTTTGGCGCCACATCCGTTGATCTCGGCGCGCCCGGCTCCTCCATTCTCAGTTCTGTCAGTTATTTCGATCCGGTCAATCCTGTCACCGCAAATATATTTTCAGATGACATGGAATCCGGATTCGGCAACTGGGCTGCCGGCGGCACCAATAATTCCTGGGGCATTACCGATGATCGGGAAAGCTTCGATACTTCCTGGGGGCCCAAAACCTTTGGCACCCCGCCAAGCCCCTCCCACTTCCTGAGCGACAGTCCGGGTGTGGATTATCTTCTCAGCACTGACTCATGGGTGGGGAACAACTCCGACATCGACCTGTCCGGCTATAGTGGCCAGGCTGTTTATTTAGGCTTTTCCTCGGCATTTGTCTGCGACTTCTGGTGGGGCGAAACAGCGATCGTCGAGGTATCCGGCGACAGCGGTTCCACCTGGACCACCCTGTTCGATCTCTCGGAATGGTATTTATATTATATCTACTGGGGCTGGACGAGCGATGTCGTGGTTATCCCGGAGGCTTTCAAAACCGCTCACTTCCGTTTCAGATTTCATTTCACGTCAAACGAATATGACGACGAGCCTTATGAGAACGACGATGCCGGTTGGCTCATTGACAACGTTGGCATCGGAACCGGCCTTGTCAAAGGGTATGACTATTACAGCGGCACCTCCATGGCGACCCCGCATGTCACCGGAGCGGTTGCGCTCATGGCATCCAAATTCCGCAACGAGTCCGTTGCCGCCAGAAAGGACAGGATTTTTGAGAATCTTGATCCGCTCCCGGCCCTTGCCGGTAAAACGCTCACCGGCGGCCGGCTGAATATCTTTAAGGCGATACGCCCTGATTTTCCCTGGATTATTTTCTATCCTGCATTTACCAGCGGCAGCAGGTAGAAAATTCCATTGAATGTACTTCGCGAGGGATGGCATGCCACAATTTGGCATGCCATCTCCGTCTAGGCGCGGTTGGCGGGGACGTTGTCGTTCGAGTGATTTGCCACCCTGACCGGCCTCTGCTTCGTGGAGAATTGCCCGCCGAAAAATTCTACCTCACTCGACGGAGGATTTTTTCCAACCCCTTCACAAAAAATCGCGTAGGCCCGGTCCCCGGAGTGCGCAAAGGTATTCTGCGCATATTCTCTCTATTTTCTTGAAAAAAGAGCAACAATCTGTTTTTTAGAAAGCAGAGGAATAATTCTGGATAGATCGCAGGCACAAGGAGGCATTCTTTGTGCCTTTACAGTTTTAGGAGGCGAGTTCCAATCACGCTTTACGGACATGGGCATGAAACCACTCTGCGCACCCGACGATCAGGACAAACCCCGGCATGAATGCGGCATCTGCGGTATTTTCGGTCATCCGGACGCTGCCAAGCTGACCTATTTCGGCCTCTATGCCTTGCAGCACCGGGGGCAGGAAAGCGCTGGGATAGTGGCCAGCGACGGCACGCGGGTCGCCATCCACAAGGCCATGGGCCTGGTGTCCGAGGTCTTCAGCGAAGAATCCCTGCAGCGACTGACCGGCCACATGGCGGTTGGCCATGTCCGCTACTCCACCACCGGCGACTCGAATATCGTCAATACCCAGCCCTTCCTGGTGCAGCACCAAGGCACCCCGCTGGCCGTGGCCCACAACGGCAACCTGGTCAACTCCATCGAACTGCGCAACGAACTGGAACACCAGGGCTCCATCTTCCAGACCACCATGGACAGCGAAATCACCATCCACCTGCTGGCCCACTACCTGGACCATGGCCTGACCGAGGCGATCAGGGAATCGTTCGCCCGGATCAGGGGGGCATACTCCCTGCTGCTGATGACCCAAGACACGCTTATTGCCGTCCGCGACCCCAACGGGTTCCGCCCCCTCTGCCTTGGCCGGCTGGACAACGGCGGCCATGTTGTCGCCTCGGAGACCTGCGCCTTTGACCTGATGCAGGCGGAATATATCCGGGATGTCGAGCCCGGCGAGGTCCTGCTGATCAACCAGGACGGCATCCAATCCCTGTTTCCCTGGCCGCCCGCAAAAAAGAGCTACTGCATCTTCGAACAGGTCTATTTTGCCCGGCCGGACAGCGATGTCTTCGGAATCAATGTCTATACCGCCCGCAAGCGGATGGGCGAAATCCTGGCCCGTGAGGCGAAGATCGACGGCGATTTCATCATGCCCTTTCCCGATTCCGGCAATTACGCCGCCATCGGGTACTCCCAGGCCTCGGGCATCCCTCTGGAGATGGGGATGATCAGGAACCACTATGTCGGCCGGACCTTTATCCAGCCCACCCAGTCCATGCGCGATTTCTCGGTCCGGGTCAAACTGAACCCGGTCCGGCCGCTCCTCAAGGACAAGCGGGTCATCATCGTCGAGGACTCCATCATCCGCGGCACCACCGGCCAGAGCCGGGTCCGCTCCCTGCGCAGCGCCGGGGCGAGGGAGGTGCACATGCTGGTCAGCTGCCCTCCCACCTGCCACCCCTGCTTCTACGGCATCGACTTTCCCTCCAACACCGAGCTGATCGCCTCGGATAAACCGATCTCGGAGATCCGCGACTTCCTGGGCCTGGATTCCCTGACCTACCTGAGCCTGGAAGGGATGGTGGAGGCCACGGGCCTGAGCATGGACTCCTTCTGCCTGGCCTGTTACACCGGGAACTATCCCGTTGAACCGGACCGCGCCTTCAAGAAACTCGGCCTGGGCGGCTGCTCCTGCTAACCCTTGGTCAACTGCCCATAAACACACAGCTTTTTGACATCGCCGGCCATCTGTGATAAGTTATACGTAATGGGCACCGTGCTGATCGACACCTATCTGTGCAACGGCTGTGCAACCTGTGTTGAAATCTGCCCCGCCGTTTTCCGCCTGGATGAGGTTTCCGGCAAAGCGCAGTTGCTCACGCCGGAGACGGAAATAACCGACGCAGTCTACCAGGCCGCCGCATACTGCCCGGTTAAATGTATAGAACTGAGGGAGAAGTAAACCGGAACGCATCGCCCACGGAGGTTCGCATGAATCCCGCTGCCCTGATCCCGACGCCCGATATCCTGCAGGTCCCGTGGGGCTGGTTTCAGCTGCTCCTGCTCCTGACCCTGTACATGCATATCCTCCTGATGAACGTCATGCTGGGAACCGCGATGATCGCGCTGGTCAACCTGTTCCGCAGCGACGGCGACGCCACCCCCCTCGCCCGCGACATTTCCCGCAAGCTTCCCTTTGCCATCGCCTTTACGGTGAACTTCGGCATCGCGCCGCTGCTCTTTGTCCAGGTCCTGTACGGCAACTTTCTCTATGCCAGTTCGGTGCTGATGGCCAATATATGGATCCTGGTCATCGCCCTGCTGATCATCGGCTATTACCTGGCCTATATCCTTGACTACCGGTTCGACGCCCTGCACGGCGGCAGGGTTCTGATCATCGGCGCCGCAGTGGCGGCGCTCCTGGCCATCGCCTTTCTGATGAGCAACAATTTCACTCTGATGCAGCGCCCTGGGGCCTGGACCCGCTATTTCGACCACCGCACCGGCATGCTCCTCAACCTGAGCGACCCGACCCTCTTTCCCCGCTATCTCCACTTCGTGGTTGCCGCGATTGCCGTCGGCGGCCTCAGCCTTGCCCTGCTGGGCGACTGGCGGCTCCGGCGGGGCGACCAGGATGCGGCGGCGGCGGTGAGATCCGGCTGCAACTGGTTCGCCTATGCGACCATTGCCAATTTCGGCATCGGCTTCTGGTTCTTCGGCGTTCTGCCCCGGGAGGTGCATGACCTGGCTTCCCTGAACGGAATACTCATCGCCGTCCTGCTGCTGACCGGCATCATTCTCGGCGCGCTTTCGGTGATCTACAGCCTGCAAAACAGGGTCCGGCCTGCTCTCTCCACCGCCCTTCTCGCGGTGCTGGTCATGATCCTCATGCGGGACCTGGTCCGGGTCGCCTATCTCAGGCCCTTCTTCTCCCTGGCCGACCTGCAAGTGGAGCCCCAGTATTCGCCGATGCTGCTGTTCCTGGCAGTCTTTGCGGCAGGACTTGTCCTGATCGGCTGGATGCTTAAGCTCGCCTGGCGGGCCGTGGCCGGGGGTGAGGTGCGGTCATGAACTACCCGGTGTGGCAGCTTGACGCGGCGGGCGGCGGCCTGCTGATCGCCATGATGGCGGTCTTTCATGTCTACATCTCTCATTTCGCCGTGGGCGGCGGCCTGTTCCTGGTGCTCACCGAAATGAAAGGCCTCAGGGAAAACAACCCGGCCATCGTCGATTTCGTTCGCAAACACACTAAGTTTTTCTTGCTCCTGACCATGGTGGCCGGCAGCATGACCGGGGTGGGCATCTGGTTCACCATCTCCCTGCTCAACCCGGCGGCGACCTCCGAGCTGATCCATATCTTCGTCTTCGCCTGGGGCATCGAATGGGTCTTCTTTGTCGTGGAGATCGTCTCACTCTTCATCTACTACTACACCTTCGGCCGGATGGACGACCGCAACCACGTGCGCATCGGCTGGATCTACTTTATCGCCGCCTGGCTGTCGCTTTTCGTGATCAACGGCATCATCGACTTCATGCTCACCCCCGGACAATGGCTGGCTAACAACAGTTTCTGGTCCGGGCTCTTCAATCCCACCTTCTGGCCGGCCCTGTTCTTCCGGTCCTTCCTGGCCATCATGCTGGCCGGACTCTACGGGTTCCTCACCGCCCTCAACATCAAGGACGAACCCCTGCGCCTGAAGATGGTCCGCTACTGCGCCATCTGGCTGATGGCGCCCTTTGCCCTCTTCCTGGCCTCGGCCTGGTGGTACAGGGCGGCACTGCCCCAGGAACTGCAGGAACTGATTTTCGAGCGCATGCCGGAAATCACACCCTACCTTGCCGGCTTCTCCGTTCTGGGGCCGGCGCTCATGCTGGGCGGCCTGCTCATGGCCATCCGCATGCCGCGGGTCATCACCCGGCCCATGGCGGTGATGCTGCTGGTCATCGGCCTCATGTACATGGGCTGCTTTGAGTTTATCCGCGAGGCGGGCCGCCGGCCCTATATCATCCGCGACTACATGTATTCAACCTCCATCCGCAAGGCCGACATGGACCGGGTCCGGGAAAACGGCCTGCTCAAGGAGGCCAGATGGGTGAAAAACCGCTCCCTGGACCGGGGAAACATGCTGGCGGCCGGGCGGGAAATCTTCGACATCCTTTGCCTGCCCTGCCATTCCGTGGGCGGCCCCCTGAACGAGATCAGGAAAGTGACCCGCAACTACACCCCGGCCGGGCTGGCGGCGAAGATCAGCGGCCTGCACACCTTCAGCCCGTACATGCCGCCCTTTGCCGGAAACGCGGACGAACGAACGGCCCTGGCCACCTATATCGCCTATGGTCTCAACGGCCGGCAGGACCGGTTGGAGGACGTGCAACTGAACACCTTTGCCGAGGACCCGGTGCCACCCTTTGCCATGGACAGCTCGGTGTATGTCCTGCTCGCCTGGAGCGACCAGGGCCTGCGCAGCATGACCGATGCCAGCCGCACCTGGATGCTGCTGCCGCCCGGGGTCACCATCAATGCCCAGCTGATCCGGCGGGGCGAGACGCCCTCAGTCGAGGTTGACGGGATCACTCTCACCTATGCCATTGACCCGGAGTTCATGAACCCCGCAGAGCGGACCGATTTTTGGGAACACGCCACCGAACTCTACGGCCGGGAAATTCCAAAAAACACAGGACTTTCCGGCAACGGCCCGAGCGGCTCCATGACGCGGGGGGAAAACGTCTTTACCGCTGACCTGCTGCCGGTGGTCCCCTATCCCGCAGCCAACACCTTCATGCCCTATCCGGCGGTGACCATCACCGCAACCAATCAGGACGGGGAGGTGCTGGCCACCACCAGGGTGGTCGCCCCGGAATCAACGGAAATGGGCTGCCGCACCTGCCACGGTGGCGAGTGGAAAGTCCAGGGCCGGGCCGGGATCTCGACGGTGACCGCGGAAAACGTCCTGGCCGTCCATGACCGGATCAGCTCGACCCGTCTGCAGGAACTCGCCGCCATGGGGCCGGTGCTCTGCAACCGCTGCCATGCCGATTCCTCGCAGCACGCCCCGGGCGATACGGAACGGCTGAACCTGTCGGCCGCCATCCACGGCTTCCATGCCAACTTCCTGGCCGGGCGCGGCGCCTATTACTGCATCCTCTGCCATCCGGCGGACAGCGGCGGCGCCACCAGGGCGTACCGGGACATTCACCGCGACCTGGGGCTTGACTGCACCTACTGTCACGGCGAAATGGAGAACCACGCCATCAGCCTGCTGCAGGGCGAACGCAAAGAGGGCAAGGGGCATGCGGCCGACCTGCTGCAAAACATCAAGCCCGCCAATTTCAATAGCAGTGAAGAGATCGCGCCGAGAAGTCCCTGGGTCAATGAACCTGACTGTCTCAACTGCCATGCGGACTTTCAGCTGCCGCAGAACGACACTACCTTCAACCAGTGGACATCCGGGGAGGACCAGCTGTACCGGAACCGCAGCGATGAGACCGGCATGCTCCGCTGCGCTGCCTGCCACGGCAGCCCCCATGCCGTCTACCCGGCAATCAACCCCTACAACGGCAACCGCGACACTCTGCAGCCGCTGCAGTACCAGGGCGAGCCCTACCCGATCGGCGCCAACCGGAACTGCAAAGTCTGCCATACTGTGGATATGGAAGAGGAGATACACCATGGCAACATGCTCAGACAGTTCAGAAACCAGTAATCGCCGGCAACGGAAGGGCCTCGCGACCGGGGCCTCCCGAATTTTGCTGACCCTGCTCCTGCTGCTCGGCGGCTGCGCCGCCACCGGGCCGCAGGGACAACAGGGCAGCCTCATCCTATCGGACGAGATACGAAATCTCTTTGAAAGCGCCACCATCCTGCCGGACCACGTGTATTACTACACTGGCCCGGAGGCGGAGCCGGAAGCGATCATCGGCATCCACGCCGACTTCACCTTCCAGGGCCACTACTGGTACCAGATCGCCCCCTCGCAAGCACAGCTGCAATCATGGAACCGGCAGATCGACAATGCCCACCGCATCCGCAATGCCTACAAAGGGGCCCGGATCATGTCACCCGACGGCAGGCAGGTTGGGATCTGGTACTCTCTCTTTGACCATACGGTCATCCGTTTCCCGGACGAAAAAACCATCCTCATTTACACCCCGGGTCCGCCTCCCATCCGCGGCTTTCTCGATGGCGTCGAGGGCCGGGACTTCAGCGGCCAGGGGCAGCGCAACTGAGAACGCGCCTTGCCGACCATGCGGCCCCTGGTTATCCTTGCCCTGCTCTGGATTGCCTGGTGCTCCCTGCACAGCCTGCTCATAAGCCAAAGGCTCCAGTCGCTGGCCCGAAGACTTCCGGGCCGCTTGGGGCGGGCCTACCGCCTATTCTACATCCTGATCAGCATGCTTACCCTGCTGCCGGTCCTCTGGTACCAGTTTTCCCTGAGCGAGCGCGTCATCCTGCAGGACAATCCGGTCCTGCTCCTGGTTCAGGCTGCCCTGCTCCTCTATGGAACCGTCATGTTCTATCTCGGCGCCCGGGTCTATGACCTGCGCACCTTTCTCGGCATAAGCCAGTGGCGAAACCGGGAGGGGAACGGGACAGAACCGTCCATGCGCTTTCTCACCAACGGCATTCTCGCCCGGGTCCGCCACCCCTGGTACAGCGGCGGCATCGCCCTCATCTGGGGATTCGGCTCGATCACCGACGTTTTCCTGCTGACCCGGGTACTGTTGACCGCCTATCTTCTCATCGGAACCCTTTTGGAAGAGCAACGGCTGATCCTGAAGTTTGGCGACCGGTATCGCGCTTACCGCCGCCGCGTGCCCATGCTGATCCCCTGGCCTCCAGGTTAAGAAAAGGGGTATCTGAAATCGGGATGAAAAAAGAGTATCTTCGGGCTCATTGCCGGTGGTGTTGTGCAGAGCAGAGCATCGACAGTCATCAGGGCCCCGAGGGTAATCAACAAAACATCCGCTGCACCTTCTGCCGAAAATGCTGCTTGGCGCCGGACTGCATCACTTCAGACAGCTTCACCGGATCAGCTTTCACTGCCTGCAGACGCGCATGACCTCGTTGAGGTCCGTACGGCCAGCGAAGACCATCCGGATTCCCTCCTGAAGCAGGGTGGTCATGCCTGCGGCTTCCGCGGCCTGCCTGATCCGCTCAACGGCTGCCCGCTCGATGATCAGCCGGCGCAGCTCCTCGTCCTTGACCAGCAGTTCATAGAGGCCGGCCCTGCCCTGGTAGCCGGTGTCGTTGCATTTCTCGCAGCCCAGGGGCCGGTACAGGACGAGACGGTCCGAATAGGAAGGGTTCACCCCCTCCTCGAAGCGGTTGCCGAACAGATTTTTCAGATATTCATATTCGCTCCGGTCCGGATGATAGGCCTGCCGGCAATCCCTGCACAGGGTGCTGACCAGGCGCTGGGCGAGGACCCCCTGCAGCGCATCGGCCAGGCTGAAGGGGTCCATGCCCATGTCGATGAGACTTGTAATGGACTCTGCGGCAGAGTTGGTGCGCAGAGTGCTGAGCACCAGGCACCCGGAAAGGGAGGCCTCGATGCCCATCCTGGCCGTCTCCTGGTCGCGCATCTCGCCCACCATGATGACATCCGGGTCGGCCCGGAGGAATGCGCGCATGGCCTCGGCAAAGGTCAGGCCGGTCCCCGGGTTGACCTGCACCTGCCGCAGGCGGTGCTGGGTGATTTCCACCGGATCCTCGGCGGTCCAGATCTTTTTCTCGGGCGTATTGATTAAGTTCAGGACCGAGTGCAGGGTTGTGATCTTGCCGGAGCCGGCTGGCCCGACCACCAGGATGAGCCCTCGGGGGCGGAGAACAAGGGCCTCGAATCTGCGGAGAACCTGTTCGGGCATGATTTCCTGCAAGGGCAGAGGGTTCAAGTCGGCCAGCACGCGCATGACCACGTCCTCATTGCCGTCCGCGGTGGGAATGGTGGCGATACGCAGCGCGATGTCCTGGCCGCCGGCGGTCCGGTAAGCAATCTTCCCGTCCTGCGGCCGGCGCCGCTCGGCGATATCAAGATCAGCCAGGGTCTTGAGACGGGCAACGACCGACCTGATTTGATTTCGGGGCACGGAACACACATTCCGGCACTGGCCGTCAATGCGGAAGCGGACTTCAGCGTCGTGGAGGGTTCCGTAGGGTTCGATATGGATGTCCGAGGCATTCTGCCGGCAGGCATCCTCGATGATCCTGCTGACCAGCGTGACAATGGGGAGCTGTTCCGGGTCCTCTTTTTCGACGTTCTCCTCGGGCAAGGCACCGCCATCACTTTCAATCTTCTCGAGCATCCCGGCACCAGGCTGTGCCGCCGACCCCTGTTGCACAGCGGATGGCGCAGGGACCTGCAACCGTTGGAGGAAGGCATCGATATCGCAGGGCAGCGCCAGCCGTACCTCGGCCAAGTCGGCCCGGAACACCTGCTGGATCTCGTAGAGACTGGCCTGATCGTCGGGATCCGCCGCGGCAAGCACCACCTTGCCCCCCTCGAAGATCAGGGGAACCATGCGGTTTTTCCGCAGGTAGTCGATATTGAGGCCGTCATAGAGCCCGTCCCCGTCAACAGAGGCCAGACTTAGATCCTCATAGAGGGTATTATAAAAAGTGGCCAGCGCATTGCCCAGGTCCTTCTTGCTGATGCAAAAATCGCGCAGCAGGACTTGCTCCACATCCTCCTTGTTCTGGTTGGCGATGGCGAAGGCGCGGTCAAGCTCCTTGTGGGTGATCAGGTCGTTTTTGACCAGCACGTCGTACCTGGTTGGAACCCGCTGCGGCAACTGCTGAAGATTGCGGAAGGCAATGCCCAGGGTTTCGGCCAGATCGGCGATGCGCTGACTGTCGATCGCGGAGAAGTCACGGCCGGAACGCTGGTTGATAAACTCGATGACGCCCATGAGGGAATGCTGAAACAGGATAGGCGCGGCCAGCACCTGCCTTGTTCTGGAGCCGGCCTTGCGGTCCCAGGAGGAATCAAACCTGAGTTCGGGATCGACCCGGCGAAGTTCTTCCTGATCATAGGCATCATTGATCAGGACTACCGAACGGGTGGCGGCGCAGTAGCCGACAATACTGGTCTTGTCCACCGGCACCCTTATTTTGCTCAGGAATTGTCCCGGCAGCAGGACCCAGGAAACCAGCTGCATCCTGGCCGCTTCCACCAGGAAGATCGAGGCCATCTCCACATCATAGACATCAAGAATATGACCGCGCAGCGCTGTCTTCATCTCGTTGGGCGACGCTGCGGAATAAATGGCACTGATCAGCAGCTTCAACCGCCTGTCGAATCCGGAATTCTCGGCAACATCTTTGTCAGCTCTGGGTGTATCGTCCATGGCTTCGCCTTGCGCTAATTTTTGGTACTATCTCCCTTCCGACTTTCCTCTATGACGTGTTCCGTAGGGAAAGCGGTGAACATACCACCCCCGGGGACAGGGAGACGATGCAGCAGATTCATCGGGTTTCCACAAGTCCCTCATCCAGGGAACTCAGGCTTCCGTTTCCTGGCTGCCCTCTTCCGAAGTCCAGAAGCCGGCGAAGGCTGTATCGGCTTCCTGACGGATCCGTTGCTGCAGCTCCCTGTACCTGGTCAGCAGATCCCGACCGTAGGGCGTCAGCCGAGAGCCTTTCCCCTCCCTGGCAACCAGGGGCTGGCCAAGCCGCTCCTCCGATGCCTTGATCCTGCCCCACAACGCCCGATAACTCATTTTCAGCTCAACCGCGGCCGCCTGCAGAGACCGCAGCCGGTCAACGGCCTCCAGGATCCGGCTGCGTCCCTCGCCGAAAATCACATGGCCGGTTTTATCCTCGATCCAGATCTTCGAGTGAATGGTACAGTTTCCTCCGTTCATCATCGCCTCCCATAACAGTGCAATGCACCTCTGTTCCTCCGCGCACTCTTTTCCTTTTACCCTGTTTTCCGGTTCTTTGCCAATGGCAGGAGAGAAGAAACAATTTTTGCCGAAAGTGCTTTGTTTCAACATGTTACCGGAAAATAACCCGATAAGCTATGCTTTACTTGACATAAGCCGGGCATACGTCTATATTCCTTATCCTATCGGTTTGCCATCCCGGCAAAACGACCTTTTCGCCTGCCTTTCTTTGTACAACAGGGAAACGTTGGGTGTATTCCGGATGGACTCTCTTGTTCCACCCGGTTTTTTTGTCAATCAATGGCTAAAAAGGAGAATTGCAGCATGAAAAACTTTACCGCGCACTGGAAACGTATCGGCACCATTCTTTTCTTCCCCCTGTTCCTTGCCGGCAACTCCCAGGCCGCAGACAAGGAGCTGATGATGGCCACCACCACCAGCACGGATGACACCGGGCTGCTCGAATACCTGGCCCCCATGGTGACCAAGGCCACCGGCATTACCGTAAAATGGGTCGGCACCGGCACCGGCAAGGCCTTGAAGATGGGAGAGGACTGCAATGCCGATGTACTGCTGGTCCATGCCCCGGCCGCGGAAAAGAAGTTCGTGGAGGCCGGCTTCGGCATCAACCGTCGGGAGGTCATGTACAATGACTTCGTGGTCATCGGCCCGAACGCCGATCCGGCCGCTATAAAGGGCAAGGATCTGTGCACCGCGCTCAAGACGATCACCGACAAGAAGGCCGCTTTTGTCAGCCGCGGCGACGATTCCGGCACCCACAAGATGGAACTATCACTGTGGAAGGACTGCGCTCTCCAGGCTCCGGACAAGGAATCCTGGTACCTGCAGGCCGGCCAGGGGATGATGCCGACCATCACCATGGCGGCCGAGCGTGGCGGCTACACCCTGGCCGACCGCGGCACCTACATCAAGTATGAAGCCGACAACCAGGGCAAGCCACCGCTGGCGATCATTCTGGAAGGCGACAAGCACCTCCTCAACCAGTACAGCGTTATTGAAGTGAACCCTCAGAAATGCCCCAACGCGAAAAACGACCTGGCCCGCCAGTACGGCGACTGGATGGTCGGCAAGGAGGGTCAGGCCGCCATCGGCGGCTTCAAGTTACTGGGCAAGCAGCTCTTCACCCCCAATGCGGCAGCGGCAAAATAACCGGCTGGTGAGAGACTGATGGATTTTATCCTGCAGGGTGTCGCCCAGGCCATTGTCCTCCTGGCCAGTGGCGATTGGGAAACCTACTCCGCGGTGTTCGCCACGGTGCAGGTTTCCGGCCTGTCCATGGGCGCGAGCCTGCTGATCGGGATCCCGCTGGGCTACCTGCTCGGCTATCTCGATTTTCCGGGCAAGAAACCCCTGCGCACGGTGGTGGACACCCTGCTCTCGCTACCCACAGTCTTCATCGGCCTGGTGGTCTATGCCTTCCTGTCCTACCGTGGACCATTTGGAGAGTTGAGCTTGCTCTTCACCCTGACCGGCATCGCCATCGGCCAGACCATCCTGGCCCTGCCCGTGGTCATTTCCCTGACCGCCACGGCCGTGGAAAGCCTCGACCGGCACCTGCGCCTGACGCTCGTGTCCCTGGGGGCCTCCCCGAGGCAAATCTTTCTGACCAGTCTCTGGGAGGCCCGGCTTGGCCTGCTCATCGCCGCGGTGACCGCCACCGGCAGGGTGCTCACCGAGGTGGGCATCTCGATGATGGTCGGCGGCAACATCAAGTGGCAGACCCGGACCATTACCACGGCCATTGCCCTGGAAACCAACAAGGGCCAGTTCGCCACGGGCATTGCCCTGGGCCTGGTGTTGCTGGCCCTGGCCTTTGCCATCAACGTATCCCTCTCCTTTCTGCGGCGCAGGGGGTAGGCATGGAACCCTTTATCCTCCTCCAGGGTGTCAAGCATTTCTACAAGGAACGGCTGGCCCTCGACATCCCTGAGCTGCAGATCGAAAAAGGGAGCATCACCGGGCTCGCCGGGCCCAACGGCAGCGGCAAGAGCACCCTGCTCCGAATCCTGGCCCTGGCCGAACAGTGCACTTCCGGCACCCTGCTGGTCGAAGGGACGCCGGTATGGGCCTATGCCGGCAAGGCCTCGCGCCGGATCACCATGCTCCCCCAGGAACCCTACCTCCTCAGGCGGACGGTCTATGACAATATCGCCTACGGCCTGCGGCTCCGGAACAAAGGCGGTGACCTGAAGGCCGCGGTAGGGGAAGGCTTGGCGCTGGTGGGCCTGGATCCCTCCTTTGCGGCAAGGAGATGGCATGAGCTGTCCGGAGGGGAGGCGCAGCGGGTGGCCCTGGCCGCCAGGCTGGTCCTGCGGCCCTCCTGCCTGCTCCTCGACGAACCCACCGCCAGCGTTGACGTGAAAAGCGGCCTGCTCATCCAGCAGGCCATTCTGCACGCCAGGGAGCAGTGGGGTACGACTCTGGTCATTGCCAGCCACAACCGTTCCTGGCTGCATGACATCTGCGACCACCTGATTTTCCTCTACAACGGCCGCCGACTGGAGTGCTGCCTCGACAACTTTCTGCCGGGCCCCTGGTCACCGGCTGAAACCGGGCTGTGGCAGGCCAGTCTTTCAGACGGCCAGGCGCTCTATGCCGGCAAGCCGTCCAGGCCCGACAGCAACGGCGTACTGCCCCCCTCCTCGCTTCGCCTGATGAACGGGACGCTCCGGGAAGGAGAACGCCTATTGCGCTGCACCGTCATCGCCATTTATATCGACAAGTATCTGCACGCCCCCTCCCTCCAGGTGAACTGCGGCGGCCAGCCCCTTGTCGTCAGCTCGCCCCTGGATGAGGACGAACTGGATGCCTGCCGGCCAGGCCGGGAGGTGAACCTATGCTACCGGCCGGAAAACGTCATCTGGCTCGACTGACCCCATAGCTTGCGGCGGTTAAATCCTAATTCTCGCTTTTCTGATAAAAAAAT
This sequence comes from Desulfobulbaceae bacterium, assembly GCA_003508005.1. Classification (GTDB taxonomy): domain Bacteria; phylum Desulfobacterota; class Desulfobulbia; order Desulfobulbales; family Desulfobulbaceae; genus UBA10518. Next base: position 106,681 of record DNUE01000091.1, read on the forward strand.
CCGTTACGATCCCGATCCCGAACGCCCAGCCCATGTTCGGCACCGCCAGCGAGATGCCGCTGATCAGCAGGGCGACAAAATACTCCTCATTGGTTTTCAGGCTGCGGATCAGAGGACACAGTTCAAGGCCGGCAAAAATAAGCAGTACTCCCAGCACCGCGTTGGGAATCATCGAAAGAATCGAAAACCCGAGTTCCCCGAAAAGCAGCGCCATCACCACAAACAGAATGCCGATCATGAGGGGCGCGCCGCCGGTTCTCGCGCCAAAGCGAAAATGGGCGGCCAAACCTCCCGTCCCGTGACACATCGGCACAGCGCCGATAAAGCCTGCCGGTAAATTGGCAAGGCCCATGGTCAGCGCGAATTTCCCTGCTTGCGTTTTCCGCAGCAGGGGATTGCCCGGAAAAAGGGCATTGCAGGTATCAGCCGTTCCCACGCAGGCATTCCCGATTGTCAATGGTATTTGCGGAAGGATCAACATGCTGAATGCGATCCAAAAGTCATTGAGAGAGGGAAAAATCAGATGGACACTCGTGGGGCCCAAGGAAAAATTTTGTCCTTTGAAACCGCCGAAAAGGAACCCCACCGTAATGCCGAATACTACCGCAGCGATTGCCGCCGGTAGTTTTTTATTGTCCAGCAGCAGAAGCACCATGACAAAGACAATGATCCCGAGGAGTAAGTTGGCATTCAGACCGGCAAATGCTGACGAGCTTCCCGACATGAACATCTCTTTTTGTCCAATCAGTTCGACCCCTTTTCGCAAAAAAACCAGCCCTAATGCTAATTGAATACCGCGAACAACCGGCTGCGTAAAAAGTTTTGCTAATTTATCAACTAGACCGGTAAGCGAGAAAAACAACAGGAGAAATCCGAAAAGAATTCCTGATGCTCCGATCACCGATTCCGTAATCATCGCCGGATAAGCGATGGCAATTGCACCTACTGCCTTCAAAGGCTGAACCGGGACAGGAAGTTTATAATAATACCCGGTGATGATATAAAACAATCCAAATGACAAAAAAACAGCTGAAGGACTCAATTGATTGATTACAATCATTCCCATGACAATGGGCAAAAGCGTTCCCAGGTCTCCAAAGGAGCCGGCAAACTCGACACGGTCGAATTTAAATTTATCAAAAAATCTGCTTCCGGGATTGCCAACAGGAATTCCGGAAGGATTCTTTGCATCTTTTGCTTCTATCCCAGCGTTATTGTCTTTTTCCACAGTTAGCCCCTTTAAACATATTTTGCGGCGCCACTAGCGAAATTGCACAACCGCGGCCTTCCCCTCCTTGAAGCGGCGCAGTTCAGTCGACTGGAGCGATGAACTTGGCCGGTCCGTCACTCTGATCTAGCGTCCGCACAATGCTCCGACAATTGCGCGCCAAACCACCTGTGAATCGCGGTTATTAATTGGATGTCTTTCGCTGCAAAGGTGATTTGCGCGCCAGTTGGCAGGACCGAAAAAGAGACCTTTATTGCAGCCGCTCCAACCTGCAATTCCCGTAGTCCAGGCATATCCGCTCCATGCAGTGATGCCGGATCTATGTAGTTACCGATTTGAAATGCTTCTGCCTCATGCTGCAGGTGCTGCTGAATCAGAGACACCTGATCCGTTGCGGTCTGGTCTTTGACGACAACCCGCTGCACTCCGCCGGTGTCGGTCATTCGAAAAATATGGGTGGTTTTTGCCAGGTCAAAAGGCATAACGCTGGGCCCAAGGTTGTGCACATGCTCTTGTTTGGACTGTGCCAAAGCTGTCGCACAGGCAAGAAAGAGACAAAAAACGATCGAAGGCAACAAGAAACGGGATCCAGATCGCCAGTACAATCCCCTCTGCCTGAATAACAACATGGAGCCCTCGTTGGATATTTATGGTTGACAGAACAAACACGATTTAATATATATTCGTGATAGTAATACAACCCTTCTGGCTATGTCAAGTGATTAATGACATACTTTCTCAACCAGGCAGGTATTGCATACAATTTGACCAGCCCTTTACAAGACAACCTCTCTGTTCGGAAACAAAATGAAAACACCAAAAAACCACGAAGAAAGGAAGGGGAAAGGGATCCCGCCAGTTGTACCGGGAGAGTGTGCCGGCCGCGGGCGCATTGTAGCCGCGCCTGATACAGATCAATGTCTCAATACCGCTCAATTAAGTAGCCTGGAACGATCGTTTCGCGAGTGGGCCGAGAATACCTCTCGGGCGGATGTGCGCTCATCCCGTCAGCGTATCCTGCTGATATTTCTGCTGATCCGTTACACCGGGGCCAAGCTGAACGAAGTGCTTTCCCTTGATCCCCTTCGGGACATCGACTTAGGCCGTCAATTGATTAAATTCGGCACTCCCCATTCTGACGCGGACCGTTCCCCGCGGGAAGTGCAGCTTTCGGCAACCCTTTCCTCCGAAATCCGGGCTATGCTGGCCAACCCTGTTCTTTCCACCTCGCGTGAAAAAATATTCTCCACCGACCCCGGTTTTCTTCGCCGCAAATTTTACGAACGTGCGGAAGACTGTGGTTTTCCCAAGCGCCTAGGCTCGCCGGAGATGATCCGCAAGTCCCGTGGGGGGGAATTGCTGCACAACAACATGCCTCTGCCTGCAGTCCAGATGCTTCTGGGACACGCAACTCCCAGCCGCACCGCTTCTTATCTCGCCTTTACCGAGGACGAAATCCGGCTGATAACCAAGCGTTTTCTTGAGAGGGAATCTGCCATGAACAGTAGCGCCCGGAATGTGTTCTGGGGCAAAATTCAAAGCATCCGGCGGGGAGACATCCAATCTCTCGTGGTGCTGGTAACCCTTGGCGGCAACCAGATCATCACCATGATCACCAATAACAGCCTGGATCGACTCGGTTTGCATGAAGGAAAATTGACTTCGGCAGAGGTCAAGGCGCCCTGGGTGTTTGTGCAAAAAGGAGAGAACATCCCTGAATGCAGCTCCGAAAACAGGTTTCAAGGCGTGATCACTCGCATGACCAGAGGGAAAGTGGCGACGGAATATGTGATCAGAATAACAGACGGCACTGAGCTTTGCGCCATCGCTTCCACGGAAAGCAGCATGCGACAGGTACTTCAGGAAACTAATCGGGTCTGGGCGTTATTTAATTGCTTCTCCGTAGTGCTGCATAGCGATGTTGAGTTGTGACTCTTTGTCAAGGGGCAGAAATCATACAAGTATCTGGATCCCCGGTCGATGAACGGGACCGGAGGGCAGGTCTGCTCAAGGTGGAATTGGATATATTTCCTTCGAGAATTGAGTCGCATCAACTCTGCACCCGCAAGAATTGCTTGACCCCATTTGCCCAGTCTCAGCCTTTCAATCCAATACCGGTTGGATGGGGTCTACCGAACACCTGATCAACTGAGTATTAAAAAGGCAACCTCATCAATTTTCAGTAAAATCTTAATCGACGGCAATCATCACGCTCGAAGCCTTGACCATCGCATAGGCTTCTTTGCCGACCTCAAGTCCGAGCCTTTTAACTGAATTGAGCGTGATAACAGAAACAACTTTCTGACCGCCTGCCAACTCAAGTTCGACTTCGGAATTTACCGCACCATTCGTAATCTTTGTTACCTTCCCCTTAAGCAAATTTCTTGTGCTGACCTTCATGACGAACCTCCCTTCTGAAGAAAATGACCAAAAACTCATTTCTTAACAAAGTGCTATAGAACGAGCACGCAGATTTGTCGTCCCCGGCATATTGTCTTGCTCTGGCATCCCCTCCTCTGAAAGCTCCCCTGAAGCCTGCCAATATTCTTTGATGGAGGAAATTCGACACGGAAGTCTTATGCCATGCTTGACATATGCCTGTGCTAACATATACAGTAGCAGATATCGCACCATAGATCAATCATCAACGTATTTGAAAAAAACCGACACGCGGTTCCCTGCTCCGGGGTTTTCCAAGGGACATATTCCAGAGCGGGGGTCTCCATGCACAGGCGAGCCTTATCAGCCCGGCTTACGGGCGCGGCTGATGGGCATAATCCTTATTCCCACAAAAAGGAGGTACTATGAAAATGCATCTGATTATTGCAGTCCTTGTCGCCCTTCTGGCCCTCACTCAACCCTTATCCGCATCGGCCGAATCCGTGACGCTGTATGCCGCCGGCAGCTTGAAGGCAGCCCTGAGCGATATGGCTGCTTCCTATGGACAAATCTACAAAACGACAGTGACCACAAAATTCGGGCCCAGCGGCCTATTGACCGAAGCCATTGAAAAAGGGGAGAAGCCCGATGTGTTCGCCTCCGCGAACATGAACCATCCTGAAAAACTTGCAGCCGGCGGCTGGGGAGGCCCCGTTGTCCTGTTTACCAGAAATCAACTTTGTGCCTTGGCGCAAGCCAATGTCGATGTTTCATCAGACAATTTCCTGTATACCCTTTTGGATAACAAGGTCAGAGTAGGGACATCAACTCCGAAAGCAGATCCAAGCGGAGACTATGCCTGGGAGCTTTTCAAAAAGGCGGATGCGGTAAAGGCGGGAAGCTTTGCGACGCTTTCCGGGAAAGCGCTCCAACTCACCGGCGGGCCTGACAGTGCCAAAGCTCCAGAGGGCCGCAACACGTACGGATGGGTGATGAGCGAAAAGAAGGCCGACGTCTTTCTGACCTATTGCACCAATGCGGTCCTCGCCCAGAAAGAGGTGCCTGACCTCAAGATTGTCAGAATACCGGAGGATCTCAACGTAGGGGCCGATTACGGCATGCTGGTCAGGGGTGATGCATCCGGCGAGGCATGGCGTCTGGCCATGTATATTATGTCGCCCGCAGGCCAGAAAATACTGAAAGAATACGGATTCGAAGCCGCTGGGATTCCTCAAGAAAAATAAAGGCCGTACACAGCAAGGGGTCAACCAGACGGCGAGCACATCAGTGTCCCAAAGGGCAAGTTGATTGTCGCCGCTGGTTGCCCCAATCGTTTATCCCCGCAATCATCATATCTCCGTCACTTGGTCAGGCAGAATTTTTCCAACACAGATTTATTCTGAGATCAATACTTCTTCTTATATGTTGTCTTTTCTCATGTCTTTTTAAACAAACGAAAAAATTGGAAATGAAAGAATATGACTTCAGACACTTTGGGAGGCAAAGTGCATAAACCTTATATTCAGAGAAAACGACTCCTCTATTAAAGGGAAAACTGCCATGATCAACATCAACGAAGCACTCAAAATCATTAAGGACCATATTCCCAAGCTGGCCGTGCATGAATGCGCGCTGCATGACGCCATCGGCAGAACCCTGGCCGAGGACGTCCTTGCGCTCGAGCCATCGCCGCGCTATACCAACTCCGCCATGGACGGCTATGGTGTATGTTGGGAGGATGTATGCAGGGCAGCCCCGGAATCGCCGGCAGCCCTTGCGATAGTCGGCGAAAGCCAGGCTGGAATTCCCTTCACGGGCATCGTCGGCGAGGGTGAAGCCATTCGTATCAATACCGGGGCTATGCTTGCTGCGGGATGCGACACCATAATCCGGTCTGAAGACACGGAAGAAAAAAACAATGTTGTTTCCATCCTGACCGTGAAAAAAAAGGGGCAGGACGTACGGGTTCGTGGCGAAGAATTTCAGATAGGCGACCTGCTGCTGCAGAAAAGAACGAAAATTTCCGCACCCCAGGCAGCACTGCTGGCATCCCTCGGTATCAGCAAGATCCGGGTCTATACACCTTGCAAGGTGGCGGTTCTGGTGACGGGTTCCGAGTTGGTGGCTGCCGACGAGACGATAGCCGATCATCAGATCAGGGATTCCAATATGATCATGCTGGAGGCAGCCATTCTGGAAACAGGCGGAATGCTTGCCGCCAGCCTCCGAATATCGGATAATGAGGAGGCCACCAGGCAGGCGATCGAAAGGACAAAGGCCGACATCATCATCTGCACGGGCGGAGTGTCTGTGGGCAGGCATGACCACGTCAAGGAAGCGGCAGTGGCAAACGGGTTTTCCCCCCTCTTCTGGCAAATCCGGCAGAAACCTGGGAAACCCCTTTTTTTCGCCAAAAAGGGGTCAACGCTGTTATTCGGCCTGCCCGGCAACCCTGTTTCCGCCTTTATGTGTTTTACCCATTATGTCAGGCCGGTGATTTCAGCCTTGAACGGATTGCCCTTCGGATGGCCGACTGTTTCAGGAGAAGTTGAGGCCGACACTACCAACAAGGGAAAACGGGCGAATATGATCCGGGTCCAACTCACCTGGCGGCCCAATGGTGGCTATTACATCTCCCATGTGGAAAAGCAGGGCTCTTACATGTTGACATCACTTTCCGATACGGACGGATACATCATCGTGGGGCCGGGGCAAACCCTGAAGGCGGGTACGCGAATCGATGTATACCGTTATGATTTCCGAAGAGACCCGGTATAGGGGGTCAGGTTATACAGAATCCTGTTGACGATACCACTCATTTTTCGTGGCCGAAAACGGACAGGGGCCTGAAAAAAAGCGGCGCCCGTGCGCAACCCCTATGCATTACAACGAACTCCAGGTATTCCAGACACACATGGCCATGGGGGAGAACCCCTTATCCTGGAGAAGCAGGTCCAGGTGGGAAAGGCCTATTGCCGTGACGCTGGGATCAATATTTCTCAACTCGGCCGGCCGGTTGACGGTGATCAGATATTTTTCGCACTTGTCGCAGGTGAAGGCCTTCTCATCCTTTTCGCTGTCAACATAGACGAAATTCGTTTCTTTCGGATTTTCATGCTCGCAGTAAGGGCACTTGAGCCGGGGGAACGTCCACTCGTGGCTGCACTGCGAACACTGGAGCCATTTCTGCCCGTTTTGTTTCGTCACGGCCAGCATGGGAAAGCTGCCGCAGACAGGGCAGTAGCCCTTGTTCCAGGAAAGAGGGGCAATTGTCTCCGCCACCTCCCGTGCCCGCTTTGTCAGGACAATCCCGGCCATGATGCTGATGAAGAACCCCAAGGCGTCGGGTGCCATCGGAATTTGCTCCGCCCATTCCTTGATCTTCTTCTCGTCAGCGTCCTCGGGAGAGCGAAAATAGTCGTAAGCATCGACCCCGCCGCTTGCAATCTGTTCCGTCAGGCTCGCAATGTCCCCGGCAAAAAGGGGAAAACCTGCCTGGATTGCCCCGCTCACGGCCAGGGCCATTTCCCGCCAGGGGTCGTCAGGGAAGAACAGGTTGCCCTGCTGGATCAGGGAAATACCTCCTTGATATCGTATCTCATCCACCGTAATGCTCCTCTTGCTGCCCGCCATTTCCATGAGCAGACGGGTTTTCTCCAGGATAACGGGCCGGAAGGCATCGAGCAGGGTCTTGATATGGGGTTTCTGCTCAATGATCTGGTCAATGTCCTGATCTACAACACGTACTTCATCGTCGATTTTTGTCATGGTCAGCAGCCTTTGCATTGCGAATGGAGCACAGGAAAAGTAAACCGGGGCGCTCTTCAGAGAAGCGCGTCCCGGTCGTAGATGAATGAAAAGTTGTGGGTAAAAAAATTACCTCATTTCTCTATTTCCTTCAACCATTTTGGATGGTTGGTCTTTGCCCAGGCCCGAGTCACCCACCCGGAGAACATCGCCGGGGCGGAACCCGGGACGCCGATGGTCGCCAGATAGAGGTGGATGAAGAAGAACGGGAAGATCAGGACAAAACCCAGGGCGTGGAGGAGATACATATTCTGCAGCAGCCCCTTTGCGTAGCCCTCGGGGAACCACATGAAATATCCTGATATACACATGATGATCCCGTAGAGCGCCACCACCAGGAAAAAGATCTTCTGGCCGGGATTGTACTTGCCGACCTGGGGCATCTTGTCCTTGTCCACATGCCAGAGATATCCGCCGGCGCAGGAAATCCACTGCCAGTCCGCGGGAAAGGAGAAAAGCCCGGCCTCCTTCCACCACATGCCGATGGCAAAGATCAGGGCGACGCCAAAGACCACCCCGGTGTAATTATGGACGGTTTTCAGATTGCCCATGCCGCCCATCATATCGCCGATGAAATCCATGGAGTGATACATCATCGCCATGCCGGTAAAGCACAGGGTGAGGCAGGACAGCGCCAAACACCAGTGCACCAGGCGTTCAAACCCGCTGGTTGCTTTTATCATGCCTTTTTTCATACTGCACCCCCTTGATCGTTGCTGTTATCCTCGATTGGCGCCTTCGGTCCGTGCGTGACGTAGTGGACGATTGCGGCACCTATCACACCGCCGGTGGCAATGAGTCCCAGGGGTTTCAGGACATCCTTCCAGACGAGAATGGGTGCCGGCACCTCCGGTCTATCCGGCAGTTTTTCATACACTGCGGCCTTCTGCGGCAGGACGTAGATCACATGGGTGCCGTCGACATACTTGTCGCCGTAGACCGTCGCCCCATCCCCCAGTTCCTGAGCCCGCTTGTAGGCTTTCGCGATCATCTCGTCCTTGGCGCCAATCTGCAGGGCACCGGTGGGACAGGATTGAACGCAGGCCGGGGGCTGATTCGCCTTGAGGCGGGAATAGCAGAGATCGCATTTGTAGATCTTGTTCGTGACGCTGTCGTAGCGTGGCACATCGAAAGGACAGGCGGTAATGCATGCCTTGCAGCCGATGCAGCGATCATAATCAACGGCAACGGAGCCGAATTCCGTGTGATACAGGGCCTGCGTGGGGCAGACCTTGATGCAGGCCGCATCGGTGCAGTGCATGCAGCCGTCCTTGCGGAACAGCCATTTCACCTTGTTGTTCTGGCCTTCAATCTCCTGGAAGCGGATCAGCGTCCAGGTGTTCCACTGCAGATCAGGCGGATTCTGATAGCTGCCGAAATTGTTGGTCTTGGACGCCGGCAAGTTGTTCCACTGTTTGCAGGCGATCTGACAGCCACGGCAGGCTGTGCAGCGTGATAGATCGATCAGTTTGACGAGTTCTAATCCTTTCATTGCTTACCCCCCCTATGCCTTTGTGATGTTGACCATGAATGCCTTGAACTCAGGGCAAAAGGTGTTGGGACAGCCGACAGAAGGAGTAAGGAGATTGGTCGCGTCATCCTTGGTGCCCTCCGGCCAAAGCCAGCCGTAGTTGAACGGCATGCCGACCTCGTGGACGGTCTTTCCCTCGACCTTGAAAGGGGTCATGCGCTTGGTGACCATGGCCACGCACGTGGTCGACCCACGGACCGAGGAGACTTTGACCCGTTCGCCGTTCTTGAGGCCCAGTTCGCCTGCCAGCTTCTCGCTGATCTCGATGTAGGCCTCGGGCATTGCCTCGAGGAGCCACGGCTGCCAGCGGGTGAAGCCGGTGCACCAGTGCTCGGTTGCGGAATAGGTGGTGCAGACATAGGGGAACTTGGCGTCGGCGTTGGCGAACTTGTCGAATTCGCTCTTGAAGATGGTGACCGCCGGGTTGGTCCGCCGGCTGGAGAGGGGATGCTTCTCCAGCGGGCCCTCCATGGGTTCGTAGTGCTCCGAAAAGGGGCCCTCGACCATGCCGGGACCGAAAACGGAACCGACGCCGTCCGCCTTCATGATGAAGGGATATTTTCCTTTCTCCTTGTTGGCCATCGGCGGCCAGCCGCCGTCGGCCACGTCGCCGACCCACTTGTCACCGACCCACTCCAGCAGCTTTCTCTTGGGGTTGTAGGGCTTGCCGTTGAGATCGCATGAGGCGCGGTTGTAGATGACCCGCCGGTTCATCGGCCAGGCGTAGGCCCAGTTGAGATAGAGTCCCAGGCCGGTGGGATCGTCCTTGCCCCGCCGCTGCATCAGGTTCACCCCTTTCTGGTCAAAGGTGCCGGCACACAGCCAGTTGCCGCTGGAGGTGGAGCCGTCGGCCATGAGCTTGGGAAAGCCGGGCACGTTCTCGCCCTTCAGATTCACCTCCTTGGTTCCCTTGACCGCGTCCTCGATGATCACGTCCTTGGTATAGTGGCCGGCAATCTGCCTGGCGCACTTGACCGCGTCGAATTTTCCCTGGGCGTCCCGGTAGTCCCATTTCAGGTTGAGGATGGGCTCGGGGCTGGCACCGCCTTCCTTGGCGTAGAGGGCGCGAATCTCATCCATGATCCGCATCATGATATCGCCGTCGGAAAGGGCATCGCCTGGCGGGTTGGCCGCTTGGTAGGCCCACTGGATCAGTCGGCCGGAGTTGGCCTGGCTGCCCTGTTTTTCGATGGTTGGGCAGCCGGGCAGGAGGAAGCACTCGGTATCTACGTTGGCCGGGTTGACGCCGGGCCCCTTCCAGAAGGAGGCGGTCTCGTTGTCGAAGATGTTGACGTTGACCATCCACTTCAGCTTCTGCAGGGCGTTCCTGACCTTGTTCGAGTTGGGGGTACTGACCGCGCAGTTGGCGGCCCAGCACACGAAACCCTCTACCTTGCCCGTCAGCATCACGTCGAAGAGGTGCATGATCGAGTAGGCCTTGCCGTCCTCCATCTTGGGCAGCCAGGAGTAGCCGAACTCGTCCTCCGGGGTCGCGGTTTCGCCGAACACCGCCTTCAGGAAGCTGACCGAATATTTGGGGTAGTTCTGGTACCAGTTGGCCGACATGGGGTCGCTGGACTTGGTGGTGTATTTCTCGTTGTACTCGGCCAGGGTCTGGAGCGAGGGGGTCGGCATCTTCAGATATCCCGGGAGAATATTGTAGAGGATGGCGTGGTCGGTGGAGCCCTGGACGTTGGGCTCGCCGCGCAGGGCGTTGATGCCGCCGCCGGCGATCCCCATGTTGCCGAGCAGAAGCTGGATGATGGACATGCACCGGATGTTCTGGCTACCCACCGTATGGTGGGTCCAGCCCAGGGCGTAGCATTCGGTGCCGGCCTTGTCCGGGGCGCCGGTGGCGCCGTACGCCTTGTACACCGTGAGCAGGTCCTCCTTGGAGACGCCGGTAACCGAGGAGACGACATCCAGGGAGTAGCGCTCGTAGTGCTTCTTGAGCATCTGGTAGACGCATTGCGGATCCTGGAGGGTGTAGTCCCGCACGGGAATGCCCGCCTCGTCTTTCATTGTCGTCCAGGTGGCCTTGTTGTACTTGCCCGTTTCCTGATTAAAGCCGGAAAAGAGACCGTCATTGAACGAGAAATCCGGGCTGACGATGAAAGAGGCGTTGGTGTAATACTTGACATACTCCTCATGGATGAGGTTGTTGTCGATGATGTACTTGATCATGCCGCNNTGCCGCCCAGGAAGGCGATATCGGTGCCCGAGCGCAGGGGGACATGGTGCTGGCACAGCGCCGAGGTCCTGGTGAAGCGCGGATCAACGTGGATGAGCGTGGCACCCTTGTCCTTGGCGCGGAGGATCCACTTCATGGCAATGGGATGGTTCTCCGCGCAGTTGCTGCCCATGATCAGGATGCAATCGCTGTTCTTCAAATCAATGTAATGGTTCGTCATCGAACCNNCCGAACGACTCTCCCAGAGCCGCTACAGAGGGGCTGTGTCAGATGCGGGCCTGGTGGTCGATGTAGACCATACCCAGTGCGCGGCAACCGACGCTGATCGTCCAGCACTCCTCGCTGAGGATGTTGGATGAACCGTAATGGCCGATGTTCTCCACCCGGTTGACCAACTGACCCTTATCGTTATGGGTGATGAACCCCTTGTCACGGGAGTCCTTGTAGAGGCGGGCAATCCGCTTAAGTGACCAGTCCCAGTCCTTCTCCTCCCACTTGTTGCTCTTCGGCGCCCGGTAGAGGACCTTGCGCAGACGGTGATCGTTGGTCTCTGACAGGCCGAAAATGCCGGCACCCTTGGCGCAGAGCGAGCCTTCGCTGATCGGATGATCGGGGTCGCCCTCGATGTTGATGAGCTTGCCGGTCAGCTTGTCGGTGCTGCAGATGAGGCCGCAGCCCACGGAGCAGTAGCAGCATATGCTGGTCGACTGCCTGGCCGTCCTGATCCGGTCCATCTTGGTCAGGCCCGCCGCATGGGCTTTCACGGCTGTGAGGTCCAGGCCAAGGGAGGACAGGGCTACCCCTGATCCTATTGCCCCGGACATTTTTAAGAATCCCCTTCTGCTAATCTCCATAATGTCTTTTCTCCTTGAATGTCATCTGTTGATAAGCAATTGGTTATGTGCAAAAAAAATGCACTCGCCGGACATACTGTGAACGAATGTGTTGTGAGAGATAAATTTAAAAAAATTTTGCGCATTTTTTTTCTTTAATGAATATACATGCCTAATATGACATATGTCAAGATGGACATAATTAAAAAAATTATCCCAACTAAATCCTCTGAACATGGCTTTGCCAGGGGATATACACTTACCCCACTGTGCAAATTTATTTCTTCCTGAATTTTTTTTTCTTGCTCTTTTCTTTTTATTCCGTTATATTCTTGTAAATATATCGCTATGGAAACTCATGACCATTACGAAAAATCAAATGGAAACGGTTCCTGCCGCTGGCGCGGACGGCTCTGGCTGGAAGGCCGTGACGGAACGTTTCTCGGCTACGGCAGGGTTGTTCTGCTTGAACGCATCAGGGACTGCGGCTCTATATCACAGGCCGCCAAGTCGATGGACATGTCGTACAAACATTCCTGGGACCTGCTTGACTCCATGAACCGCCAAACCGGCCAAAAGCTGGTGGAAACAGTTCGGGGCGGCAAACAGGGAGGAGGAGCGAGCCTGACCCCGGCTGGGGAAAAGGCGATTGCAACGTTCTGGCGGTTTTATCGAAAATTTAAATTATTTTTGGATGAAATGACGGAAGAACTTGGCGAAGATTTTTCCGAGTAACCAAGCCCGGTTTCTGATCTGCAGAAAAAATTGCCGGGCCGGCTACAACCCATCACTTTCTCGACAAATTTTACCAGGAAATGACTATGCAAAGCAAACTGCTTACCCTGTTGTCCCTTCTCAGTTTCTGCCTCCTGTTGTCACTGCCGGCCCGGGCTGAAGAAGTGCGGCTCTCGGTTGCGGCCAGCCTGAAAGACGCGGTCAACGAGATTGCCGCCGCTTTCCGGCAAGCCAATCCCCAGGTCTCGATTGTTCCCAATTTCGGTTCCTCAGGTTCGCTCGCCAAACAGATCACCCAGGGAGCCCCTGCCGACCTCTTTATTTCAGCCAATCCAGAATGGATAGATTTTCTCGTAAAGGAAGGGAAAGTTTTCCCGGACACCGTGCGCATCTTTACCTACAACATTCTTGTTATCGTCGGCCCCAAGACAACGCGGATAACCTCTCTCGCCGACCTGAAAAATCTGGAGCGCGTCGCACTCGGCAGTCCAAAAAGCGTTCCGGCCGGCCAGTACGCCGAGCAGGCTATGCGGGCCGCCGGTGTATATGAAGAACTTGTCGCTGCGAACAAATTGGTAATGGCCAAGGACGTCCGCGAGGCACTGCTGTATGCCGACCGCGGAGAGGTGGACGGGGCCTTTGTCTACCGGACCGATGCTCTCCTGGCAAAAAACACCGAGATCCTCTATAGCGTGCCCGCCGGGATGCATGACCGCGTTTCGTATCTTCTTGCCCTGACCAAGGAAGGAGCCCTGAATGCTGCCGCCAGAGATTTCTCCGCTTTCCTGGGAAGCCCTGCTGCTGTTCACATTCTCGAACGATACGGCTTTGACACCGATATGGACAGGGGCAAAGCGGAAAAATAGCAGGCCAACGAACTACCGCTCACAATGCTCCTTTCCCCCCAGGACATGCAGGCGGTCTGGCTGTCGATCAAGGTTGCCACCACCGCCACCCTGGTTACCGCCCCTTTCGGGTTCGGGATCGCCTACTTTTTCTCCTTCGCGCGGATGCCGGGCAAATACCTGCTGGAGTGCCTGGTGAACCTCCCCCTGGTCCTGCCGCCGGTGGTGGTCGGCTACCTCCTTCTCCTCTTCTTCGGCCAATCGGGCTTTGCCGGGCCTCTTCTCAAATTTTTCGATCTGCGGATCATCTTCACCCTCACCGGTGCGGTTATCGCTTCGGCGGTGGTCGGCTTTCCCCTGCTTGTCCGGGCCATCCGCATCGGCATGGATAATATCGACATCCATTACATCCAGGCAGCGCGGACCCTGGGAGCCGGTCGGTTGGACACCCTGCTGACCATTATTCTTCCCCTTTCAGGCAGGGCCATCCTGGCCGGCATGACCCTGATGTTTGCCAGAAGCCTGGGTGAATTCGGCGCCACCATTATCCTGGCCGGCAATATTCCCGGAGTCACCCAGACCATCCCCCTGGCCATCTACGACTACGCCAATACCCCAGACGGAGACCGGATGGCCATGTCTCTCTGCCTGGTGTCCATCGCCCTTTCTTTTGCAGTTCTGCTGGCAAGCGAAGCCCTCGCACGTTCCTTCCGCAAAGGGTCTGCCGATGCTCCTTGAGGTATCCGCAGAAAAACGGTTCGGCAACTTCCTGTTGGATGCCGAATTTGCCTTGGACTGCAAGAGGTGTGGCATTTTCGGCCCTTCCGGCAGCGGCAAATCAACCCTCGTCCATATGCTGGCAGGACTCCTCAAGCCCGACCGGGGCAAAATCAGCATAGCCGGGACCCCGGTATTTGACGCCGCCAGGGGCATCAATATCCCGCCGGAGAAAAGACGGGTCGGACTGGTATTTCAGCACTCCCATCTTTTCCCGAACATGAGTGTCCAGGCCAACCTCTACTATGGCTGGCGTCGCACAAGAAAATCGGACCGGAAAATCGGCCCGGGGGCCCTCACCACCGCCCTCAACCTTGACCATCTGCTGAAGCGGGACGTGAACAGCCTTTCGGGTGGTGAACGCCGGCGGGTAGCCGTTGGCCGGACCCTCCTTGCCTGCCCGCGCCTCATTCTTCTTGATGAGCCGCTAACCGGCCTCGACGCGGAACTGAAAAGCCAGATCATGCCCTACCTGAAAAAGGTCTTTACCGAATTTGACGTGCCTATGCTCTTTATCAGCCATTCACTGCAGGAAATGCGCCTGATGACCGATGAGGTCCTGATCCCTGAGAATGGGTGTTGCCGGAAAAGGATGAGCACCGAGGAACTGGCCCGCAGCAGCATGACATCCGTCCCCCGGAGCTATGTCAACCTGCTCACCCTGCGCAGGCCGCAGGCACATAACGATATATGGATTTACAGCTGGGGAGATGAAAAGCTGAGACTCATTGAGCCCGGGGAGCCCGGCGACAATCTTTTTGAACTGGGCGCCAGTGATATCACCCTCTTCAAGCGTCACCCGGAGGCAACCAGCGCCCGCAACATACTGCCCTGCAAGGTCGTTGAAATTTTTGGATCCGGCGGCCGGGTCGGCGTCGAACTTGAGGGAGGAGGGGGCAGACTGGTCTCCCAGATCGTCCACGAATCGGTTCGCGAACTGGACATCCAAAATGGGTCGGAATTATTCGCAGTTATTAAGGCTTCCGCATTCCGCAAAATCTGTTAAGCAAAATCGTTTGGCCCCCCAAGCCAGTCGTATCTTGTTACCCCTCCTTCCGGTACCTCTGAACAAAGGCCTGCAGCTTGGACGCCTGCAACTCCATGTACCTGACCCACAGTTCCAGTACCTCCCTGCCCTCCTCAGTTATGGTATAGATCCGTTTTGCCGCGCCCGCATCCTGGGTTTCCCACTCGGAGCGGACAAGGTTATCCTCTTCCATCTGCCGCAAATGGCGGTAAATCATCCCGGGCGGCGCAGCGCCTTCAATGAAACCGTACCGCTGAATCGTATTTATCAATTCATACCCGTAGGAAGGACTGGCGTTCAATCCCAGGAGAATCGATGCCTGGATATAACGCTCCTGGCGGCCGGAACCGGGAGTATTCTTTTCTTCCATAAACACCTCCTTGACATATATCCCTAAAGGATATATTAATAATTATAAACAATGGTACCATACAACAGCGTTCAAACCAATTAAACTCCAGGAGGACTGCCATGAGCAAGTTATTTGTACGGGAAAGAAGAAGGATTGAGGAAGGTGAAAAAAAACCACGTTTTCGCGTTGTTGGTGTTACTGGCGGGGACCTGAAAGTGTATGCAGAGCATATCCGGAAGACCGAGCTTGAAGCAATAGCCGCAGAAACAGGTTCGCAGATTGTGTATCTGCCCACCCACGGAACCGGCAAAAAAGACGGCTCCAAATCCAGATAACCTGCCGCAGTATCTCCGAGGCAGATGCGGCCAGCGTCAACAGATTTATTTTATTGTGGCAGTATCTTCGCGGAAGATACTGCCACAGGCACTGTTTACTTGTGGATTATGGTCCCGACCTGTTTGCCTTCAAGCGCTTGGCGGATAAGCTTAGGCCGGTTCAGGGCATCGATGATTTGAAGCTCTTTCAGACATTTGGCCTGCTTCAGCATCCTGAGTATCGGCCGTTCGATGATCAAGTCGTCCAAATCAAGGGCGATGAGTTCATCAACGGAAACCCTGCTGAAGAACTTTAAACCTTTCTTGGTACCTTTTTTTGCCTTCTTGGGGTCTCGTTCATAGAGACCGGTTTCATCTTTGAGATAGATAAGGCTCCTTGCCCCGATATTTTCCGCAAGAAGAAAGGCACCACAATCGGTCCGATGCGGGGGGATGGAGCCGAACTCCGCCGGGTGTTCGAAGAATCCGTAGGGCGGGATACCATAGGTGATCGGCAAATATCCCTGGCGGCAGAACATGGTCAACTGCTCAAGATTGTCGCCGTGACCTATTTTTACCCCGCCGTGTTTTGCCAGAAGGACAGAAAGCATCTCGGCGTTCTGCCATGACACCTTGTCCCCAAGTTTCGAAAGAACGCCGGTAGGCATGCCGAGGTCGACCCCGATGTTGTAGACATGCCGTGCCCTCGTGCCGCCGCCAGTCATGACAAGCAGTTTATAGTCGTCCTTGAGTTTTATCAGTTCATCAACAATAGGAAGAATAGCCTTTGCCCCCCTATCCATGATGCTCTGACCGCCGATTTTCAGTACGTTGATGTCCGGATGCATTCGAAAATACTCTCCGGATTCGGTCGTTTTCAGGAACTCCTTGCTAACAAGTGATTCTCCCATCATTGGCGAATCGATATGCAGTCTTCCCTTGCTGTCACCTTCTTTGATCAATTTTGCCATATTTCCTCCTCGTTACAGGCCGGCATCTTCTGCCAGCCTTGGTTCCGCATCAACCTCTTCCTGGATATCAACCAGTATATTCTATCTGGGAGAGAATTCCAGTTTTTTTGCCGAGAGCACACCAAGCAGGGCCCCCTGCGGGTCTAATAGGCTTTTGCTTCCTGGCTTGTCAAGGTCCTGAACCTGGCATTCCCTCCGCCACCATGCCCGTTGCATCCGCACGTCAAGATAACCGGCTGGCTGTTGATGCGAACAGCCTTTGTTTTTTCAGATCCTACCATGAGCGGCTCAGCAGGATCAAGCACTTCCCCTGTTAAGGTCATAACCTGGCCATCAAACCCATGTGCCCGGATCGAACCTGCGGGAATAATGTCGCCTGGTTTGCCAAGGGCATACCAGCCCCGGTATCTCCCGTCGTTGCCGGTCAGGGAAAGGCCCATGCCGGCTACCGCCCCGATTACGCCCAGGCCAGTCCCGCCGTGCTCCGACAGATGGATCCCTGTTTTTTGGGCGATGTCATAGGCTTCGGCCTTGGAGACAATCTCGGACTTTGCTCTTTTCCCGAATTCGATCAACAGGGACGTATCCAGGCTACCGTCCAGTTCGGCGATACAAAGGCCAGGGTCAGAGCCACGGGCGGACTGTTCTTCCAGATAACGGGCCATAAAGAAAACGAATGACTCTATCTCAACATTGATCAGGTCTATTTCAACGCACATGGCGCTGTTGTGTGATGTAAACGGAATATCATCATGCACAAAGAGCTGATGTCTTGAAATCGGTGAACTAACGCACCAGCCAGAGGTTTTGAGAATCCCGCACAGTTCCTGGAGAAGCCTTCCGGTTCCCGTAGTTCCGGGCATGTCAGTATCATCAACAGCAACAAGAAACGACATTGCTTTCCTCCGTACCCACAATCAGAAAATGGTATCAACGGCATTTCAACCGTCCCGCTCCAGACCTTTTCACACAATCGTCGGAATTTGCCAAATACCCCCTCTTTAGCTTGGATACTTACCAATCAAAACCAGCATCTGTCCGCAAAATCCTATTGAATAGTAAAAGGCCATTTCATCCTCTGGGCAGAAATGGCCTCTCTGATATCGTGATGATTTGATAATGTATCAAACTACGGCATGTAGTATTGCAGGCGCCATGGGCAGTGCAATCTCGTTTTCATACCCTACTTGGCATCAATTACGCAATATTTTAATACGGTAGACGAAACCGCCGTTGTTCCTAATTTTGTGTTTTTACCACAGTGGGGTAATAGATGGGCTCTCCATATTGTTTAACCCCGAACTCGGAAATTATTTTGAGTCCCTCGCTGCCGATTAAAAAATCGTAGAATTTTCCCGCCAGTTCTTGATTATACCTGAGGTGCGGATTTTTTTCCGTATTGACGAGACACATCGCATATTCGTTCGGCGGTCCCTTGACCAGGAGTTTCAGCCCTTTGGTTTTCGACTTGTGCAGAGCCCAGGTGGACGAGTCCAGCATGTGGTACTGGCCGTTCTGGTCGGCATCCAGCAAAGAGTCGAGCATGAATTTTTTGCTGACCTGATACCAGGGCTGCCCTTCGGGCTCGACCTGCAAATCTTTCCAGGTCTTCCGTTCCAAAATGTCCATGCCGCCTCCGTCACCCCGTGAAAGGTACGGCGCTTTGGCCTCGTAAATGCGCCGCTGGACTTCTTTAATATCCGTCAGGCCCGTGATTTTCGCCGGATCATTGACCGGACCGACAACCACGGTGAAGTTGTGCATTAAATCCGTATGCCTTGCCGCGTACCCTTCCTTGACAAAAAGTGCCGTTGCGGCCGGTGCATGTCCCATCGTGATGTGGGTCAGCCCATGTCTTCCCAAATCAAGTCCGGGGCCTGTCGGCGTCTTGATGCAACGAACCGTACCTCCATGTTTTTTCTGAAAAGCCTTTGCCAGTTCATCCACCAGTCCAAGTTCGTATGGGCTTCCTGTTGCCACCACAATCTGTTTATATTCCTCTTCAAGGGCTTTGGTCGCACAGCCGCCCAAAACGAAAGACAGGAAAGCCAATAAAAAAATTGCAGAAAATCCTCGACTGCTTTTCCAAACGGCTGCTTTCATTTTCCACTGCCTCCTTAACATTTGTAATTTCTGAAACACATGAACTTATGACGCGAAAAACCAGAACTGACGCGCAGAGCAGCTTCCTGACCTATTGCGCGCAACACATGACAGGTCGCAAGCGTTTTGAGACCAGCGGCAAATCAAGATCAACACAGATAGGATGTTGCGCTTTAAGGCCGAGTTATTGATCAGATCATCTCAACAAAATTCCGCATAATTTTTATTTTATATGCAAATCCTGACATATGTCAAGAATGATATTAAAATAGAAGCCAGGCCATCTCATTTTCCGTGGTTCCCTGAAAAAAATATTCAAGCAACAATTTGGCTTTTTCCCAGCCGCAACTCTTATAGTTCTGCATCGGAATTTGCTTGATTTTTCTTAAGACATATATATATAAAGGATATATATTAAATTAATATCGTCACTTTTATGTTTATATTCGTGAGTCTGATGCCAAGCTGATACAAGGAGCTGAGAAAACGATTTTTTTCCACCCTCCTCAAGATGAAATTGCGCCATACGAGCCGTCATTGACTGTCTTTGGCATCTCTATGTTTACCTCTCATGGGGCTGTGACGAAATGATTCGGTACCGGAAGCAAAGGAAGATGACTTGGTCTTTCACCTGGATCATGGAAGCGACTGACAAGAACTTCTTTTCTCACGACATCGGCCTGCAGGTGTGCAGCACAGCTTGAGATAGCAGTTTGAATGGCCAAACAGGGTCAGTTTTTACTTGTCTGTTTCTGGCTGCAACTGTGTAACAAAAGGCTGATAGGGGGTTTGCGCCATTTTGTCTTGTTCATTGAGCAGGGGGCAAGCAAACAAAGGAGTTGCCATGAAGGAAGCGAAGAAACACTTTGTCATACGCTCAAAAATCTGGATCGATGATGAACAGGGTAAAGTGGTATTTGGGGAGGGGCGATATCTCATCCTGGAGACCGTGGACCGCCTTAAATCGCTCAACGCAGCTGCCAAGGAATTAAAAATGAGTTACCGGGCGCTGTGGGGCAAGATCAAGGCGTCTGAGCAACGATTGGGGCAGTCTCTGGTCATGAAGGAAGGGAAAGGATCGCGGTTGACTCCCTTTGCCGAGAAACTGCTGGTGCAGTACCGGAAACTGCAGGAAACGATCCGCGAGGAATCCGATGGGGTCTACGACAGCCTTGTTGCCCGCTATCTCTCACAATGACAACAAGCTTCATGGCATAAAAAAAGGGGTCAGGCCGCAATGACCTAACCCCTTGTTTTTTCATGGCGCGCCAGGAGGGATTCGAACCCCCGACCGACGGATTCGTAGTCCGGCACTCTATCCAGCTGAGCTACTGGCGCAAAACGCAAGCGATAATACCCGACCTGCCCGGCAAGCACAAGTCATTTATACGAAGGCGTGCCCGACAACACTATTTTTCCCCTCCTCCCGCGGCGAAGCGGCTTTCCATGAAGCTCCGCGCAAGATCCTAATGACGGGAGCGCTCAATTAATCGAGCGCGTTACGAATCGAGATAGTCGATCTTGTGCTCTCCCGGTTTCAACTCCGGGTTCATCGTGATGTCGATGACCGCGTGGTGCCGTGCTTCCAGTTCAACAAGGTCGGCCCGCTTGTTGTTCAGCAGGTACTGGGCGACGTCCAGCGGCAGGGCGCAGGATATCCGCTTCACATTTTTCTTGCCGATCCCGGTCTGAATTCGCCGCAGAAAATACAGGGCCTGGGTTTCCACCGTCCTGACCACCCCGCGCCCCTGGCAGTGCTCGCACATCCGGTAACTGCCCTTCTCGATGGGCGCACCCATCTTCTGCCGGGAGATCTGCATGAGGCCGAAGCGTGAAATGGTGCTGATGTCCGCCTTGGCCTTGTCCCGCTTCATGCTCAGCTTGACCTGCTTCTCCACCTCGCGGATGTGCTTCTGGCTCTTCATGTCGATGAAATCGACCACGATAAGGCCCCCCAGATCGCGCAACCGCAACTGACGCGCAAGCTCTGCCGCGGCCTCCATATTGGCGAGAAAAATGGATTCCTCGAAATTGCTGTCCTTCGAGGTCCGGCCGGAGTTGACGTCAATGGCCACCAGGGCCTCGGTGGGGCTGATCACGATGGAACCGCCGGACGGAAGCTGCACCTGGGGCTTATAGATCGATTCGATCTGTTCTTCCACATTGTGCAGGTTAAAAATCGGCCGCGGCCCCTTGTGCAGCTTGACCTTGATCTCATGCTGCCGGGAGGGCAGCAGCTCAACGAACTTCATCACCTGGTCAAAGGATTCCTCGGTATCCACGAGAATTTCCTGGATGTCCGCCACAAAATGGTCCCGGAGAAAACGGACCACGATGTCCTGGTCTTCGAAGACCAGCGAGGGCGCCTCCAGTTCCTGCCCCTTTTTTTTGATATCCTCCCAGAGTTTGAGCAGGTAGCGGAGGTCCTTCTGCAGTGCCGTCTTGGTAATCTCCACGCTGGCGGTGCGGATGATGTAGCCAATTCCTTCAGGAATGGCGAAGCTGTTCATCAGCTCCCGCAGTTCAAATCGCTTCTCCTCGCCGGCGATCTTTTTGGAGATCCCCGCGCTGTCGCTGCCGGGCATCAGCACCAAATAGCGGCCAGGAATGGAGAGATAGGTGGTCATGTTGGCGCCCTTGTTGCCGGTGGCTTCCTTGACCACCTGCACCAGCACCTCCTGCCCCTTTTTCATCGCCTGCTCGATCTTCAGCTTGCGCCACTGTTGGTCGGCGATCAGCTGGCGGCATCGGTCATCCACGTCCTCCCGGTAATATTCCGGATGAATCTCATCAAAGGGCAAGAATCCGTTTCGATCCGTGCCAATTTCCACGAAAGCGGCCTGCAGGCTGGGTTCGATGCCCACGATCCGACCTTTGTAGATGTTGTTCTTGGTCCGTTCCCGCACCACGCTGGTCACATGAAAGGACTCCAGGCGGCCGTTCTCGATCAGGGCGATCCGGCACTCCTCAGGCTCCTCGGCGTTGATCAGCAGCTTGGCCACTGTTTTCCCCCCAACCTGGGGGCTTTCCTCGTCCTCGCTTTCCTTGTCAGGGGCACTGGCCTGCTGCTCGACCCGTTCGTTCTGTTCGCCAGCGTTTGCGGCACCCTTTTTCCGCCGGCCTCCCCGTTTCGATCGCCTCGACTTTCTGCCCTTCCCTGGCGCACCGCTGCCTGCGGCGGCCTCGTCCGACTCCATTGAGGTCTCCGCTCTTTCCGAACGGACCGTCCCTGCGTCTTGCCTTTCAGCCACCGGAGGCTCCGGAGACGTTGCGGAAGGCCGCCTTTCTTCCGGCCTTACCGGCGGCGATGACGCGGAAGAAGCCCCCTCATCCGCAGACTGTTCTTTCGCGCCTTCCTGCGATTTTTTCTTGGGCAAAAGGTTGAACGCGCTTTTCCACCAGGCCCCGGTGGTAACCTTTTGGCCCTCTTCCTCTCTGCGAACCGGTTCGTCCGCCGCGTTCTCTTGATTTTCCGTCATACATTTTCCTTTTCGATATTTTTTTGCGAACGGCTGCCTTGATCGCCGCAATACTGGTAGAACATCCGGTCCCGGTGGAGACGTTTCACTATCCTGCCGGACTGCACCAGCGGCTCAAGGAGCTGTTCAATTCTGGCCGGTCCTCCCAGAAGAAAGATCCGGTCTATATCGGCGGCCGTACACGGCCGCCGCTGCAACATCTGGACAATTTGCTCAAGGATATCAACCCGATCCTGGCGCAAAGGTGCTGCCTCTGCAGCGACGTCTCCCTCTCCCTGCGCAAAAATACTGATCCCGTGCGCGATGATATCCACCCGGGGTACCCCCGGCACCGCGGCTATGAGCGCTGCGATCTCCTGCAACCGCTCCTGGCTGACCGGCAGCGCGAATTTTTCCAGGGGCGGCCGGGCCACCGTATTGAGCTGGACCCGGGTGAGCCGCATGCGGGCTATGACCCGAAGCAGGGCCGCAATATCCTCGCGGCTGTCGTTGACGTTCTTGGCCACAAGGATCTCCAGCCACAGTTCACCGGCGAAGGCATGGGAAAAACTGACCAATCCCTCGATCGTCTCCCCGAGATCCACGCAGGGAGCCGGCCGGTTGAGACGCCGAAAACTCTCCTGCAGGGCCGAATCAAGTGATGGGATCACGATATCCGCCTGGCAGAGCTCCTCAACCACATCCGGCCGGGTCAGATTCGTGCCGTTGGTCAGTACCGCCACCGGCTTGCCGGTTCTCTCCTTCAGGAAACGGATGATACGGCCAAGACCCGCATGCAGGGTTGGTTCGCCGCTGGCAGTAACCGTCACCACATCGACCTGGCCCAGACGAGCCGGATCCGCGCAGTACTGCTCAATCTCGGCGAGGATATCCTCCGTGGGGACATATTCCCTGCGCTCGCAGGTATGCAGGGTTGTCGCCCCTACCTCGCAATAAATACAATCAAAGTTACAGATCTTTTTAGGCAGGAGATCAATCCCAAGGGAACGTCCGAGACGCCTGGAGTTGACCGGACCGAAGATATGCTTCATAGAGGTATAGTTGCACCAGACCACCCTCCTCTCGGGAAAGCATCCGGGACCGGCCTGACGACAAAAGAAAGATCGAAAAATTAAGTTCAGTCAAACATCTGAGATACATAAATCATATCCATCCTGATGGCAACCCTAATCTATGACTTTTACCTTGACACACGTTGTTGCTGCGCGTAAGTTTCTACAACTTATCCAATCATATATCTATCTTTTTCCAGCCCTCTACAGGAGAAGATCGAGGTGAAGCAAGACAGAGAATTACCCCCGATCCACACCCGGCACCCCTTCCGCCTGCTGCTCCTCGCCGTGCTCCTGCTCCTGCCCGCTGACTCCCTCGCCGAAGTCGTCAAGGCCGAGCAATGGAACATTACAGCGGACAAGATGACCCGGTACGAAAACCCGCCGAGCATCATTGCCGAAGGCAACGTCATCCTGGAAAAAACCCAGGAAACAGTTAAAGAGAAAGACCGGCGGAACCGCTGGGACGACCTGCTGGAAGAAGTCCCGAAAAAGACGGATCAGGCCGAAGAACAAATCACCCAGGTCAAGACCGTGACCACCATCAAGGCGGACTGGCTCGTCTATGATGTCAACATGGGGAGCATCAAGGCCCGCGGCAATGTGTTCATTGATGTCGGCCCGGACAAACTCACCGCGGAAATCGGCGAGGTCGATCTGAACAGCGAAACAGGCACCTTCACCGATGCCACCATCATTCGCCAGCACAAGGACATGCATTTTGAGGGCAAGGTCATCGAGAAAACCGGCGACCTGACCTATCGGGTGGAGGACGGCTGGATAATCACCTGCAAACTGAAGGATGGAGAAACGCCCCCCTGGAGCTTTGCCGCCAAGGAGGCGGACATTACGGACGGCGGTTACGCCCTTCTCAAGCACTCGACCTTCAGAATCAAAAACGTCCCTGTCATGTACCTGCCCTGGATGGTCCTGCCGGTGAAACGGGATCGCCAGTCCGGCTTCCTCTTTCCCACGGTCTCCTCGTCGGACCGTGACGGCTTGGGGATCACCGCGCCTTTCTTCCTCAGCCTTTCGCCGAGCAGCGATCTCACGATCTATCCTGAATATCTGAGCGAGCGTGGCCTGATGACCGGTCTTGAATTCCGGTATGTCAGGGACCAGTATTCCAAGGGCACCTTTATCGGAAACTATCTGAGCGACGACCTGAGCGACCCCAGCGAAATCGAATATTATCGGGACGGCAATTATTCTCATACCAACTCTGACCGGTACTGGCTGCGGGGCAAGATCGATCATGAAATTGCCGGCTGGATCACCAGGCTTGACCTGGACATCGTTTCCGACCGTGACTACCTGACCGAGTTCAACACCGGCATGACCGGCTTCAGCGCGACCAATGATAATTTTCTCGATGTTTTCGGCCGAGGCCTGCAGAACAAGACCGAGGATGAACGGGTCACTACCCTCCGCGTCCTGAAATCATGGCAGGACATGTCCCTGGAAGGGGAGTTGCTGGGGGTCAACGATCTCCGCCTGGACAAGCGGAACCCCACCCCCCTGTGGAAACTCCCGTCATTCAAGCATACCGGCCTGCTGCCGGTAGGCGATACCCGGCTCAATTTCGACTGGGATGCTGACTATGTCAACTACTGGCGTGAGGACGGGACCGGTGCAAACCGCGTTGACCTCTTTCCCCGCCTTTCCATGCCCGTCCCCCTCAGCGACTACCTGGAATCCACGGTTAGCGTGGGGGCCAGGGACACCATGTACTTCATCCAAGAATACGGCCAGGCTAATTGGAACGGCGACGATACCGAAAACCGTTTCCTCGTCGACCTGGAAGGGGAAATAGGCACCACCCTGGTCCGTAACTTCAACATGCCCCTGCTCAATGCCCCTTCCTGGAGCCATACCTTCCGTCCTTTCGTTAATTACCGTTACATACCCGATGTCGACCAGGAAGGCCTGCCCCTTTTCGACCGTGTAGACACCATAGACGACATCAATATTGCCAGTTACGGACTCGACAACTTTTTCAAGCTCGCCGGCATGAAGAAAGGCTCCCGCTTTGACAGGTATTTCGGTTTCTTCAAGATCGAACAGGGGTATGATCTCCGCAGTGAACAGAGTGACGAACCCTGGACTCCGATAAATTTCGAGGTCGGCTATCTGCCAACCCAGCAACTGAGGCTTATGTACGAAACGGATGTGGATGTCTACGGCGATGGAATCCTGACCCACAGCGTAGAGGGCGCCTTCCTGAGCAGCCGGGGAGATCTGCTGGCTGTTGATTACCGCTTCGACGATCCGTATGAAATCGATTCCATTTCCGTGGACGCCAGGTTCAAGCTCTTCTACAACCTCCTGGTCGCCTACAGTATCGAACGATCGATTTCCGGTTCCACCACGGTTGAGGAAAATATCGCCTTCATCTACAACCCCTCCTGCTGGTCCGTGGAGCTCTCCACCAATTCCACCCCCGGCGAACAGAAATTCATGCTGACCTTCAGACTGGCGAATATCGGCAATCCTCTCGGCATCGACCTGCCTGGCCTGTAGCCCCCCATTTCTTATTGAGGACTCATGTCGTTTATAGACGTCTTCAATGGTGATGCTGACGGAATATGCGCCCTCCATCAGTTGCGCTTGACCACTCCTCGTCCGGAAGCGCTGCTGATCACCGGCGTCAAGCGGGACATCGGGCTTCTGTCCCGACTTCAGCATGTCAAGGACTGCACCCTCACCGTCCTGGACATCTCCCTGGACCGCAACCGAAGCGCCCTGCTTGAACTGCTGGCGCAAAACAACAGAATTCTCTACATCGACCACCATTACTGCGGCGACCTTCCGGCTGCCGCTAACCTGGAGACGCATATCGACCCCAGGCCGGAGGCCTGCACCTCGATCATTGTCGATTCCCTGCTTCAGGGCAGGCATCGCCCTTGGGCGATCGTTGGCGCATTCGGCGACAATCTGGACGAATTCGCGCTGCGGCTGGCAGATTCCCTTGCCCTGGAACAACCCGCCATTGCCGCTCTCAAGGAAACCGGAATCCTGCTGAACTACAATGGCTACGGCGCCCGTCTCGACGATCTGTACACCCCCCCTGACGAACTGTACCGTCAGGTCAGCGAGTACGCCGACCCGCTCCTCTTTCACAAAAATTCTCCGGCACTGGAGGCTTTGCGCCAGGGCTATGAGGACGACATGTTCCTTGCCCAGAGTTATAGTCCCGTTCAGGAATCGTCCCACGGCCGCATTTTTCTGCTGCCGGAAAAACCTTGGGCCAGGCGGGTCGCCGGTGTGTTCAGCAACACCCTGGCCCGGCAGGAACCAGGAAAGGCGCATGGCCTGCTGATGCCAAACAGCGACGGAACCCTGCGGATCAGCGTCAGGGCGCCGCTGAACAACCCGACCGGCGCCGACCAGCTTTGCCGCCGGTTTCCGACCGGCGGTGGCAGGGCAGCCGCCGCCGGCGTCAACAACCTGCCGCGCGAACAGGCGACCGAGTTCATGCAGGCATTCATGGCGCAATTCGATGAAGCCTCCTTCCCCGGACCTTGAGCAGACTGCTATGAATCGATTCTCTTTCCTGACAGGCTCAGTCCTTGCGGGCAGGCGACACCCATCTGTCCTTCTACCGCTCCTTCTCCTGCTGCTCCTGCCCCTCATTACCCCGAACGCTGTCTGTTGCGCCCCCCTGGCGGCAGATCTCGTCGAGGACGGCCAGGCCATCGATCTTGCGCAGGAAAAATACCGCCAGCTGTTCCAGGAACTGATGAGCGATCACAATTTCACCATGGCTGAGCTCAATTCGCTCTTCGCCGGGCAGACCATCAGCAGGCGGGTGCTGGAACTGATGGACAAACAGTGGGAGGCGAAGCCCTACTATGAGTACGCCCCTTTGTTCCTTACGCAGGAGAACATCGACACCGGCAGGAGAAAACTCATCGAACACCGCGCTATTCTCGACCGCATCGAACGGGACATCGGTGTTGACCGTGAGATTGTTGTGGCCATCTGGGGCATCGAGACCCGTTACGGCACCAACCAGGGCTCATTCAACGTATTGCGGACCCTGAACACCCTATTTGCCGCATATCCCCGCCGCAGCGATTTCTTTCGCAAGGAGCTGGTGCAGTTCCTGCTCCTGTGCAAGGAAAACGGAGTTGATCCGAAAAGCGTCAGCGGTTCCTATGCCGGGGCCTTCGGCCAGACCCAGTTCATCCCTTCGAGCTTCCGGGCCTATGCGGTCAGTTTCGACGGCGATGCCAAACGGGACGTATGGAACTCGGTGCCGGACATCCTGGCCTCCATCGCCAATTATCTGAAACAGTTCAATTGGACATTGCACGGGCCCGTCTACTGGGGCCTCGGCACCGAGTTGAAAAGCGGAGAGCTGCTAGCTGCAAGCCAAAAGGGCCGCAAGGCCAGGGTTGCCTGGCAAGCGGTTAGGGACCTGCAGGCCCAAGATATACCGCCCTCCCCCGGCAACCGTGATCTAGCCATCGTCGGCCTTGAACTGCCGCCCGGAGCAAAGCACGCCATGCGCTACATTGCGGGCTTTCCGAACTTTCAGGCAATCACCGAATGGAATCATTCCAACCGTTACGCCATGGTCGTGGCGGAGTTGGCGGAATCATTCAAACAGCAGCAATAGCACTTCGCAGAGCCTTGAACGCCATCCGGATATACGCAAGTTCACTCTTCCTGTTTCTGTTCCTGCTCGCCGCCACAGTTTCCGTCGGCGCCGGCAAGCCTGCGGGCCCGATGGCGAACCAGCTGGCCCCGTCATTCCCTGATGATTCATCGTACGATTCCCTGAACAAGGCGATCACGATCAATCTTGCCTATCTGAGCGGCCAGCCTCCCGGCAAAACCGTCCAGATTGACGGAAAGACCGTCCCCCTGGCCCGGCTGGCCAAGTCTCTCAGGCTCCTCCAGGACATCCTGGCGCGCAACCCTTCGCCCGAGGAGCTGGACGGGCTCATGAAAGAACATTTCGATATCATTCAGGCTGCCGGGACCAGGGGAAGCAATCCCGGCCAGGACCTGCTGGTCACCGGCTATTATCAACCGATTATCGCCGGCAGCCTGACCAGGGAAGCACCCTTCCTCTTTCCGCTCTACGGGGTACCCGACGACCTGGTCCAACGGAACCCCAGGAAGGACGGGCCAGCCTTTGGCCGGCTGGAAAACGATCTTCTGGTCCCCTACTGGACCCGCGAGGAAATCGAGAAGCAGCAGCGGGCCGCCGGCCATGAGCTGGTCTGGCTGCAGGACCCCTTCGACGCCTATCTCGTCCATGTCCAGGGCTCCGCCATTATCCAGTTCCGTGACGGCTCCCGGCGGGGCATCCACTTTGCCGCAAAAAACGGCCACCCCTATCAAAGCATCGGCAGCTATCTGATCCGGACCGGCCGGCTTTCCCGCCGGACGAGCACCATGCAGACCATCCGCGACTATATCGCCGCGCATCCTTCCGAACGCGACGAAATTTTCCATTCCAACCCCTCCTTTATATTCTTTGCCTGGACCGACACCACGGCGGTCATCGGCAGTCTGGGCACGGTGCTGACCGCGGGCCGCTCCCTGGCTGCCGACCATAACTTCTTTCCCTCTGGAGCCTTAGGCTTTCTGGTCAGCCGCCGGCCTAAGGTGGCGGACGACAACACCGTGCACTGGGCGCCTCTGCACCGTTTTGTCGTGGTGCAGGATTCGGGTTCAGCCATCAAGGGACGCGGCCGGGTGGACCTGTTCTGGGGGACCGGGCCGGAAGCCGGAGCGGAGGCCGGCCTGATGAAGGAGGCCGGGGCGCTCTATTTCTTCCTGGCCAAGGAGGAGGCTCCTCAAGCATCGCCGGACCAGGCAGGAACAGCCCGCGGGAATGGATCGTGACCTGGGAGAAGGCGATGCAGCCCTTCAATGAGCGGGCAGCGGAATACGACGGCTGGTTTGCGGACAATCCGGTTTTTACCATTGAACTTGCGGCGCTGCTGGCTTTGACAATTATGCCTCCCCGGCCGCGGCTGGAGATCGGCGTCGGGCCAGGCCGTTTTGCGCAAGCCCTGGGGATCGACTACGGAATCGACCCGGCCATCTCGCCCTTGCAACTCTCCAGCCGCCGCGGTATCTTGGTCATCAGGGGGACAGGGGAACACCTGCCGGTCCGCCAGGCAACCATCGGCACCGTATATCTGCTGTTCACCCTCTGTTTTCTGACTGACCCCTTAGCCGTGCTCGGTGAATGCACCAGGGTACTCCGGCCGGGCGGCCGGGTAATTATCGGGCTCATTCCCAGCGGATCGGCCTGGGGCAAACGGCTGAGCGATCGCGGCAAGAGCGGCGATCCCTTCTACCGGCATGCCCGTTTTCGGTCCATTGCCGAAACGATGCAGATGCTGGCAATCCACGGCTATCAGGTGGAGGAGGCCTGGTCAACCCTCCGGCAGCAGCCAGGCCGGCAACTCCAGTTTGAGCCGCCTAAGGCCGGAGCGGAAGAAAACGCGGGCTTCTGCGTCCTTATGGCCGGTCAACAAGGAGCACTCTATTGAAACGGGCCAACCTGATTACCCTGACCACGGACTTCGGCTACGCAGACCCCTTTGCGGGCCAGATCAAGGGAGCCATCCTCCGCCGCAACATGGGCGCCCGGATCATCGACCTGACCCATGCCATAGAACCGCACAACGTCCTCGGCGGGGCGGTAACCATCCGCAGCAGCTACCAGTACTTTCCGCACGGCACCGTGCACATGGTGGTGGTCGATCCCGGCGTCGGCACCCAGCGGCTGATTCTCGTCCTGATGGCGGACGATCATATTTTCATAGCCCCGGACAATGGCACTCTGAGCCTTATCATGCGGGACAAAAACATCCAGGCGGTGCACCGGGTCGCCAACAGCTCTCTTTTCCCTGCCGAAATCAGCGCCACCTTTCACGGCCGGGACATCATGGCCCCAGTTGCCGCTGCACTGGCCGCAGGCATGACCCTGGACCAGGTGGGTCCAGCAATAACAGTCCAGGAATGCGTCCAGCTCGACATCCCCTTGACCCATCTCGATGAAAACGGGATCACCGGGCGGGTCATCTCCATCGACCGGTTCGGCAATATCCGCTCCACCATCACCTCGGCCAACCTCAGCAGGTATCAGCCTGCAAGTTTTGCCGGCATCTTCATCGGCGCGCACCAGATCAACGCCATCTCGGCTACCTATGGCGACAGGCCGGCCGGCGAACTACTGGCGGTGATTGACAGTGCCGGCCAGTTGGAAATTGCCGTCAACAGGGGCAGCGCCGCGGCACTCACCGGCTGCAAAATCGGCGATCCAGTCTCCGTCCTGATGGACCGGGAAAAAGAATAATGGCGGCAAATCGAAAACCGGCAGTGCCCCCTCCTGCAGGGACAGCATTCTCATGACCTCCGCAGGGCCGTCATGAGAATAAAAGAGGAAATAACGAGAAGGAACAAACCGCGGCTGACCTTTTGCCAAAGTCGTATCAGAGTATTCCTCCTTTCAAGCTCAACTTTATCCCGTATTTTTCCTGAGTGCCTTGCACCATCAACTGCTTATGGATGTAAAAACGATTAATTTTGAAGGGCCCACAGTTTTCCGGCACTTTCCTTCGGCATTTCGGTATCCATACCACATGGTACCTGCATTCCCATCTCGCGTCGCATAAATTTTTTTTATCTTTCAGCAAATCCTCCTTTTTTTGTGTAACTTTGAGCGGTTCTCAATATTGGAGGCTTCTTTATTTTCCAGGGAATTTCAAACTTTGGGAGTCCCCCGGCAGAGTCGGGGGTTTAACAAAGGAAAATCACTTCGCCAGCAGGGCGAACCGCTCCCAGAAATCCGGGAACGACTTGGCCACGCACTCCTCCCCGGTGATCTCCACCCCGGAGATCCGCAGGCCGGCAACGGCGAAGCACATGGCGATGCGGTGGTCGTGGTAGGTATCGATGGTCGCGCCGTGCAGGTTTGCACCGCCGGCGCGGCCGTGAATGAGCATCCGGTCCGGCTCCTCCTCGACGTCGGCCCCCATCTTGCGCAGTTCGGTGACCATCGCGCTTACCCGGTCGCATTCCTTGATCCGCAGGTGGGCGATGTTGCCGATAACGGTGGTCCCCTCGGCAAAGGCGGCGACAATCGCCAGGGTCGGGGCCACGTCCGGCATATCGCCCATGTCGACCTCAATGGCCTCCAGCAGAGAAGGCCCCTGGACCCTGATCCCCTGCCCTGCCCGGTGCACGGTGCAGCCCATGCGGGCGAGCAGCGGCACCAATTGAGCATCCCCCTGCAGGGAGGGGACCGGCACATTGGCCACGGTCACCCGCCCGCCGGTCACCGCTGCGGCCGCCCAGAAATAGGAAGCGCCGGATGCATCCCCCTCGATGCGGTATTCCCGGCCTGCGTACCGACCCTGGGGAATCCGGAAAAAGTGCAGAGAAGGAACTGCCTCCACCCGGATGCCGAAGTCGGCCATCACCGCCAGGGTCATCTCCACATAGGGGCGGGACAGGACCGCGCCGCGAACTTCCAGCTCGGCCTGTTTGGCGGCATAGGGTGCCACCAGGAGCAGGGAGGAAATATACTGGCTTGACTTGCCCTCGGGCAGAACGGTCCGGCCGCCAGCCACCCCCTTGGCATTGAGGGCCAGCGGCGGGCAACCGTTGTCCGCTTCGCTCCTGACCTCCACCTGCCAGCCGCGCAGTGCCTCCAAGAGAGGAGCGATTGGCCGCTGAGCCATCCTCTTGTCCCCGGCGATCCGGAACCTGCCGTGGCCCAAGGCGGCTACCGAAGTGAGGAAGCGGGTGGCGGTTCCGTTGTTGCCGAGAAAGATGTCCTCTTCCGGCGCCCTGATCGCACCGCCCGTACCGTGGACCAGCCAGCGGCCAAACTCGTTGTCGTCGATCTCGATGCCCATGGCACGCAGCGCGGCCATGGTAAAGCTGGTGTCCTCGCTTGCCAGCGGGCCGATGAGGATGGAATCACCCTCAGCCAGGGCCGCAGCGATAAGGGCCCTCTGGGTAATGCTTTTGGAACCCGGCACCTCCACCGTGGCGTCAAGTTTTGTTATCGGGGATATTTTCTTCATGATGACCTGTTAAGTTGCGTTGCAATACCCCCTTCACCCCCAAACCGCTCAGCAAGAACCTTCCGCATAACCTCCAGGGGCGCCACCTTCCCGGTCCACAGCTCGAACTGGGCCGCGCCCTGATACATCAGCATGCTCAGCCCGTCGAGCACCTCGCAGCCGGCGGCGCGGGCTTCACGCAGCAACCGGGTTGCGAGCGGGGCATAGACAATGTCCATCACCACGGAAAAATGAGAAAGCAATTCCGCCGGCACCGGCGTCTGCTCAAGCGCCGGGGCCATGCCCACGGAGGTGGCGTTGACCATGGCGACCGCCCTGACATCTGAAAGCGCTTCCGGTTCGACAAAGGCACAGCCGAGTTGCCGGGCCAGTTCCATCCCCTTTTCCCGGGTGCGGTTGGTCAGGAGCACCTCAGCCCCGGCCTCCAGCAAGCCAAAGCCGATGGCCCGCCCCGCGCCGCCGGCGCCGATCAGGAGCACGCGGCTGCCTCTGAGCTGCATCTTCTCCGCCAGGGCACGGTTGGCGCCGACCCAATCGGTGTTGCTGCCGAACACGGTGCGGTCCGCCGGGTTTTCCGCGCTGCCGATCAGCAGGGTGTTGACCGCGCCGATCCTGGCGGCAACCGGGTCCAGAACATCGACAAAGCCGACCACCTCTTCCTTGAAGGGGATGGTGACGCTGACCCCCTTGAAGCCCAGGGCCTTGAGACCCGCCACCCCGGCGGCCAGGCCGGAGGTGGGCAGGGGCACATAGACGCAATTCATCCCAAGGGCGGCGAAGCAGGCGTTGTGCATCACCGGGCTCAGGGTATGGTGCACCGGGTTGCCGATGATCCCGAACAGTTGCGTCCCGCCGTTGATTCCCTGCTGCTGACAGCTCATTCCCATACCGAGGTCCAGGAGGCCGAACTCTCCACGTCCATGCCGATATCGCAGGCCGGTGCAGAATGGGTGAGCCGCCCTACCGAGATCAAATTGACCCCGGTTTCAGCAATCGAGCGAACCGTCTCCAGGGTAACCCCGCCCGAGGCCTCCACCAGGGCACGTCCGCTGATCAGCCGGACAGCCTCGCGCATCTCCGGAAGCTTCATGTTATCAAGCATGATGACCTCCACCCCGCAGTCCAGGCACTCCTGCACCTGGGCCATGGTTTCCGCCTCCACTTCGATGCGCAGGGTATGAGGGACGAACGCCCTGACCCGTTGCACAGCAGCGGAGATTGAGCCGCAAGCCGCCAGGTGATTGTCCTTCAGCAACACACCGTCAGCAAGGTTAAAGCGATGATTGGAGCCGCCGCCGACCCTGACCGCGTACTTTTCCAACATCCTGAGTCCCGGGGTGGTCTTGCGCGTATCGGTGATCCGCACGTCCAGGCCGGCGACCTGCGCCACATAGCTGTGGGTCAGAGTGGCAATTCCGCACAACCGCTGCACCAGGTTCAGCGCCACCCTCTCGCCCCGCAGCAGATCCCGGACCGGTCCCCGCGCCCTGAGCAGAACGCTGCCGGCCTCTACCTGGCAGCCGTCAGCCACGGCGGTCTCCACTATCACCGCGGAATTCAGCAGCTGGAACACCCGGCCGGCGACCAGGCTCATCCCGGCTGCCACCAGAGGTTCCCTGGCTTTCAGCACCGCAGTGACAATCTGATCGACCTGAAAAACCGCATCAGTGGTGATATCGCCGGCTCCGATATCCTCCGCGAGGAAGGCCCGGAGCTGGCTGTCCAGCAACAGTTCGTCCATCAGCGCAGTTTCTGCAGCCTCCCGGTTGATTCCCTATTCTTTGCCAGTCGGACCTGGAGCTCCTCCAGTTTCTGCCGCTCCTTGGCCACCACCTCCGCCGGAGCCTTGCCGAGGAAGGTTTCATTGCCCAGCTTGCCCTGGACCCGCTGCAGGTCCTGTTCCAGCTTCTGTCG
Organism: Desulfobulbaceae bacterium; assembly: GCA_003508005.1. GTDB lineage: Bacteria > Desulfobacterota > Desulfobulbia > Desulfobulbales > Desulfobulbaceae > UBA10518. The sequence continues at coordinate 141,278 of DNUE01000091.1, forward strand.
CTCCTTGGCCAGCTTGGCCAGCTCGCCCTCGGCATCAATCAAGCCCCGGAGCGGCACCACCACCTCCACATCCTGCACCAGAGTGTGGCCGGCATCCGTGGGCACGGTCCCGCTTTCCAGGATGCCAAGGGTTTCGGCACGGGTCATTGACCGGATGGCACCGGCAAACCGCTCCATCAGCTCCCTCTTGTCATTGTCCGCGCAGATCAGGGTCGCCTCGACCTTGGCCGTGGGGTGGACATCCGCCTCGCTGCGGATGGTCCTGATCCCGGAAATGACGCCCATAAGCAACTCCATCGCGGCTTCCGCTTCCGGGTCATGCCAATGCGGCTGTTCCTCGGGAAATGCTTCCAGCATGATGGTTTTGCGCTGGCCGGGCAATACGCTCCAAATCTCCTCGGTGACAAAGGGGGCCAGGGGATGCAGCAGCTTGAGCACGGTTTCGAGCACCTGCAGCATCACCCCTCTTGCCTGCTCCCGGGAAGTTGCATCGTCGCCGTACAGATCAGCCTTGATCCATTCCAGGTACCAGTCGCAGAACTCCCGCCAGATGAACTGATAGATCCCGGAAGCAACGTCATTGAAATTATACCCGTCCAGTGCCTGGCGCACCGCCCGGACCGTCGCGTTGGCGCGGCTCAGAATCCAGCGGTGCGGCAGGGCCAGGGAGGCGGGCGCCGCAGTCACCAGGGTAACCCCGGCATCGCAATCCTTGAGGTGCATCTGGGCAAAACGGGCCGCGTTCCACAGCTTGTTGATAAAATGGCGGTAGCCTTCTATCCGCTCCTCGTCCATGCGGATTTCACGTCCCTGCGCGGCAAAAGCGGTGAGGGTGAAGCGAAAGGCGTCGGTCCCGTAGCGCTCGATCATGTCAATGGGGTCAATGACATTGCCGGTGGACTTGGACATCTTCTTGCCGTGCTTGTCCCGGACCAGGGCGTGCAGGTACACGTCGCGGAACGGCACTTCGCCCATGAAATGCAGGCCCATCATCATCATCCGCG
>DNUE01000091.1:142340-147603 GCA_003508005.1 Desulfobulbaceae bacterium
GAACTGAACCAGGTGTCCAGCACGTCTTTTTCCTGCACCAGCTCGCCTGCCCCGCACTTGTCGCAGGACTCTGGCTCGGCCATGGCCACGATCAGGTGGCCGCATCCCCCGCAGGTCCAAGCCGGTATCCGGTGGCCCCACCAGATCTGGCGAGAGATGCACCAGTCGCGGATATTGTCCATCCAGGCGTAAAAGGTGTTGTACCAGGTGGGCGGATAAATCATGATCCGCCCCTCGCGGACCGCCGCCACGGCCTTGTCAGCCAAGGGCCGCACCGAGACGAACCACTGCCGGGAAGTGGTGGGCTCGACCACGGTGGCGCAGCGGTAGCAGCGGCCCACTGCGTGCTGATAGTCCTCGATTTTTACCAGGAACCCCTGCTCCTCAAGATCGGCAACGATTCTGCGCCGGCACTCGTTGCGGTCCAGCCCGACATAGCGGCCCGCGGCCTCGTTCATCACCCCGTGCTCGTCCATCACCTTGAGCCGCGGAAGGTCATGACGCAGCCCGATCTCGTAGTCGTCGCGGTCGTGGGCCGGAGTCACCTTCAGTGCTCCGGTGCCGAACTCCCGCTGCACATGGTGGTCATAGATCAGCGGGATGGTCCGGCCGGTGAGCGGCAGGACGATTCCGGCGTTCAGCAGGCCGGCGTAGCGCTCGTCTTCCGGATGGACGGCCACGGCGGTGTCGCCGAGCATGGTTTCCGGCCGGGTGGTGGCCACCACCACATGGCCGGAGCCGTCGGCAAAGGGATAGCGGATATGGTAAAGCTTGCCCTGGGTGGGATCGTGCTCCACTTCGTCATCGGCCAGGGCGGTCTGGCAGCGGGGACACCAGTTGACGATATAGTCGCCTTTGTAGATCAGCCCTTCATGGTAGAGGCGGACAAAGACCTCGCGCACGGCCACCGACAATCCCTCGTCCATGGTGAAACGCTCCCGCTCCCAATCGCAGGAGGCGCCGATGCGCTTCAGCTGGTTGATGATGGTGCCGCCCTTCTCAGCTCGCCACTGCCAGACCCGCTCGATGAACTTGTCCCGGCCCAGGTCGTGACGGGTCTTGTTTTCGGTGGCCAATTGGCGTTCGACCACGTTCTGGGTGGCGATGCCGGCATGATCAGTGCCCGGGACCCACAGGGTGTTGCAGCCCTTCATCCGGTGATAGCGGACCAGGATGTCCTGGAGGGTGTTGTTCAGGGCATGGCCGATGTGCAGCACGCCGGTGACATTTGGCGGCGGGATGACGATGGAGAAGGACTCCCGGCCCTCGTCCAGCCGGGCGGCGAAGGTGCGCTGTTCCTCCCAGGAGGCGTACCAGCGCTTCTCCACCGCGCTGAATTCATAAGCCTTGGGCAGGTCGTGACGGGATGATTTTTCGGTTTCTTGGTCTGCTTGCATGGTTTCTCGCTTGCGTACCCGTGTTCTGCCATCCGCTGCGGTCAGAACACACTCCAGGGTTTGGGCATAAATATATGGGTATACAGGTCCAAGGCATAGCGGTCGGTCATGCCGGCGATGAAATCGCAAACCTGGCGGTGCGGAGGTTTCTGGCCACCGACGCGCTTGGCAAACTCCCCCGTCTCGCAGAAGGTGGGACTGCCGCCAGGAAACTCATGCTCCAGAAAAAAGGTGTAGAGCTCCCGGATTATTTTCTGGGCCTTGATGAACTCGTTGTGCACCCGGTAGTTGCGGTACACGTTGTCATACAGGAACATCCGCAGCCGGCTGATGGTCTCCTCCATCAGCGCGCCGAGGTGCAGGAGGCCGTCATCCCGGGCGCAGGTCTCGGCCACCAGGTCCCTGACCATGGCGTCGATCCGGCGCGAGGAACTGTCGCCCACCACGTTGCGCAGTTCGGCCGGCAGATCTGATTCATGGAGCATGCCGGCCCGCAGGGCATCGTCCATATCATGGTTGACGTAGGCCATGATATCCGCTACGCGCACCACCTGTCCCTCCAGGGTGGCGGCCAGCTCTGCGGTTCCCTCCGGCAGGATCTTCCCGTATCCCTTGGAGTGCTTGACGATCCCGTTGCGCACCTCCCAGGACAGGTTGAGGCCCTGATGGTCGTTTTCCAAAACGTCCACGACCCGGAGGCTCTGGACATTGTGCTTGAACCCGCCGGGGTGCAGCTCGTTCAGGGTTACCTCACCGGCATGGCCGAAGGGGGTATGACCGAGGTCATGCGCCAAGGCGATGGCCTCGGTCAGGTACTCGTTCAGGCGCAGGCAGACCGCGATGGTGCGGGCGATCTGCGAAACCTCCAGCACATGGGTGAGCCTGGTCCGGTAATGATCGCCGGCCGGTGACAGAAAAACCTGAGTCTTGTGCTTGAGACGGCGGAAGGTCTTGGAGTGGATCACCCGGTCCCGATCGCGCTGAAAGATGGTGCGCAAATCACAGATGTTCTGCTCAGGACGCAGCCGGCCTCTTGAGTTCACGCTCAGGCAGGCGTGGAGCGACAACATCTGCCTCTCCCTTTCCTCATGCTGTTGCCGGATGTTCAACGTCATGATCCTGGTCCTGTCTCCTCGGTGTTGGTTTACCTGCTCTTCTTAGCAACAGCGACACGCCAGGACAAGGGTTTTCTTTGCCAACAGCCCGGAATCAGGAATTATTGTCCAAACAGGAATCCAGGAATACCGCCAGATGGACTGCCAGAACCCGACTTCGCCGCAGGGCAAGTCCCGCCTGCCACTGCAGCAGGCAACCCGAGCAGCTGGTCACCACCAGGTCTGCAGCCGTCGCAGTGCATGCTGCATGGGCCGAGGCAAATATCCGCTCTGTAAGCTCGGGATAGCCGAGATGGAAAAGACCGCCCTGGCCGCAGCACAGGGGCCCCTCCGCAGACTCGGCCAGGGTGACGCCCGCCACCCCGCGCAGAAGCATGTCGGCAGCCCCGGAGTTGGCAGGATCAAAGCGGAGATGGCAGGGCTGGTGATAAAAAACCCGACGATCCTCGCTTGCCCGCAGCCCGACATTCCCCGCAGCCGCAAGGATAAACGTGGAAAACTCGCGCACCCTGGCACTGAACAGCTCCGCTTGCTCCCGCCACTCCGGATCGTCGGCAAACAGCTTCGGGTACATGGCCAGATGCGCTGAACAGGAGGCGCAGGAGGTCAGAATCGACCCGCTGCTGCCGGCAAAGGCCAGGATATTTCGCTTCGCCAGCTGCCTTGCCTCCTCCTTCGCCCCGGCAGACCAGGCAACCAGGCCACAGCAGACCTGCTCCGGCGGCTGGAGCAGCGGACTGGAAGTGAGCCGTTCCGTCAGACGACCGGCTGCCTGCGCCACCGACGGTTGCAGATACCGGGCCAGACACCCGGCAAAATAGTGTATCCCCGTCGCCTTTTCGATCTTCCTGGCCGGAACGGCTTCCTTCCGGTCCAGATGGGACTCGACCATGCTTTCCAGCAGGCCCAGCTTGCGCCGCAGGCCACTGTCCGCTGGAAGCAGCTCCAAGTTGCTCAGCATGACGCCCCCCCGCACCAGTCCCTCCAGCAGCGCAGGCCGGGCCAAGGCGAAACGGGCACCGACCTTGCGCAGACCATGCCGGCCGTAAAGCGCAGGAAATCGGGACCTGGCCTCGACAATCAACTCCCTGGTGGGTACCCGGCGCGGACAGGTATTCTCGCATGCGCCGCAGAGGAGGCACTGGGCAAAGAGGTCTTGAAAGACAGGGGATGGATGCGCGGCAAACTCGGTGCCCAACAGGTGAAGCTTACCGCGGGCGGTCAGGGATTCCCGGCCAGTTGCCCGGTATACCGGGCATACAGAGGTGCAGCTGCCGCAGTGGACGCACTGTTCCGGTCCCAGCGCAGTCAATGCCTCACCTTTGCCGCGCCGGGACAGCCAACGAAACGGGCAAAAAGCCGGCAAATAGCATGGTTATGCACAAACAACCAAAAGCAAGACGCGCAAGTCCTGAATAATACAACGGCATCAGGGCTGCCAGAGCAGATAGGATTTGATGAACTGGTCGAGCCGGCCGTCCAGCACTGCATCCACATTTCCCTCCTCATGGCCGGTCCGGTGATCCTTTATCAGCCGGTAGGGCTGCAGCACATAGGAACGGATCTGGCTGCCCCAGGCGATTTCCTTCTTGTCGCCGCCCAGATTCTTGTGCGCCCTGGCCTGCTCCTCCTTTTCCCGCTCATAGAGGCGGGACATGAGCATCTTCATGGCCATGTCCTTGTTGCGGTGCTGGGAACGCTCGTTCTGGCACTGGACGACAATGCCGCTTGGCAGGTGCGTGATGCGGATGGCCGAATCGGTCTTGTTGACATGCTGGCCGCCGGAACCGCTGGAGCGATAGGTATCGATGCGCAAATCCTTTTCGTTGATGTCGATCTCGATCGTATCATCCAACTCCGGCATGACCATGACCGAGGCAAAGGAGGTGTGCCGCCGGCCGCTGGCATCAAAGGGCGATATGCGCACCAGCCGGTGAATGCCCAGCTCGGAGCGGAGAAGGCCGTAGGCGTGCCTGCCCTTGACCATGATGGTCACGCTCTTGACCCCGGCCTCGTCGCCGGGGAGATAATCGAGGATGCTGGTGGCGAACTCTTTCTCCTCGGCCCAGCGAAGGTACATCCGCAGGAGCATCTCAACCCAGTCCTGGGCCTCGGTGCCGCCCGCGCCCGCATGGATGGTGATCATGGCGTTGTTGGCGTCGTGCTCGCCGCTGAACATGCATTCCAGTTCCACCTCGTCGATGCGCCGACGCAGGTCGCTGATGCTCAGGGCCACCTCGTGCTGGGTGGTCTCGTCCCGCTCCTCGACGGCCATCTCCAGGAGCATGTCCGCCTCTTCCAGGTCATTGAAATTCTTTTCCCAGACGGCGATCACGTCCCTGAGCTGGCCCAACTCCTTCTGCACCTTCCGCGCCTGCTCCTGATCGTTCCAGAACTGAGGCTGCAGGCTCATTTTCTCCAACTCCGATGCCTGCCGCTGTTTGCCGGCAAGGTCAAAGATGCTCCTTGAGAGTGAGCATCCGCTCCTTCAGATTGGCAAGTTTCTGTTTCGATTCGACCGCTTCGTTGATTTCCGCCATGGTGTACGCGCCTCAAAGGATTATCCAATGTCACTGCAGGCAATTATATATAATAAACAATCCAGGACAAAGTCTCAAGGTACTTCCAAATGGATTATTTATCCTGACCGCCCTCACATTTTCGCGCCGGGGGACGAAAATATCATGCTCGGATAACGATTTCTCGCATTCACTCCAGCCACGAACTGGTTAGCAACCGTGTTTGAAGTCA
>DNUE01000063.1:0-31758 GCA_003508005.1 Desulfobulbaceae bacterium
TACTGGGGCGCCCCCATTCCGGTCATCCACTGTCCGGTCTGCGGCATCGTGCCGGTACCGGAAGAGCAGCTGCCGGTTGTGCTGCCCGGCACCGACGGTCCTGACGGCAGCCACGCCCCGCTGCACCAGCAGGCGGATTTCATCGCCACCCCCTGCCCTTCCTGCGGGGGTGCTGCCCGGCGCGAGACCGACACCATGGACACCTTTGTCGAATCGTCCTGGTATTTCGCCCGCTACACCTGCCCCGACTGCGCCACCTCGCCGCTGGACGCTGGCCAGGCGCAGTACTGGCTGCCGGTAGATCAGTACATCGGCGGCGTGGAGCACGCCATCCTTCACCTGCTCTATTCCCGCTTTTTCACGAAGGTCCTGCGCGACCTCGGGTACCTGGGCATTGACGAGCCTTTCCAGAACCTGCTCACCCAGGGCATGGTGATCAAGGACGGGGCCAAGATGTCAAAATCCAAGGGCAATGTCGTTGACCCCAGCGAACTGATCGAGCGTTACGGCGCGGACACGGTCCGGCTCTTCTCCCTGTTCGCCGCCCCGCCGGAACGCGATCTTGAATGGAATGCCCAAGGGGTTGATGGAGCCTCCCGCTTTCTGAACAAGGTGTACCGGCTCGTCTATCCCCTTGTCCAGACCAGCGGCACACCGCCCTCCCTGCCGGCCCTGGAAAATTTAAACGAACCAAGCAGGGTTCTGCTCCGCAAGTCCCATCAGACCATCAAAAAGGTAACGAACAGCATCGAGAGCAACTTCCACTTCAATACCGCCATCAGCGCGGTGATGGAGTTGGTCAACCAGGCCTCATCCCTCGTCGCCGAGGGGAAGGAAGTTGATGCTGCCGTACTGCGCTTCTGTCTGGACACCAGCCTGCTCCTGCTCTTTCCCATGGTGCCGCATTTCTGCGAGGAATTGTGGGAGATGACCGGGCATGACCGGTCCCTGGACCAGACTGCCTGGCCGACCTTCGATGCCGATGCCGCCCGGGAAGAAGCTATCACCATCATCGTCCAGGTGAACGGCAAGGTCCGCGCCCGCCTGGAGGTTGCCGCCGATACCGAGGACCAGGAACTGCAGCGCCTGGCCCTGGCGGATGAGCGAATTCAAAAAAACCTTGCCGGCAAGGAACCCAAAAAAATCATTGTGGTTCAACGGAAACTTGTTAATATCGTTGTTTAATCAATCGGTTCTCAGTGAACAGACATCTACGAAGGAGCCCAGGGTGCGACGGACAACCATCATTTTCCTGATTCTTGCGGGCATTGCCGTCATATCCGGCGGCTGCGGCTATTATTTTCCGCACGTGTACGAAGGACCGGCCAAGACAATCTACATGCCGAACTGGAAAAACCGCACCAGCCAGCTTGGTCTTGACTCAAAAATCTACCAGTCGCTGTCCCGCTGGTTTCAGAAATCCACAAGCATCAGGTTGACCAAGGACAAGAGCGAGGCCGACCTGATCCTGGCCGGCGAAATAATTGACATCGACCTGCCTAGTGTTTCCTGGGACAGGAATGCACGAGCCACCGAGGTGAAGGTGAAGCTGCAGGTGCGCTACGTCCTGAAGGATATCAAATCCGATGAAATCCTGTGGGAGGTCCCCCGCGAGTTGTGGACCGAAGACTACGGCACGGGTCGCTTTTCCCTGAACATAGCGGAGAACGAGCAGGAGGCCCTGCTCCAGATCCTGAAGGACATGTCGGAACGGATCTACCTTGGCACCTTGGACAGACTGCGCGAGAAAACAACCCCCGCTCCCGCAAAACAATAGGGTGAAAGACCGCCAGGCCGGGGAAAAACTAATCAGCCTGATATCGATCAATAAAAAAGGTGCTGCGGCAGTTTGCCGAGCACCTTTTTTTAATTCTATCCGGATTTCTTTACTTCAGCAGACTTTTTGCCGCGGCGGCAATTGATTTCGGATCGAGCCCCTGCTCGGCGTACAGTTCAGCCGGCTTGCCGGAGCTGGCGTAATGGCTGACGCCGAGGCGCTTCATCTTTGCCCCGATTCCGCGGTCCATCAGGGCCACGGCTGCACTGGCGCCCAGCCCGCTGGCCACATGATGATCCTCCACCGTGAGCAGCGGCCCGAGCAGGGCCGCCTCTGCCAAGCTCTCCTCGTCCAGCGGCAGCAGGGAGGCCATGTTCAGCACCCCGGCAGATACTCCCTCCTGCCGAAGTAAATCCCAGGCCTGAATTACCGCCGGCACCATCGCCCCATAGGAAACGATGGTCAGGTCCGTCCCGCGACGCAGCCAGTCTGCCCGGCCTGGCGTAAACAGGTAATCGGCGCCGTAGAAGACCTTGCCCTGCTCATCGGTGATGACCGGGGTGATGGAACGGCCCATGCCGACAAAATGGTTGCCCGGAGTCATCGCGATATGGCGAATGATCCGGTCGGTCTGGTTGGGGTCGGCGGGCATGAACACGGAAAAGCGGAAATAATTCTTCATCAGCCCCAGGTAATCGATGCATTGATGGGTCGGCCCGTCCTCGCCCACGTCAAGGCCGACATGGGTGGCGACGACCTTCAGGTTGGTGTGGTTGAAATCAGATAAGCGGTTCTGGTTATAGACCTCGGATACCGCGAAGGCGCCGAAGGTCGAGAAAAAGGTGACCAGGTCCTCCCGGCTGAGCGCTCCCGACATGCCGGCGGCATGATGTTCCTGGATACCGGCCTCGATATAGGCCTTTGGGCTGTGCTTGCGGAATCCGCCCATTTTCACCGACCCCTCCAGGTCACAGGAGACGCCGACGATCCTGGGATTGGCCGCATCGCTATTATTGGCCTCGGCCAGACTCTGCAAGGCATTGCCGAAGGCGGAGCGGTTGTCGGTCTTCTTGTCGGCCTCATAGACGATGGGAGAACCCTGATTTATCCGCGGATAGAGGGAAAGGGAGGCCATGATGGTGTCGGTACGAACCGGCTCCTGGCGTTTTTTCTGCCACTCGGCAAAGTCGTTGACCACCCCCAGTTCGTTCAGGGCCTGTTCCAGCTGCTCCTGCTTGAGGGGGGAGCCGTGATACTTGGCCAGGTTCTCCATGAAGGAGACGCCCTTGCCCATGACCGTGCGCGCCACGATCACCGTGGGCAGGCCGCTTCGGTTGCGGTAGGCCTCGGCCAGGGCTTTGAAGATCGCATTGACGTCGTGCCCGTCCGCCAGGTACCTGACCTGCCAACCCAGGGCGCTGTACAGGGCACGGATGGACTGGGGCATGATCTCCTCGGTATCGCCGCAGATTTGCAGGTGGTTGCGGTCCACCAGCACGGTCAGGTTATCCAGCTGGTACTTGCGAGCAAAACGGATGGCCTCCGCCACCTGGCCCTTCTGGTGCTCGCCGTCGCCGGTCAGGCAGAACACCCGGTTGTCCAGGTGCTTCATCTTGAAGGCAAGGGCCATGCCCACGGCCGCGGAAATGCCCTGCCCCAGGTTGCCGGTATCCCACTCGACCCCGGGCGCAATATACTCGACATGGCCGGGAAACCCGGAACCGGTGCGGCGGAACCCGCTGAGAAAATCATCCTCGGTAAAATAGCCGTATTCGGCCAGGGTGCTGTACACCCCCGGCGAGATGTGGCCCATGCTGACCACCACCCGGTCGCGGCCGGCAAAACGCGGATCTTCCGGTTTGTGCTTGATGAGGCCGTAGGTCACCAGGAGCATGTCCAGCGCGGAGAGCGATCCACCCGGATGTCCTGAAGCTGCGAGGGTGGTGGAGAGAAGGATGCGGCGGGCGCACCTGGTGCGCATCTCGCGAAGGGCGCTGATCTCGTCAGGCGACAACTGTGGCTTGTTCACATCGAGGTGCAGGGTCATGACTGGCTCCGTAAAAGCGTTCGACCTGGTCTTTGTGCAATCTGCGAGAAAAACAGAGAGGGTGCGGCGATATCACCCGTGGCAAAAATATGCAAATCGTTATAATACACTGGCACAGAATAACAACAGGAAAATGGTCCTGCCCACCTCTCCCTTCCCCCATGAGGGATTTATGCAACTTGGCTCAGTTCCATTACAATCTCCCTTCATTCTTGCCCCGCTGGCCGGGTACACGGACGTCTCGTTCCGGCTGCTCTGCCGCGAGCAGGGTGCGGGCCTCTGCTATTCCGAAATGATCAGCTGCCATGGTCTGGTCTATGGCCAGGAGCAGACCCGCGAACTCCTTGCCACGGTGCCGGAGGAGCGGCCGGTGGCCTTCCAGCTGTTTGGCAGCGACCCGCAGGTCATGGGCGAGGCCGCCGCCATTATCAGCCGCAGCCCCATCGATGCCATCGACATCAACATGGGCTGCCCGGTCCGCAAGGTGACCAGAAAAGGGGCTGGCGTTGCGCTGATGAAGAATTTTTCGCTGGCCGAGGCGATCATCCGCTCGGTCTGCGTCAATACCTCCCTGCCGGTGAGCGTGAAATTTCGCAGCGGCGTGCAGCAGGAGGCGATCATCGCCTCCGATTTTGCCAGGATGGCAGAAGGTGCCGGAGCCTCAGCCTTGATCGTGCACGGCCGGACCTGGTCCCAGGGCTTCGGCGGCACTGCCGACTGGCAGGTGATCGCCCAGGTCAGGAAGAGCGTTTCCGTGCCGGTGATCGGCAACGGTGACATCCTCACCTACCAGGACGGCCTGCGAATGATGACCGAAACCGGTTGCGACGCGGTCATGATCGGCCGCGGCGCCCTGGGCAATCCCTGGGTCTTCAAGGCCGAGGGGCGCCCACCGACCCTGGCCGCCAGAAAACCGGTCATCCTCCGTCACCTTGCCCTGATCGAGCGCTTCCTGCCGGAACGCAAGGCGGTGTTCAAAAGCAAGCACCATCTTGCCCGCTATCTTTGCGGCCTGCCGGGAGCAACCCGGCTTCGCCGGCAAATCACCGGCTGCACCACCCTCGCCGAACTCAGATCCATCCTCGAAGAACAGTAACTTGATCGATTAATGTGCCAATGTGTTATTCTTTGTAGGATTTCCCGCAAGTTTCGTGTAAAAAGACACCTATTTTGTGCACCTGTGGAAACAGGCCTGCTGATAACGCGAGCCAGTTGCATTCCGGCGTATACCGAGCAACCTGGCCTTTCCTGTTCCCGCACAATTATCTCCTGCGTTGGAGCCAATTCACAAGGAGCAAGCGTATGAAAATTGCGGTTATGAAGGAAAACCTCCAGGGTGAGTTGCGGATCCCGCTTATCCCGCAAACCGTTGAAAAGCTGGTCAAGCTCGGGGCAGAGGTTGAAATTGAAGCCGGACTTGGGCACATCTGCCGTTTAGCAGACGAGGCCTATGCAAAAGTCGGCGCCAGGATCAGCCCGTCGCGGGAAGGGCTACTGAAGGGCGCGGACCTCGTCCTGCGCCTGCGCAAACCGCCCCGCGAGGATGTGTTGTTGATGAAAAAGGGGTGCGTTCACATCAGCTACCTTGATCCCTTCCGGGAGGTCGAGCTGGTGGATGAACTGGCTGCCGCCGGCATCAGCGCGGTCAGCCTGGAGATGCTGCCCCGGACCACCCTGGCACAGAAAATGGACGTTCTCAGTTCTCAGGCCAACCTGGGCGGCTATGTGTCGGTTATCCTGGCCGCCGAGCAGCTGGACAAGGTCTTTCCGATGATGACCACCCCGGCGGGCACCATCAAGCCGGCTCGGGTGTTCATCATTGGCGTCGGCGTCGCCGGCCTGCAGGCTATCGCCACATCCCGCCGGCTCGGCGCCCGGGTCGAGGCCTTTGACACCAGGCCGGTTGTTGAGGAACAGGTCAAGTCCCTGGGGGCAAAGTTCGTCAAGATCGATCTGGGCGAAACCGGCCAGACCAAAGACGGCTACGCCAAGGCGCTGACCCCGGCGCAGATGCAGTTGCAGAAGGAGGGCATGGCCAAGGCCTGCGCCCAGGCAGACGTGGTCATCACCACCGCCCAGCTCTTCGGCCGCCCGGCGCCGCGGATCATCGATCGAGCAATGATCGCCCAAATGCAGCCGGGCAGCGTTATCGTCGACATGGCCGTGGAGACCGGGGGCAATGTTGAGGGCTCTGAAGTGGACAGAATCGTCGAGGTCGAAGGCGTCAAGGTGATCGGCCTGGGCAACCTGCCCGGCAGGGTGGCCCAGACCGCCAGCCAGATGTATTCAGCCAACATCGGCAACTTTGTCGCCCATTTCTGGGGAAAGAAGGACAATGCCTTCTGCCTGAAACTTGATGACGAGATTATCAAGGGGGCCCTCATTACCCACGGCGGGGCGATTGTCAATGAAATGTACAAAAAAATCATGAAAAAGTGAGGAAGTTATGGAAGCCGTTTTCTTAACCTTTGTTTTTGTTCTGTCCATATTCCTGGGTTTTGAGCTCATCTCCAAGGTTCCGTCCACCCTGCATACTCCGCTGATGTCGGGCTCCAACGCCATTTCGGGCATCACGATGATCGGTGCCATCGCCTCCCTGAAGAGCGAGCACCACGCCCTCGCTATTTTTCTCGGCACCCTGGCCGTAACATTTGCCACCATCAACGTGGTCGGAGGTTATGCGGTGACCGACAGGATGCTTGAAATGTTCAAGAAGAAAGACCAGGGAGACGCGAAATGAGCCTTTCCTTCCTTGCCATCAACTTTGTCTATGTCATCTCGGCCGCCCTGTTCATTTTCGGGCTGAAGATGCTCAGCTCCCCTGCCACCGCGAGGAAAGGCAACCTGGTATCGGCGGCGGGCATGCTGCTGGCGATCATCGCCACCCTCTTCGCCCAGGGTCTCGATTTCAAATGGATTCTCCTCGGGGTGGTCATCGGCTCTGCCGTAGGCCTGTTCGCCGCCTACAAGGTGGAAATGACCTCCATACCCGAAATGGTCGCCCTGTTCAACGGGTTCGGCGGCCTGTCCAGCCTGCTGCTTGCATGGGCCGAATACCAGCAGAACCCTGACTTGAGTGTCTTTATCGGCATTGTCGCCGCACTGTCCGCCTTTATCGGCGGCGTGACCTTTTCCGGCAGCATAGTGGCCTTCGGCAAGCTGAGCGAGATGATCCCGAGCAAGCCTGTGCTCTTCAGCGGACAGCACCTGATCAATGGCGCCATCCTTCTGGCTGCCATTCTGGCTGCCGTTATGTTCGCGGTGAATGCTGACGGCCTCTACGGCATATTCATCCTTATCGTCATCATTGCCCTGGTCTTCGGCGTCACCTCGGTGATCCCCATCGGCGGGGCTGACATGCCGGTAGTCATCTCTCTGTTGAACAGTTATTCAGGGCTGGCCGCCTGCGCAGCGGGATTCGTCATCGGCAATAACATTTTGATCGTCGCGGGCTCCCTGGTCGGAGCGAGCGGCATCATCCTCACCAAGATCATGTGCAAGGCCATGAACCGTTCCCTGGCCAACGTCCTCTTTTCTGGATTTGGCGCGACTACCAGCAAGGCCAGGGGTGACGGGCCGGAGGGCGAAGTCAGGCCGGCTTCGGCAGAGGATGTCTTCTACATCCTCGAGGCTGCCGACTCGGTGGCCTTTGTCCCCGGCTACGGCCTGGCAGTAGCCCAGGCCCAGCATGTGACCAAGGAGCTTGGCGACCTGCTGGAGGCAAACGGCGCCGAAGTCATGTATGCCATCCACCCGGTGGCCGGCCGGATGCCAGGGCATATGAACGTCCTCCTGGCCGAGGCGAATGTCCCCTACGACCAGCTGATCGAGATGGATGACATCAATTCGCGGATGGACTCCATCGATGTCTGCGTAGTCATCGGCGCCAACGACGTGGTCAACCCCGCGGCCCTGAACGATGAAAACAGTTCAATCTACGGCATGCCCATCATCGAAACCCATCGGGCGAGGACGGTCATCGTCTTGAAAAGGTCGATGAAACCGGGGTTTGCCGGGATCGAAAACGCCCTGTTCTACGGTGAAAACACCCGGATGTACTTTGGCGATGCCAAGGCCTCCATCCAGGCACTGGTGGCTGAATTCAAAAAGGCAGACTGATCCATTAACCTGAAGGGGCAAGATCGTACGGAAACAGGAATTTCCGCCAACCCTGCGGTTCAGGGCCCCCACCGCTTTCATGTCTCGCCTTCTGTTATTTCTCCACCCGGAAGAAACGGGTCCCCTGACCCAGAGACTCCGGGGACAGGTCGATGAGATCCAGCGCCTTGTCCCGGATATGGACGATGCGGAACTTCCGGGTATCGCCATCGGCCTGGAGGACCAGGAGATCGTTGTCGATGTGCCACGCTCCTTTCTCCGACCACTGCTCACTGCCTGTCTGCCCTTGGTCCAGGTAGGTACCGTCCTCGTTGAGGGTATAGGTCTGGTAGGCGGGCTTGCCCTCATCCTGCCAGGTGTCCTTCCAGATCCCCGCAAACATCCGGGCCTGCCCCTGGAATGAGGACGCAGTTTCAGAACTCACTCGCTGCAGGACCACCTGTTCATCCCGCAGGTCGCCCTTGAGGCCGAGGAGCGTCAAGGCATCGGCAGCAACCGCCACGAGGCGGAAGGTATGCTCCTCTTCACCATAGCGGACGGCCAGCGTGTCGCCCTGCACCTGCCACTGCACCCGTTCCGCCCACCAGCCGCCGTCAGGCTCTTCGCTTTCGATGCTGCCGGTACCGTCCCTGCTGAAGGAATACTGGAGATACGCCTCCTTCCTGTTTTCGGCGAACTTGTGTTGCCAGGTTCCCAGAAGCCGCTCGGGATGTTCGCCCATGGGCAACGCAGCTCCGCTGCGGGGGCCGGAGTTTGCCGGAGGGCCCGCCTGGCCGCCGGTTGCCGTCAATGATGCCAGGCGGCTGCGCGCCAAGGACGAAAAGACGCCATCCGGATAGCGGCGCAGGTATTCCTCATAATCCGCACCTTGCTGGCTGGCGGAAATCCCCTGCCAGAAGATGAGCTCGGAAGACGGCTGTTGCGCCGCCGATGAATCCGGGCGTGTCTCCGTCTGAACAGCTCCAGCGGCCTGCGTTTTCTCGGAAAAATAAAAATCACCGGTCAGGGATGACTCTTCCCAAGGGGTCTGACGGTTGCCGGTCTCAGCCATCACCTTCTGCCGCACGGACTTGAAGACCTGTTCGATGCTCAAGCCCGGTGTGGCAATGGCTTCCAGGAGATGCCCGGTATACAGGCCGTTTCGTCCTTCCCCGTCCATGGCGACGTTCCCGGGGGCGGTGGCATAGGCAATCAGCATCCCGCTGCCCACGGTCTTCATGCGGGCCAGGCCACGGGTCACGGAGCGGAAGCTTCGGGGGAAGGGGTTGTTGCGGCAGGCATCGAGGATGACGATGTTCAAGTCGTTCTTTGCGTAGGCCATGGCTTCCAGGACCGAATCGGCTAGGACAGCCTCATCCCCCACCTCGAATTCGCCGGCAATATCCGCTCCGACTGGGAGCAGATAGTTCCGGCCCTCTACCTGGACGCCATGGCCGGCATAATAAAAGAGGCCCGTCCCCTTGTTCTCGGCCAGGATCTCCTCGAACTCGCGAACCGCGCGCCGCATCCGCGCACGATCCGCGTTCTCGAGATGCAGCACGGTAAACCCACGCTGTTCGAGGACTTTTGCCATATCCCGGCTGTCATTGACCGGATTGCGCAAGGGAGCCTCCGCGTAATCGCCGTTGCCGATGACCAGGGCGGTGCGGGCTGCGGCCTTCACGCCGCAGGGGGCAAGGAAAACCACGGGGATCAGCAGGGAGGCATAAAGCGTCAAAGTCAGAATCGGGAATCGCATTGCTGTCCGCCCAGGCAGTTAATGTCGTTTTATCCGGTCCCTGGTTGCGCCAAAGGGAAGGTAGAGTTCGATCCCGGCGCGGAAATCCTCGTCCGCGCTGTACGCATAGGATTCCTCATCAACCCTGGAAAAATAATCGACCTCCAGGTATTCGGCATAGAGATAGAGGTCCGCCTCGGCTATCGGGACCAGGTCGCCCATGGACAGCCTGAAGCCCGGGCCCCAGGTCACATTGTTCAGCCAGGGTTCCTTGTTCCAGGCTTCATCGCCCAGGTCGCAGCTCACGGTGATGGCGGCATAGGGCTGCACCGCAATCCTGCCGACAGGAAACTGCGGTCCTGCAAGGATATCCAGGTTCAGGGGATAAAAATCCTCAGCCGGTTCCTCGGCGAAGGCCGTAGTCTCATAGGCCGCCTCTGCCCAGATCTCGGCCCACAAGCTCATCGCGCCGGAGAACATTTCCCTGCTGTCAATGGCGGACCACACGCTCAGGCCGGTGCGGAAATTGTCGCGGGCATCAAGGGCAGGAATCCGTTCCTTGCCCTGGTCCGGTGAGTCGTCGCTGAAGAGCAGATCCGCGAAAAATTCCGCATTGAAGTCGCTCACCCACAGCGCCCGGTTTTCGTCCTCCTCGGCAGAGGTCTCGTAACTCAGCCTGGCGCCTGGTCCCCAGGCAACCATGTTGTTCCAGTAGGCATCATTCCACTCCTCATTGGCCCAGTCGCCGGTCAGCTCAAAGGACAGGCGCATATCAAAAAACAGGGAGTCGGCGACGGCGGTGCGGAGACCTGCCTGCAGCGACAGCTGGGAGAGGAGATAGTCTTCCTCGCGGTAGGCGGGCTGGAAAAAATCATCCTCCCGATATGCCGGTTCATCCGCGCCGAAATTGGTGCTGCGATAGGAGTTGTCGCTCCACAGCTCAAAAAACAATCTTTCCGCAAGGGTGGCCGGGGCCTGGGCGACTGCCAGGGAAACAACGGACAGGAGCAGAAGAAGGGCAAGAATAACAGGCCGGGCTGATTTCATGACAGATACCTCATCCAGATCTCTGCAGACGCCTTGCGCAGGGCGGTATGCCTGACTGTAGGCGCCATTGCCTCCGACGGGTCAATGCTGCTGCAACAGGAAAAGGATGCCGGCAAGGGCAGAACGCCTGCCTGGTACATATTCATGGGCGCCGATATCGACGCCTGCCCCCTGGGGCCGCTTGATCATATCGTAATCGTCGGCCGGGGCACTGCCTGCCGCGCCCTTGTCGATGGCCGGCGACCCGGCCTGCAAACGGTAATTGCCGGCGGAGGCATCGACAAAGAGGGGATTGCCGGTTACCGGCGAAGCACCCAGTATTTCGTTCTCATACCCCCTGAAGCCGTCAATCAGGTTGTGGTCGACCTGGAGGCCGATTACCGGGACATCCAGCAGAATCTGAAAAAACAGGTTGTCGCTGAATATGTTGTTTCTGATCAGCAGGGATTCCAGGTTGGGATTGTCCACAACAATCCCGCCGCCCCAGGGAGATGGCACGCTCCCGTCGCCGTTATGGTGCAAGGTGTTGTTGACGATGGTGAGGTTGCGCATGGGCGGGGCGGCGACCGGGCCGTTGGGCGTAACCGCAATGCCGTGCAGGAGATTATTGGAGACCACATTGTTGCTGACCAAGACATCCTCCAGGAGCCCTCCCATTTCCGAGGCAAGGGTTATCCCGTCATTCCTGCAGTTGTCCACCCTGTTCTTGTCTATGGTGATCCCGAAGGTATGCTTGTCCCAGGCATCAACATAGATGCCGAGCCTGCTCAGATCATGGACATGGTTGCCGGAGATCCTGCCGTTGCTCGACCCGTCCTTGGCGTCAATCCCCTCGCCGCCGTTGCTCCCCGGGCCGTTATGGTGCACATGGTTGCCGGACACGGTGAAGCCGGAGGTCCCGGCCACGGTTATGCATTCCTGCTGTCCGTCGTTGCAGGCAAGCTCAACCTCGTTGCCTTCCACGGTGATCTCGCTGCTGCTCCACACGCCGATGCCGGAGGAGACCGTATTATAGGTCTTGTTGCCCTGGATGGTGATGTGATGGGACCCGTCCACCAGGATCCCCGCATTGTTCGGATTCGGCCCGGCGTTGCGGATCTGCAGCCCGGAAACCTTGATGTAGCTTTTGTATGCGATATAGACCAGGCCGGTGTACTCCTCCAGGTTGATCGAGGCCCCGTCGACGATGACTGTCGCCCCCTCCTGGGCAGCATAGGTGATATACCGGCCGGAAGCGCCGGAATTGGCCGGAACTATGCTTTCCCGGTAGGTGCCGGCCCCGATAAGCACGGTGTCGCCGGCCACCAGTATATCAGCCGCCCTGGAGATGGTCTGCCAGGGCTGGGCATGGGTTCCGGGGCCGACATCGCTGCCGGAGGGGTTGACGTAGTAGGTGGTGGCCCAGGAGAGGCCGGGGGCGCTGCTCTGCAGAAGCGACAGGAGAAAAGCTGCCAGCCATGCGGACCAGATGCGTCGGTATGGTTTCATGCAAACGGGATCTGCACCCTGACGGAACGGTTCTGACAACATTTACTGCACCGGTTCTTCCTGTTTCCTGACATAATTCAAATCCACTGCCGGGCACCCTTCTTCATCGCATGATTGGAGCACATGACCAGTGCCGTTTGTATAATTAAACGACAATACGGGGAAAATAGCAAGGCAATGAAACTCTATTCCATTACATATCAGCATGTTAAAATGATTATCGAAATATTTCGTGCTTTTCAGCCCCTTTAGCCAGCACGCGAGAAGGGGAGACTGATCTCATCCGATATATGAAGGGCACGGGAGAAAAAGGCTGCGAGACGCTGTTCAATGTTCAGTCCGGAAGCATCAACAGCACAAGGAGGATGAAAGCCGGGCAGCCCTGACGGAAATCAGGTCAATGCCTGGCAAAAGGAAAGTCGAGGAAAGAGCCCTCTGGAATCACTGGGTGGCAATAAAATTGGGAGCGACTGATTAAGGATAAAAAATCGAGAAGAAATCGCTACGCTCGCAACGACTCAATCTCGGGTTTCCTTGCCGCGTTATCGGAAAGAGGGCGGAACATCTTCTGTCAATTTGCGGTATCGACGATCTGGGTGATGTCCAGGTTCATGGCCCGGGCAACGTTAAGAAGTGAACGGGAAAAGCTGTTCTCCCTCCTCTCAAATTGAATCACTTCGTTGGGAAGCATGCCCGCTGCGGCGGCGATCTCTTCAACGGACATATTCAGCCGAAGACGCCAGGCCTTGACCAGCGGCATATGCTCCTTGACAACCATCAGGGCAACATCCTGAGGTATGAAGGGCGTATACTCATCGGCATACGTCTGGCTCATCACTCTTTGGACAGTTGTTGAAATGGGCATGGCAACCTTGTCCTATTTATTCGATTCTGTTCATGATAGCCAGTCTAAATACCACTGAGCGGCTTTGTTCCGGGCGGCATTCCTGGCAGTTCAATTCTTCACCCTCATTAATATAATTATAAAACTCATTTTTTCGAAAAGTCAAGATATTACATCATGAAATCTTGCTCACATACCAAACCGCCGCCAAGGCACCGGGAACCCAAGGGCAACAGTGGTCACCATCCTTACTGCCTCTCTCATATTTAGACATTCTAATAAACAAGATACCATATTGATATCAAATATAAATCTGTAAATCAATACCTGTCCAATTCTCCATTGAGTCTGGTCTACGAGAATGAAAGGGACCAGTCAGGCCGCGCAAGATTCCTGCGCCGCATGGTTTTTCCGTTGCCGATGCGCGACTATCCTCTTGCGCAGATAATCGGCGCCGAAGATGACCAAGATTCCAAGCCAGGCCAGACCATAGAGCTGCAGCGGCACCGGGCCGGTCCCCATGATTTTCTGCACCGGCGGCGAATAGAGGACAGCCCAGGAAAAAACCACCTGGATGCTGATTCCTGCCAGGATCAGAAAATTGTTCAGCAGGCCCCGGTCCAGCCCAGATCCGGAATGCGAACGCCGGCCGATCAGGTTGCCGATCTGCATGAGCAGGATGCTCGCCAGGGCGATCCCGGTTGCCGACCGGTGCAGAGGATCGGCAGGCGTCAGCTCCATGCCGAAATGCCAGCCGCCGCCGACCAGCACCAGAAAAAAAAGGAACAGGGACCATGCCCCCTCCAGCAGGCCGAGAAACAGGTAGCTGTGCACGAGAAGGCCGTGGGAGAGCAAGGGCTGTTTTTCCGAACGCGGTGGGTGGTTCATCACGTCCTTTTCCGGCGGTTCCTGCCCCAGGCCCATGGAGGGAACAATATCCGTGCCCAGATCGATGGACAGGATATGAATAACCCCCAGCGCCAGGGGAATCGGAAAGAGGATGAACAGCAGATACGGCAGCATCTCCGGCACATTGCTGGCCAGCACGTAGCTGGTGAATTTCCGGATATTGTCGTACACGGTCCGCCCCTCTTCGACTCCGTCGACGATGGAGGCGAAATTGTCATCCAGCAGGATGATCTGCGCCGATTCACGGGCCACATCCGTGCCCTGCAGTCCCATGGCGATACCGACATCGGCTGCCTTGAGCGCCGGCGCGTCATTCACCCCGTCGCCGGTCATGGCCACTACCTTTTCCAAAGCCTTCAGGGCCGCCACAATTTTCATTTTCTGTTCCGGAGTGGACCGGGCAAAGACCCGCACCCCGCGGGTTATTTCATCCTGCAGGCCCTGCATGGTCAGTCCGGCAAGGATGTCCCCGGTGAGGAACCGCCCCTCGGCCTCGCCGGTGACGATCCCGCACTTGCGGGCCACGGCCCAGGCGGTCCGCGGATGATCGCCGGTAATCAGCATCACCTCGATCCCGGCAGCATGACATTTGGCTACCGCCGCCGGCACCTCGGGACGGACAGGGTCTTCCAGGATCAACAGGCCGGCGAGGACCAGTTCCCGTTCCAGCTGCTCCTGGAGAGCGGCATCCTCCGTGCCGAGTGCAACCGATTTCACCTCCTGACCATTGAGGACCCTTGACGCCACCGCAATGACCCGGTGTCCCTGCGCGGCGGCTGCCGCCGCAACTTCCTCCACCCTGGCAAGTGCCACCTGGTCAGCGGCCCGCGTCCCCTTCGCTCCCCCACTCAGACCACCGGTGGCCGCCACGCTTGCCAGCATGGGCCGGAGCGATTCATAGGCACCCTTCACTGCGAACTGATATTGGCCGGATTGGGATGAAATACCGGCAGCGCGTTTTTTCTCCAGATCAAAGGGAAAGGAACGGGAAATCGTCTGCAGAAATGCTGCGACCTCCCTGTTTTCCCCGTACGCGCGCGCTATTTCACGGTCCAGGGGATCGCCGAGATAGTCGTTCCCGGCGACACGCACTTCCGATGCGGTCAGGGCGCAGGTCAGAAGCCGGGAACGTTCCTCCCCGGATAGCGGTTCCCCGGACAGGGGATCAACTATCCCGGCGATATGCAGACGGTTCTGGGTAATGGTGCCGGTCTTGTCCGAACAGATGACATGAACCGCGCCCAGGGCCTCCACCGCGTTCAAGCTCTTTACCAGTACATTCTTGCGGGCCATGCGCAGGCTGCCCATGACCAGGGACAGGGTGAAGGTGGGCAGCAACCCTTCCGGGACATTGGCGACAATGATCCCCATCATGAACACCAGATTGACCCACAGCGACCTGCCGATGACCACCCCGTAGAGAAAAAAAACCAGGCCCATGCAGCAGGCGATCACCGTCAGGATCCTGACCATGCGCGATGTTTCCCGCTCCAGCGGAGAATCGGTGCGCCGGATGGTCTGGGACAGATGGGCCACCTTGCCGAATTCGGTGCGCAGGCCGGTGGCAAAAACCACCGCCTCGCCGCTTCCCCGGAGCACGGAGGCGCCTGCAAAGGCGATATTTTCACTCTCCTCGAGGCGGCCGGCCACCGGACCGGCGACGAGCCGGCAGGGATTGGCCTCACCGGTGAGCAGGGCATTGTTGACCTGCAGGCTCTCGGAGCGGATTACCCGCGCATCGGCGGTGATCTTGTTGCCTTCCGCAAGCAGCAGGATGTCGCCGGGGACCACCTCCGTGGCCGGTACCCGCGCAATTCCGTTTTCCCTTCGTACCTCGACCGTCTGCGGCAGGAAGGCCTTCAGGGCGGCCATCGCCCGTTCCGCCCGGTATTCCTGGAAGAAACTGAACAGGGCATTGAGCAGGGCCACTCCGAGAATGGCCCAGCCGAGGATATCCATGTTCTCCCCAGGATTGATGCGATGCGCGATGCCGCAGAGCAGGGACGAAATCAGGAGGAGGAGGGCGAAAAAATTGGTGAACTGGCGAAGCAGGCTCTTCAGCCAGCGGGAACGATCCGGAACCTCGAAGGAATT
Organism: Desulfobulbaceae bacterium; assembly: GCA_003508005.1. Classification (GTDB taxonomy): domain Bacteria; phylum Desulfobacterota; class Desulfobulbia; order Desulfobulbales; family Desulfobulbaceae; genus UBA10518. The sequence goes on from DNUE01000063.1 coordinate 16,043, forward strand.
GGGGCCGATATGCCGCAATCGCTCCCGGACCTCAGCCTGCGAAAGCCCTTGCTCCCTGGTATGCAGATGGACGAAGACATCGTGCGGTTCAAGGAACTGGATCTGCCTGGGTTGCGTGTTCATACCTTCCGGTAGATGGCAACATCACAGGGCGTTTTTCGCAGGAGCGCCTCGATCTTCCCCGCCCGCAGAAGCGAAGAGGGAAAGTGCTCCTCGGTGGCCCCAAGGAGGATCAGTTGGGTCCGCAGTTCGCTCGCCTGGACCAGAATCTCTCTGACCCAGTCGGCGGCCAGGATGACCCGGGCATCCACATGAACCCTGTGCTCGGCGTCCGCTTGGGTTATCTCCCTGGTGACCAGCTGCAGGTAGTCGAGACCCCGGCGATAGATGGCCCGATACTGCGACCTTGTCAGATAACGGAGCAGAAGCGGATTGACCAGCATGATCCTGATGAGGTAGAGGTTGCGGATGCCTGGCGCCAGCAGATGAAAAAACGGCATGGCCGTGCAAAATCCCCGGGGATGGCCGGCCAGGGGAAAAAGCAGATCATCAGGACTGCCGAGGAGACCGGGCATTACCACCCGGATCGCCAGGACGTTGAATCTTCTGGCCTCCAGAAGCTGCTCGGAAATGGTCCCCCGCAGAAACCCACCCCTCCGCGACGTAATCCGGGCGCCGCAAATGCAAATACTCTCCGGACCCGGCGGGATGGCTTCCAACAGGGTGCGGAAAACGCTGCGGCGCAGGGGGACCTGATCACAGTGCAGCGTGATTTCGTGCGCAGCGCACTCGCTAGCAATTGCCTGGATCTTGAGTCGGATGGTTTCGGGCGTGAATGTGCCGTCCGGGATGTGGACCAGGAAGATTTTCCTGTCCTCCAGATTGGCGGCAATGCGGATTGCGTAGCGCGAAACCCAGTCGGCATTGATGGATCCGTCATAGGCCAGGTAAACAGCAGGGACGGCAGGTTTGGCGGGAGAACTGGTCACATGCGATCCTCCATGACAAGGGACCATCGGCCGGTACTTTTTTATTATACACCCAATAGCCGTTGCAAACCGAAGGGAAAATGAAAACCGTCCGTCACCCCCCCCGGCTCAGCATGCTTAAGAACTCCTCGGCAAAAAATCAATGAGGGTCTACTCTTTAACCTAGACAATGGTTCAAATTACCGTCATTGTCTCAATATAAACGACTTCGCGGATCAACACCCCATTAGTGGATTGTGTTCAAAGCATGGGGCAATATCCCTGCTAAGTTCAGAACTTTGCATTTTCATCCTGATGTCCTTTCTTAACGAGCAAAGGAAAGAGAACATGAAAGTCTTGGCAACTGCATTTCTTGGTATTCTTCTGGTCAGCGGCTGTACATGGGTGAAACCTACCCCCGGTGGCGACAAAGTCCGGGTGGCTTTGAGTCCGGCAGAGGTCGCTGGCTGCATACAGATAGGCAAAGCGACTGTTTCCCTTCTTGACAGGGTTGGCGCTTTCAAACGCGATCAGAAAAGGGTTGAAGACGAACTCTTCATCCTTGGCCGAAACAGTGCTGCGGAAATGGGTGGCGACACGATTCTGCCGGTATCGGAAATATTTCAGGGTGAGCGGCGTTTCGCGGTTTACCGTTGCCGCAGCAACTAACAGCTTTGCAGTTGGGAATAGTGATCTCGCCCGCGGCAAATCCCCAGCGATTATCTTACTGATCCTGAACTGGGGCCAGCCCTTGCCGCCTGCACAGTCAAATGAGCAGATCCTTGTGCCGATGATACCGAAATATCCCGCTTCCGACCCGCCATAGCTTACCAGATATCCCTTCTCGCGATCTTGATTTTTTCACCCCGGCAGGCCCGGCCAAACAACTCCTGAATATGCCAAATAAATGACCCCCAGGGCCAGGACTTGATTTGTTTGCAGCAGCACTTATAACCAGGCACGATACAGCAAAAAAAGGGTCAGGTTTTGAAAATAAAAAAATAGATAATATTATTATGTCAAAAATTTTGCTCATGGGGTCAGGGCTTGAAATTTTTGCGATGAGGTGATAATGGTTCAATATGGCTCGACCTCTGCGAATCGAATATGCCGATGCAGTCTATTATGTGACTTCCCGCGGCAGTGCACGGGCGGACATCTTCCTGACGGAGGCCGACCGCCAGGCTTTTCTCGATATTCTTGCAAGCGTCGTGGAGAAATACAACTGGCTTTGTCACGCCTATTGTCTGCTGGACAACCGCTATCATCTCATCGTCGAGACCCCTCATCCCAACTTGTCCTTGGGGATGCGGCAATTAAACGGGGTTTATACGCAAACCTTCAATCGCGCCCACCAAAGATCGGGGCATGTATTCCAGGGCCGATACAAGGCAATACTTGCGGAAAAAGGAAGCCGGCTGCTGGAGTTTTGCCGCTATGTGGTGAAATTGCCGGTACAGGTCGGCCTGGTCGCAAAACCGGAAGAGTGGAGGTGGAGCAGCTATACAAATACGGCTTGGGGCGTCAAGGTGCCTGCGTACTTGACCGTCGACTGGGTGTTGGATCAGTTTGCCGAGAGACGAACTACAGCCCGGCAGAGATACTGCCAATTCGTTGCTGAGGGCTTGGCTGGCCCGGTCCGACCCGAAAAAAAACCGTTCAGCCACATTTTCCTAGGAAGCGATGCCTTTGCAGCGGGAATGCGCAAATATCTGGAAGCCAGGCAGGGAATGAGAAATATCCCCCGTGCGCAGCGATATCCGGGACGCCCACCGCTGTCCCGTCTCTTTACCGATATTCAGGCAGAAAATCGGCTACAGCGGAACATGCGGATCAGTGAGGCCCATATCACCTATGGGTACACGCTGCAAGAGATCGCTGATGCTCTTAATCTTCATTATTCGACGGTCAGCAAGATAGCAGCAGCGAAACGGAACAAGTAAGCCTTCGAGATCATACCAGGGAACTCATAGCGCACCCTGAGCAGCACGAGGATTTTTCAACCGCAATTTGACTGGAACATGACGAAGAAGTAATGTTTTTTTCGCGGAGAGGAGGACCGGCTTACGACGTTATCCTCTTGGGAAAATCAGGTTCATCGATCAGCTTGGCCATCCTCTGCTTTTTCCCGGTCTTGCTTGCGTGGTAATCCACTAGTTCGCCGACCAGATCCACGGCCTCCTCCTCGGTAAGGCCGCGGGCGATCAGCTTGCCGATTTTGGGCAGGGCGCCGCCTTTGCCGCCGGCATACATATCAAAGCCGTTCCTGGTGGCGATGATGCCGATATCCACCAGCATGGACCCGGCGCAGCTGGCCGGACACCCGGAAAGAGCGATCTTTAATTTCGGTTTTACCCCGGTACGGCCGCCGAACCGGCTCCAGATCCTGTCGGACAGGGCAAAGGTATCAACCAGGCCCAGATTGCAATAGGGCATCCCGAAGCAGATCCTGGGCTTCGGAAATCTGCCGGGTTCCTTGACGATCAGGCCAAGGCCAGCCAGCGCCCCCTTGATCTCCTCCAGATTATCATCACTTGCGCCCAGCAGCCTAAGGTTCTGGGCCGAGGTGAGATAACAGGTGAGATCATACTTTCCGGCGACCAGGCTTATCGCCTCCACTTTGCCCAAATCCAGCAATCCACCCGGAACCAGTACGGTGATATATTTGCTGTTCTGCATGTCATTCTCCTCCTGTCCATGTTTTCCGAACCCCGGCAGCCCGCCTATGGGGCAACCAGCCATGCAAAGGGGCGCGGCTCCGGCGGGCTCAGCCCCGGACCGACGTCTGCAGGCTCTTGCCAACTACTTCCGCCACCTCGCCGGACAAACCGGTGGTCCCCATGATCCGTTCCAGCTGGCGGCGCATGAGCGTCTGCCGCTCCCCATCAAAGCGCTGCCAGGTGGTCAGGGGCGTCAGCTGGCGGGCGGCGATCTGCGGGTTCATGGGGTCCAGGCGGATGACATAGTCCGCCAGGAAGGCATAGCCGGCGCCGCCGGCCTCGTGGAACCCGACCTGGTTGCCGGCGCAGAAGGCCCCGATCAGGGCCCGGACCTTGTTGGGATTCCTGAGGATGAAGGCCGGATGGCCGGTCAGCGCCCTGACCCGTTCCAGGGTGCCCGCCAGGGTGCACAGGGCCTGGAGAGAGAGCCATTTGTCCACCACCAGGGGATCATCCTGCCATTCCAGGTAAAAGCCGGCCAGCAGGGAGTCGCCGGCGGCCCGGTCGGCGTTGACGATGGCCCGCAGCGACGCCAGCCGGTCGGTCATGTTGTCCGCGGCAGCATATTGGCGCTGCGCCAGATCCAGGAGGTGCGGCGCGATCCGGCCATCCGTGTCCGGGGTCAGGAGATAGCCGAGACAGGTGTTCTTCAGGCTGCGGCGGCCGGCATCGTCTGCGGTGTAGCGGTACGGTCCGCCAGGCTGATTGCGCGCATAGACGGCCTGAAGCTCGGTGTGCAGTGCATCGCGCAAACTGCGGCGAAAGGACTGCAGCACCGTAAAAATGGCCCCCGGGTCGATCACCGGCAGCTGCTGGCCGATCCAGTTGTCCTGGGGCAGTGCCAGGGCAAGGGCGAGAAAGGCAGGATCCGCCTTGTCGTCCAGCAGGACCTGGCGAAAGGCATCCAAGAAGAGTTCCGGGACATGCGGCTCTTCTCCCTGCCGGCAGCGCTCAATCTCCTCCAGAATGAATTTGAGCGCCAGCTGCTGGCCGGCATCCCAGCGGTTGAACGGATCAGCGTCATGGGCCATGAGCAAGGCCAGCTCCGCCAGGGGCCGCTCCTGTTCCACCCGGACCGGCGCCGAAAAATTGCGCAACAGGGACAGCACCGGTTTCACCGGGATTTTCGTGAAGACAAAGGATTGCTGCGCCTTCCGCAGATGCAGGATTCGCGTCGTCACCTTCTCGCCCCCCCTGCCCCCGCCAAGATCCAGCTCGCGGCCGTCCGCGCCGAGAAGGCCAATGGCCACGGGCATGGGCAGCGGTTCCTTGTGCGGCTGGCCCGGGGTCGGCGGACAGGTCTGGCTCAGGGCGAGCTGGTACTCGCGGCGGGTCGCATCGTAGCGCTCGGCGAACTTCAGCACCGGGGTCCCGGCCTGGCTGTACCAGAGCTTGAAGCCGGGCAGTTCGGTGCCGTTGGCATCGAGCATGGCCGCAACAAAATCATCGCAGGTCACCGCCTGGCCGTCATGGCGCTGGAAATAGAGCTCCAGGCCTTTTCTGAACCCTTCCCGGCCAAGAAAGGTGTGCAGCATGCGGATCACCTCAGCGCCCTTGTCGTACACCGTCAGGGTATAAAAATTGTTGATGGCCATGTAGGAGTCGGGCCGGACCGGGTGGGCCAGCGGTCCCGCATCCTCGCGGAACTGATAGTTGCGCATGATCTGCACATCCTCGATCCGCTTGACCGGGCGGGAGGTGATATCGCCGGTGAATTCCTGGTCCCGGAACACGGTCAGCCCTTCCTTGAGGCTCAGCTGGAACCAGTCCCTGCAGGTGACCCGGTTGCCGGTCCAGTTATGGAAATACTCGTGCGCAATAACCCGCTCGATGCCCTCAAAATCGGCATCGGTGGCGGACTCCGGCCGGGCCAGCACATACTTGGAATTGAACACGTTGAGTCCCTTGTTTTCCATGGCCCCCATGTTGAAATCGTCCACAGCCACGATCATGTACACGTCCAGGTCGTATTCCAGGCCGTAGGTCTCTTCGTCCCAGCGCATGGCCTTCTTGAGCGCCTCCATGGCGTGCGCGCATTTGTCGCGGTTGCGCGGCTCCACATAGATGTGCAGGCCCACCTCGCGGCCGGAGCGGGTGCGAAACCGGCCCTCGATCCTGGCCAGGTCGCCGGCCACCAGGGCGAACAGATAAGAGGGCTTCGGAAACGGATCGTGCCAGACCGCAAAGTGGCGGCCGTCATCGAGAAAACCCTTTTCGCGAAGGTTGCCGTTGGCGAGAAGCACCGGGTATTTTTTCCGGTCGGCAACTATGGTGGTGGTGAATACCGCCATGACATCCGGCCGGTCGGGAAAGCAGGTGATGCGGCGGAACCCCTCGGCCTCGCACTGGCTGCAGAAATTACCGCTGGACAGGTACAGCCCTTCCAGTTCGGTATTCGCTGCAGGATTAATCAGGTTTTTTACCTCCAGGACAAAACGGTCGGGGACATTCGCGATGCGCAGCACCTTGCCGTCATAGGCAAAGCGCTTCGGGCCAAGCTCTGCACCATCGAGCAGCAAGAAGGGATCCCCCAGCTTTTCGCCGTTGAGTTCCAGCGGGATATCCTGCCGCAGGGCGGCCGGGTTGCGCCTGATCTCCATCCGGTTGGTGACCCGGGTGGAACTCTCATTCAGCTCAAAACGGAGATCCACGGTTGCCACCAGATACGATGGTGGTGTATAATTCTTAAGATATACAGTCGTATGCTGAGTGTCGCGCATGTTGTTCCCCTGGTTAGTGTTGATGGCATCGCACGACACCATCAACCTTCGGGCAACAATACCCAGTTCCCGGAAAAAATTCCAGAGCCAACACGCTGGCGGCGATCATCGACGGCATTGCATGGCCCGTGCAACTTCTGCAAAGGAAAGCATATGGAAAAAAAAATCCTGGTGGCCGTTGACGGCTCGCCCTACAGCCTGAACAGCATTGATTATCTGGCCCTCCTGTTCAAGGATGATCTCTCCATTAACCTGCACCTCCATGCAGTGGTGTCAGAAGCCGGCACCGGCCAGAACTGGATGTACGAGGTGGATCCACTGCGCGAGCATGCCCCGCTGACCGAGCGGCGGCGCATTACCGCGGAAAAATTTCTCCGTGACGCCAGGGCACGCCTGGTCCGCAACGGCTTCGCCGAAAATCGGGTCACCCTTGCCGCAGAGGTGAGCCATGTGCAGGCCGCCCCCTCCATCCACCGCGAGGCGAGCAGAGGCATCTACGACGCCATGGTCATTGGCCGCCGCGGCATGGGCAAGGTGGGCGAACTGTTCGTCGGCAGCGTCTCTGCCTTTCTTATCGACCGGTGCCACGATGTCCCGCTCTGGATCATTGACGGCGAGGTCACCTCCAGCCGCTTTCTCCTGGCGGTGCACAGCACACCCCAGTCCCTGCTGGCGGCCGATCACCTGGCCTACATCGCCGGTTCCCATCCGGAATCAGAGGTCTTTCTCTACCACTCCAACGTCCTCTTCGGCTCCGAGGTGCCCGCCGCGCCCGTGGAATTCCACGAAATCTGGGGCCAGGAGTGGTGCGACCAGTACCTTGACCTCGATAATTACCTCTTCTATGCCCATGCCCAGCTGCTCAAGGAACACGGGGTAGCGCCCAATCGCATCACCCAGCTGAATATGGAAAGAAACCTGAACGTCAGCCGCGACCTGATCAAACAGGCCAAGAAACACGACTGCGGAACCATTGTCATCGGCCGCCGGCCCAGGGAGGCCGCCAAAAGCCTGTTCGGCGGCGTCTCCGACCGCGCCCTCAGCCAGGCCCAGAATCTGGCCCTGTGGCTGGTGGGGTAATAGCAGCATTCACCTTGCCCTAGGCTCCTTGGCGTGTGCCGGCCTGAACACGATCTTGGCGGCCGCTCCCGGCTGCAGGTAGCGTGCGGCAAGGGCTGAAATCTCGGCGGCAGTGATGGCGGCAAAATCCCGCTCGATGGTCAGGGGCCAGGCCAACTGCTCCGGATGCCGGCTGGAGAGGGTCAGGACGGATTCCAGCCAGTAGCGGTTGGTCTTCATCATGTCTTTGATGGAGGTCAGCGACGGCCCCAGGGAACGGCGCAGCTCCTCCTCCTGCACCCCTTTTTCCCTCAACTCCGTGGCCAGGGCGACAACATGCTCCGCCAGTTCACCGGCCCGGGTGGGGTCAACGGTCAGCATGGCCCTGAGCGCCCCGTAGCCCGGCGCCACCCTGCTTGGTAGATTGTACACCGTGGTAGAATAGGCTGCCCCAAGCTTTTCCCTGATTTCCAGACGCAGCCGATCATCGAGCACCGCGGACAGGATGTTGAGCCTCCTGGTCAGGAAGATATCCCAGAAATCATCAGTGGGCCATGCCAGCACCACCAGGGCCTTGTCGATGGCGGTGGGCACCCGAACCTCCAGCTCCTTGCCCGCGGGAAAGGTCAAGCTCTCCCTGATCGGAGCCGGGGCCGGCGTCCGCTCAAGGGTCGCCAGATACCTGCCCGCCAGCGCCACAACCTCGTCTGGATGCACATCCCCGACTACTGTGAGCTCGAGGGGCCCCTGGACAAAGTGGGGCGAAAGCCAGGCCTGGACCTCGGAGAGGGCGAGAAGCATGAACTCCTCGCGTGGCGGCATGCCGTACCGGGCGTTGCCCCCGACCAGGAACCGCTCGCCCTGAAGCTGCAGCGCACCGTCCACCGAACTTTCCATCTGGTCGTACATCTGCCCGAACCGCTCCCGGCTGAGCTGATAGGCCTCTTCCCGGAAGGCCGGGTCCCGCAGCTGGGTCGTAATGAGCTGGAAGAGCAGTTCCATCTCGCCGGCAAGCCCCGCCCCGTTCAGGGAAAAACTCTCCTGGCCGACCCGGAAGGTGACCTCCACGGTACGTCCGGCCAGTGCCTCATCCAGTTCCGCACGGGTCAGTCCACCCACCCCGCTCTCCCGCACCACCGCCTCGGCCAGCATGCCCAGTCCGGGCAGTGGCTCCGCAAGGCGTCCCTGGCCGAACTGGGCGGCAATAAGCACCTGGTTGGGCTGAAAGTCGGTAGCTTTGATGTTCAGCACCGTGCCGTTGCCGAACTGCACCCGCTCCGCGTCGATATCCGCCAGATATTCCCGCCGGGCTGCCGGTACCCCCTGGTCCGGAGTCGCTAGATAGGGGAAAGCGAGTTGGTCACCGCCGTCCCAGGGAGCGATCTCCTGCTGCTGGCTCTCGTTGAACGTTGCCAAAACCAGATCCTCGGCAGTGCCTTCTGTCGGGGCTATCCGGGCCGTGCCGGCAATCATGATCTCCCTGCCCGCCGGGGCCCAGAGGGACCGGAACAGGCTATTCGCCTCGCTCAGGGCAAGCCCTGAGATCACCGGCGCAAACAACTCCATGTCCTGTTGTGGCGAAAGAAACACTTCGTTGCGGTTCAGCTTGTCGATGATCTGGCCGGCGAGTTTCCTGCTGTCACGGCCGTCCTCGGTCTGGATGTTTTTTTCCAGCGCGGCCATGATCTTTTTTTTAGCCTGTGCAAGCTCCCGCTCGGAGAATCCTTCCTCCAGGGCCTGCCGCAGGGCGGTGTTGAGCAGCGCCAGCGCCGGCCGCCACTTTTCTCCATCGGTGGTGGCGGTCAGCGAGGCGTAGCCGAAACGGCCAAGGAATATGCCTGAATAGTTCGTGGCCTTGGTCAGGGGGCTGCCCGGCTGGCTGACCAGCCGCTTCAGCCTGTTGTTCATCAGGGTGGCGACCACATGTCTTTTGACCTCCTCGAACTGCCAGGCCAGCGAATCGTTGCGGGGCTTGGTATTCCAGCGGGCGCTTATGGAGACCTCGGTCTTGCCGAGTTCAGGCTCATGCATGGAGAGGACGGTGGTCGCTTCCTCGTCGACCTCCCCGTACTCAAAGCAGAGCGGCTGCGCCGGCGGCGCACTGAGGTGGCTGAACTGCCGCGCCACCAGTTTCGCCGCACTTTGCACGTCCACGGCGCCGACAATGACCAGAATCATGTTCTCCGGCCGGTACCATGCATCATAGAAGCTGCGCAGCATCGAGGCGTCCGCCCTGGTCAAGGCCTCCTCGGTACCGATGGGCATGCGCTCCGCCACCCTGGTGCCGGCAAACGACGCGCGCATCTGCTTTTCGTACACCCGGTAGGCGGCCGAGTCCCTGGTCCGTTTTTCCGCCAGGATTATGCCCCGCTCCCGGTTTACCTCCTCCTCCAGAAGCAAAGCGCCGCGGGCATAATCGGCCATGACCAGGAGGCCCTCTTCCAGGTGCTTCGCGGTTCCGTCAGGGAGCAGGATGTTGTAGACGGTTTCGTCAAGCCCGGTATGGGCATTGGTGTCCGCGCCGAAACTCATGCCGATGGACTGGAAATATTCCACCAGGGTGCCGGGCGGATAATGGGTGGTCCCGTTGAACAGCATGTGTTCGAGAAAGTGGGCATAGCCGCGCTGCTCGTCGGTTTCGTGCAGGGACCCGGCCTGGATGTTCAGGTAGAGGCCGACCCGGTCCTCGGGTTCGTGATTTTCCATGATCACGTAGCGGAACCCGTTGGCGAGCACTCCGAAAAACAGGGCGGGGTCAGGACGCAGGTCGCTGCGGTCCTGGGGCCATCCCTTCGAAATACAGGGCTGTTCGGTAGCACGAGAGGCGTCGGGCAATTCCGGCGCGGCACAGCCGGCCAGGACCAGGACAGCCAGGAGAGCGATGACGAAACGATAGGCTTGGGGCGGAAAGAGAGGTTTCATTCTTCTCCTCTTTTCAGTATAAGGTAAAGTGCTGATCGCCGTAGATCCGTTTCCAGCAGACTATAAGAACCCTGCTCCGGAGTAGCAACATGAAGATACGAGGCAAGAACGCACTGGTGGCCGGCGCGACCCGGGGGGTCGGCCTGGCCATTGCCCGAAAGCTCGCTGCCGGCGGAGCGCGGCTGATCATGCCCTGGTTTGACTGGCCGGAGGATGCCGCGGCCGTCGCTGCGGAATTTGCCCGCCGCTCGCCGGACCACATTCTGGTCCAAACCGATCTTCGCAATCATGATGAGGTGGCCAGTTTGCTGCAAACCGTGCGCAGGACCTGCGGCAGCCTGCACATCCTGGTCAACAATATCGAACGGGGCGGCATGCCGGTGATTCACGGCTCCTATGACCGGGAAATCAACCAGGAGCAGTGGCAGCTGGAAATGGACACTACCCTGCTGGCGAAACGCCTCCTTTTTGAAGCCGCCCTCCCCCTCCTGCGGGAGGCAGGACAGGCCACGGTCATCAATATCTCCTCCATCGCCGCCCTGGTCGGCAGGTCCGGACCTGCCGGCCTTGTCTTCAGCGACGGCTACGCCGCGGCCAACCGGGGCGTCTCCTCGCTCACCGCCACCTGGGCCCGGATCGGGGCGCCCGCCATCACGGTCAACGAACTGATGCTGGGCCTGATTGATACCCGGCACGGCAAAGGGACCAGGGGCTGGCAGGCCCTGAAGCCGGCAGAGCGGCAGCGGCTGCTCACCCATACTTTGCTGGCAAGGACCGGCAGGCCTGACGAGGCGGCCCGGGCGGTTCTCTTTCTGATCAGGGAAGCAGAGTTTATGACCGGAAGCGTTCTCCGGCTGGACGGAGGGTATGTGCTGGGCGGAGACGAGGTGCCGGATATGCCCGGGGGCGAACTCTAAAGGGCAAGCTCAAGTTGCTGCGCTCCAGGAGGGATGCGAGACAGAATTTTCCGAAAACCCTGACCCTTATGCACGACTAGCATAGGGATGGCTCAGCAAAAAGCCCCAGATGGGGAGTTTTTTCGACGCCATCACCCATCAAGAACCCAGTCGGGAAGGTGGCGCAGGATATATTCGCTGACTGCATCCTTTTCTTCCGCCTTGCTGACAGGTCCGACCGCGGCCATGGTTTCGTCAAAATCAAACCAGCAGAGTTCCACGTCCTTGTGGTCGTAGACGGTCAGGATGCGATGGTTCGGTCGCTCGATGTCCTCCTCCTCCTGGATGGCGGCAACGATTTTCACCGCCTCCTCGTAGGGGAGATAACGGATTTCTTGCTCGTCAGTGCTCATAGCGGCTACAGGGTCGGGGCATCAATGAAAAGGGCGGGAGGCAACCTCAGCATGCCCTTGCTGTTTCCAATAATGGGATCAGGCAGGCTTGATCACTGCGCCGGAACGGATGCAGCGGGTGCAGACATTGATCCGCACCGTGCTGCCGCTGGCGTTGACCGCCCGGACATTCTGCAGGTTCGGCAGCCACCGGCGCCGGGTCTTGTTGTTCGCATGACTGACATTGTTGCCGGTCAATGGTCCCTTTCCACAAATATCACATACGCGTGCCATCACTATATCTCCCTAAACAAGGTAATATTTTTTAAAAAAAATAATATAACGTGATCGCCTCTATAAAACAAGATTTTTTCCCCGCAACCCTCTTTTTTTGCAAAAGAATGCCTTAAAAGATGGGCAAGGGCCGGCACTTTCCTCCCTTGCCTGCCGGCAGGACCATGGTTATTGATTATCAATACCAGAATGTACCCCTTTCCTGTTGACAGGAACAGCACTGCATGGTAGCAAAATCCTTCCGGCTGTGAATGCAAACAACCATCACCAGACCAATCTTATCTTCGCACCTTCAATGGCTGAAAACAAAAAAAATCCGGTGTGGGAGCTTTTCTCCTCGGTCAGGCTGGCCCTGTTCCTCCTCTTTACCATGGCGGCGACCTCCATTATCGGCACCATCATCCTGCAAAACCAACCCTCCAACTTCTACGTAGAGCATTACGGCGCCAATATGGCCAGGTTCATGCAGGCGTTGGATGTTCCTGACATGTACAATTCCTGGTGGTTCATGGTCATCCTGACCCTGTTCAGCCTGAATCTCATTGTCTGCAGCCTGGAGCGCATCCCCAACGCCTGGCGGCTCGTGACCATGGACAACCTGGCGGCCGAGCCCGAGGGCTTGAAAAAAATGGGACTGCACAGGAGCATCCCGCTGGGCGGACCGCTCCCCGTAGCTGTAAACAAGACTGCGGCCCTCCTGGCCGGCAAGGGCTGGAAAGCAGAACGCCGCGACCTGGATGGAGCCACCCTGCTCTTTGCCCAGAAAGGCGCCTGGACCCGTTTCGGGGTCTACATCGTCCATACGAGCATCCTGATCATCCTTATCGGCTCGCTCATCGGTTCGCCCCGGGTCGCCAAGGACATCCTCAAAAACCCCTTCTACGCCTTCAAGGGGAGCGTCAATATTCCCGAAACCCAGCAAACGGATGTCATCTATTCCTTCCTGGAAGGCGTCGGCCAGCTGCCGCTCGGCTTCACCGTCCGCTGCGACTTTTTTACTATTGACTACTATCCCAACGGCATGCCCAAGGAGTACCTGTCCAAGCTTACCGTAATCGAGGACGGCAAGGTCGTGCTCCAGCAGGACGTGGAGGTGAATAAGCCCCTGATCTACAAGGGGATAACCTTCTACCAGTCCAGTTATCAGCCCTATGAAGATTTCATCATCACGGTCAGGAACAACAGGACCGGAGCCAGCACAACGGAACTGATCCCTCCCGCCATCGAGGTCCCATGGAAAGAAGGAGGGGCGCGTTTTGGCGTCATCAACATGGAAGCCCGGGGCGAGGCGGTCAGCCGGATCAAGATCTGGTTTACCGACGACCAGGGGGAGCCTTCGAAATTCTGGCTGGAGCCCGGACGAGAGGCCCTCATCAAGCGCTCCACTGGCGATTACACCTTTTCCGCCAAGCAGCTCTACGCCACCGGCCTGCAGGTGGCCAAGGACCCCGGCGTGTGGTGGGTGTACGGAGGCTGCGGCCTGATGCTCCTTGGCCTTATGGTGGCATTTTTCATGTCGCACCGAAAGGTATGGGTGTTGGTCAGCGAGGAGCGGGGCAAGGTCACCGTTCTCTTTGCCGGCAACGCCAACAAGAATAAGCTGGGTTTCGAAAAGACCTTTGCCGAACTGGCCGACAGCCTGCGGTAACCGGTGGTCCTCATGGCGAACCCCGTGCTTGTAACCGATTATCTCCTATAATAACAGGAAAATATGAACAGTTCGCAACTCTTCGGATTCACAACCCTGCTCTACCTGTTGTCGTCCGCCGTGTACATTGCCCTCTTTGTCTTCAAGAATAAAAAGATCGGCGCCGCGGGCACCGTCCTGGCCATCGCCGGTGTACTGGCCCAGACCGTTGCCCTGGGACTCCGCTGGGAGGAATCCTATGACCTGGGGATCGGCCATGCCCCCTTGACCAACATGTACGAGTCCCTGGTCTTCTTTTCCTGGTGCACGGCCCTCTTTTACCTCTTCATGGAATTCAAGTTCAAGAACAGGGTGATCGGCGCCTTTGTCATGCCCTTCGCCTTTGTCGCCATGGCCTACGCATCGTTCGCCAAGGGTATGAACCAGGAGATCACCCCCCTCATTCCCGCCCTGCAGTCCAACTGGCTCATCGCCCACGTCGTCACCTGCTTTATCGGCTACGGCGCCTTTACCATGGCCGGCGGCCTTGGGGTCATGTACCTGCTGAAAAAGTCGGCCCTGGAAAAGGGCCTGACCAGGGAAACCCTGACCGGATCCCTTCCTGACCTGCGGGTGACTGACGATATAACCCACAAAACGATTGTCTTCGGTTTTCTCTGGCTTTCCGCCGGCATTATCACCGGGGCGGTCTGGGCCAATGAGGCCTGGGGCACCTACTGGAGCTGGGACCCCAAGGAAACCTGGTCGATCATCACCTGGTTCATCTACGCCTCCACCCTGCACGCCCGCTTTACCAGGGGCTGGAGCGGCAGCCGCATCGCCTGGCTGGCGATCATCGGCTTTGTCTCGGTCTTCTTCACCTATTTCGGCGTGAATTATCTGCTGGCCGGTCTGCACAGTTACGGACAGAGCTGATTAACTGTATGTAATAACTACATATCACCAGGGATATTCACGGCTTGACAAGGACAGGAAAAGCCATTATAAAATACATTCATTGAATGCATATTCAGTTTCCCAGTTGACCTTTTCCAATAACTCAAAGGAGGAACAATGAAAAAAGCAATCATTTACAGCGTTGCGGTGGCTTTCCTGTGCGTTGCTGGCTTTGCCGGCATGTCCATGGCTGCTGACGACAAGGGACCTGCCGAGATCACCTTGAAGACTGCCGAAGGCAAGAAGCCTGCTGTATTCCCGCATGCAAAGCATCAGGAAAAACAGGAGTGCGACTTGTGCCATAAGGCAGCGAGTTACACCCCCGGCGCCTGGACCAAGGAAACCGGTCATGCTCAGTGCCAGACATGCCACAAGGAAAACGAAAACAAAGAGCTGGCGAAGTGCAAGACCTGCCATCCCGGCGCTGACAAGTAAGTACTCCGCTCCAGATCGATCCAGTTGCAAAAAGGGCTGCCCATCCGGGCAGCCCTTTTTTATTTGCGATAACCACTGATCCTCAGTTATTCCGATTCCGATCCCGATTCCGATACCGACCCCGATGGTTGTCCTTGCCTTTCTCTTTTATGCTTTACCATCGGATGGTAAGATGTGCCGCACTCACCCCCCAGCTGCAAACTCCCAACTGATAACTGCTGACTGCTGACTGCAAAATCAACCGAACCGGCCGGTGATGTAGTCTTCGGTCAGGGGATGGAGGGGGTTGGTGAAAATCCGTTCGGTGGGACCCACCTCAATGAGGTCGCCCAGGTGGAAGTAGGCGGTCCGCTGGGAAACCCGGGCGGCCTGCTGCATGTTGTGGGTGACGATGACGATGGTATACTGTTCGCGCAGTTCGCTGATCAGTTCCTCGACCGTGGCCGTGGCGATGGGATCAAGGGCCGAACAGGGTTCGTCCATGAGGATCACCTCCGGGCTGACAGCAATGGCCCTGGCAATGCACAAGCGTTGCTGCTGCCCCCCTGAAAGGCCGGTACCCGGCTGAAGCAGGCGCTCCTTGACCTCATCCCACAGACCGGCCTTTTTCAGGGATGTTTCCACGATCCCGTCCAGTTCGCTCCGGGTGGCGACAAGTCCGTGAATCTTCGGACCGTAGGCGACATTGTCATATATGGACTTGGGAAAGGGGTTGGGCTTCTGGAA
>DNUE01000063.1:31791-115478 GCA_003508005.1 Desulfobulbaceae bacterium
ATGGTGTCGTTCATCCGGTTCAGGCAGCGCAAAAAGGTCGATTTACCGCAGCCCGACGGCCCGATCATCGCCAGGACCTCGTTCTGGCCGATATCGATGGAGGCATCCTGAATTGCCTGCTTCTCGCCGTAATAGACATTGACGTTCCGGCAGGTCATGCGCGGATTGTCGGAAAACTGGTGGCCGACGGTTCGCCGGTCCTCCTTGCTCGGTCGTCTGGGGCTCATTTCGTCAGCGCTCCCTGGAATCTACATACAAAGAGAACATGGTCAAGCCCAGCGTGGCCCGACGAAGGAACAGCGTTCCTGCTGCCAGGGATACGATACAGGCTGCAACGATGTGTTTTTGTTCATGATAAGGATCTCCGCAATTGTGTTGTGATCAACAAAGCAATTTGTCGCGCAGAAAGTTCCCCTGCTGCTCACCTTTCCGCTCTATTGTTCCGTAATCTTTCATTTTTTTACATTACCAGCGGCGCTCAAATCGGTTGCGCAGATACACCGCCGTCGCGTTCATGAGGATCAGGAAGGCAAGGAGCACGATAATCGCGGCGGAGGTGCGCTCGACGAACGCCCGTTCCGGGCTGTCCGCCCACAGGTATATCTGCACCGGCAGGACCGTAGCCGGCTCCAGGAACCCCTTGGGGATGTCGACGATAAAGGCGACCATGCCGATCATCAACAGCGGCGCGCTTTCACCGAGCGCCCGGGCCATGCCGATAATGGTCCCGGTGAGCATGCCGGGCAGGGCCAGGGGGAGAACATGGTGGAAAACCGTCTGCATCTTTGAGGCGCCCACTCCCAGGGCCGCCTCCCTGATCGACGGGGGCACGGACTGCAGCGATACCCGGCTGGCGATGATGATGGTGGGCAGGGTCATCAGGGTCAGGACCAGGCCGCCGACCAGAGGCGCGGACCTGGGCAGTCCGAAAAAATTAAGAAACACCGCCAGGCCGAGAAGACCGAAGACAATGGAAGGCACCGCGGCCAGGTTGTTGATGTTCACCTCGATGATATCGGTCCAACGGTTTCTCGCGGCGAATTCCTCGAGATAAATGGCAGCGGCCACGCCGATAGGAAATGACAGGAACAGGGTGACCGCCAGGGTGTAGAGCGACCCCACGGCCGCACCGAGAATCCCGGCCAGCTCAGGTTCCCTGGAATCTCCGGCAAGGAAAAAGGTGGCGTTGAATTTCAGCCGCAGCCGCCCCTGCCCGGCAAGGGTGTCGATCCAGCCAAACTGGACGTCCTTGAGCCGCCGGTCCGACTCAGCCGCTGTCCTGTCGACATACCCCTTCAGGAGCATGTCCACATCATCATCGGCAGGCAGCCACACCGTGCGGGTGGTCCCGATGATCGAGGTGTCCTCCGCGACCATCTGCTGCAGTTGGAAAGCCGCGCCAGGACTCGCCAGCCCATAGAGCAGCTTCCTGTCGCCCCGGCTCGTGACCTCGGGGAACATGGTGCGCAGGGCATCCTTGACCAGCCCCTGGTAATCGGCTGTTGCCAGGTTGTTGACATTCATGGCCTCCTCGGCAAAGTGGATGTCAAGAAGGAGGTAGGACTGGCGGAAGGCGCTGTAGCCCTTGGCAAAGATGCTCAAAAAAAGCACCGCCAGAAAGAGCAGGCTGCAAAGGATCGCGGACAGGCCGACAAGCCGGAACCGTTTTTCCGCCCGGTACCTCCTGCCGAGCTTGCGGTTGACGATCTCCATCGTCGACGGGGCGTTGCCGTGCAGATGCGTCATGGCCGCCCACTCCGCGGCCCTATGTAGCTCCACAGGCACCCGGCCGGGGGTGGAAGGGTATTGTTATTCATACTGCTCCCGATATCTGCGCACCACATAGAGGGCAATGATGTTGAGCACCAGGGTGACGATGAACAGCAAAAGTCCCAGGGCAAAGGCCGCCAGGGTCTTCGGGCTGTCGAACTCCTGATCGCCCACCAGGAGGGTCACGATCTGCACGGTAACCGTGGTGACCGCCTGCAGGGGATTCACGGTCAGGTTGGCGGACAGTCCGGCGGCCATGACCACGATCATGGTCTCGCCGATGGCCCTGGACACGGCCAGCAGCATCCCTCCGACAATGCCCGGCAGGGCGGCGGGAATGACCACCAGCTTGACGGTTTCACTACGGGTGGCGCCCAGGGCGTAAGAGCCGTCGCGCAGCGACTGGGGCACGGCATTGATCACGTCATCGGAGATCGAGAGGACAAACGGAATGATCATTACCCCCATGACCAGCCCTGCCGCCAGGGCGGATTCCGAGGAAACCGTCAGGCCGAAGCTCACCCCCAGGCTCCTGATCGCCGGCGCCACCGTCAGGGCGGCGAAAAAACCGTACACCACCGTGGGCACCCCGGCCAGGATCTCGAGCAGGGGTTTGGCCGTTGCCCGGAACTTTTTACCGGAGTATTCAGCGAGATAAATGGCGGACATGAGCCCCACCGGGGCCGCGACCAGCATGGCAATAACCGAAATCAGCATGGTCCCGGCAAAAACCGGCACCGCCCCGAACGAGCCGGAGGATCCTACCTGGTCCTCCCTGATCGCCATTTGCGGGCTCCAGTTCAGGCCGAAGAGAAATTCGGTCACCGGCACCATTTGAAAAAAACGGATGGATTCAAAAAGCACGGACAGGACAATGCCCAGGGTGATGAAAACGGCAAGGGTGGAGCAGAGGACAAGAAATGCGCGAAGGATGAACTCCACCTGGTTTCTGGCCCGCAGAGCCGGCCTGATGCGCAGCCAGACGAGAAAGGTGCACAGAGTCATCAGGCTGAGGATGACCACGAACAGGGCTTTCTCGCCGACGGCCTTCAGTCGGCGGTAATCATCGGCAGCCCTCTGAAGCAGCGGACCCGGGTCTGTTGTTGCCCGATGTCCCGCCACCAGGTTTTTCAGGTCATTCTCGACCAGATCGATCTCTTTCGTCGAGGTCAAACCCATCTGCGGGGCGACCTGATCCATGACCATCCCGGTCAGAATGGAATCGGCGAAGAGAATCCAGGCAAAGATGATGAACAGTGCGGGCAGGCCGCACCAGAGAGCGGTCAGGACGCCGTAGTACTGAGGCCGGGAATGAAGCACCGCCTGCCCCCTCTCCCCTGCTGCCCTGCGGGCCCGCTTGACCCCGAGCCAGTAGGCAGCCTGCGAGAAGACAAAAATGCTACAGATGAGGAGGATGACGGCCATGGAATCAAGAAAACAGAAAAAATATATTTCAAAAGTTACATAACAAAATCTGTACTCTACTGATCGGTTGTTAGGAAGGTGTTTGACCAATATTAGGATTGTGTTAGGACGATGCAGCCCAGTGGCGTCCGGAAAAGCGCTTCCCCTCACTTCCGGAGCGATCAGCAGGCATCGGTCTGCCCTGGCAATATCAGTTCATCTCCCCGCGGACGATTTCCCCCTCCACCAGGTAGATGATCTCCTCGGCGATATTGGTCGCCCGGTCGCCGATTCGCTCCAGGTGCCGGGAAAGCAGGTACAGATTCAGCAGGCAGGAGGCATGCCCGGGGTCGGTGTTCATCTGGTGGACCACCGTCTTGTAGATCTGGTTTCGCTGCTCATCGACCTCGTCGTCATCGATGAAAACCTGGCGGGCCAGATCGGCATTCTCGCTGACCAGGGAGTCCAGGCACATTTTCAGCATGGACAGGACCGTGGTGGACATCTTGCTGAAATCTATCTTGAGGCAAAGAGTGGAATCCTTGTTGACGACCTGCACCCTTTTCGCCATGTTCACCGCGATATCCGCGATCCGCTCCAGCTCGTTGATGATCTTGATGATCACGATCAGCAGACGGAGGTCCCGGGCAACGGGCTGATGCAGTGCGAGGATCTTGAGGCACTCCTCCTCGATTGCGTTCTCCATCTCGTTCACCTGCCAGTCCGTTTTAATGATCTCGGCCGCCAGAACCATATCACGGCTTTCGATGAGACTGCAGGCCTTGCGCACCCGATCCTCCACCATGGCGCCCATCTCCAGGAACCGTTTTTTCAGCTGATCAACTTCCCGATGGAATGTAAAATGCTTGCTCATCCTCAGTTCCCATGGAATAATTTATTTCATAACTTCAATGTGCCGCGAAATTATTTTGCCATGATTACGAATTCATTAAAAAATCGTTAGAAATGAATAAAAACGCAAATACTTCTTGCGTGAATTTATGTTCAGGTTAAATTTTTTTTTCATGCAATACCAGTATTATTTTCACCGGTGCTGACGTGGGCAAGCCGAACATCCTGGTTGTCGAGGACGAAGCCGATATTCAGCAACTGGTCAGCTACAACCTGATCAAGGCCGGCATGCACGTCACCTGCGCCGACAGGGGGGAGGACGCCCTGGCCGTTCTCGAACGAGAACAGGTCGACGGGATCATCCTGGACCTGATGCTGCCCGGCCTGGACGGGCTGGAAATCTGCCGCCGCATCAGGGAACAGGAACAAACCCGGCACATTCCGGTGATCATCCTCACAGCCAAGAGCGAGGATGATGATGTGGTAGCCGGCCTGGATATCGGCGCGGACGATTACGTGACCAAGCCCTTCAGCCCAAAAATCCTCGTCGCCAGGCTGCAGGCTGCCATGCGCCGCAAACAGGAAAGCTGCGGCGAAGGTGAAGACGGCGGCGAGGAGATCACCCTGCATGGCATCACCATCCACCCGGGCCGGCATGAGGTACGCCTGGAGGGCACCCCCCTCCTGCTGACCGGCACGGAATTCGCCATTCTCCATCTCCTGGCCGGCAGACCGGGCTGGGTGTTCACCCGCCAGCAGATCATCGACCGGGCGCGCGGTTATGACTATCTCATCACCCCCCGGGCAGTGGATGTCCAGATTTTCGGCCTGCGCAAGAAACTGGGCAAGGCCGGCCAGCTTATCGAGACCGTCCGGGGCCTCGGCTACCGGATCAGGGAATAGGGCACCCGGCATATGAAAAGCAAACCCCTGCTCTGGCAGCTCCTGCCGGCCAACCTGATCATTGTCCTCGGGACGCTGCTGGCCCTTCTCTGGTTCGGATCCACAACCTTCCGCAACCTTTTCCTCGACAATATGCGCAGCGACCTGGAAGGCCGGGCGCGGCTCATCGAGGCCACGGTGACGGGCTTGCTGCAGTCCTCGCCCCAGGAACTGCAGCCCTATTGCCGTCAGCTGGGCCGGCAATCGGCCTCCCGCATCACCGTTATTGCCCATGACGGCAAGGTCCTGGCCGATTCGAGAGAAGACCCGGCGATGATGGCCAATCATGCCGGCCGGCCCGAGTTCCAGGCGGCACTGGCCGGACGGATCGGGGCAAACCTCCGTTTCAGCAACACCATGGGTGAAGACATGTACTTTGTCGCCATCCCCCTGACCTCCGGGAGCGGCCAGCAGATAGGTTCCCTGCGCATCGGCACGTCAGCCAGATCCTTTGTTCAGGCCATGCGGGCAATAAACCTGAAGATCCTCCTGGGCGGGCTTCTGCTGTTTATTCTGGCGGCAGCAGCCTCCCTCCTGGTGTCCCGGAAGATCAGCCGCTCCCTGGCCGAGATGAAGCGGGGCGCGGAAAAACTTGCCCGAGGCGAGACCGACAAGATCATCGACCTGGACAGCCTCAGCCTGGCCGCTGAGGAAGCCGCCCTGGCGCGCGCGCTGAACAGCGTGGGCAGTCATATCAAGGAGCGGCTGCAGACCATCAACCTGCAGCGCAACGAACTGGAGGCCGTCTTCTCCAGCATGGCGGCAATGGTCCTCGCCATCAACACCGAAAAACGGATCATCCGCATCAACCGCTCTGCCGCCGCCCTCTTCTACCTGTCGCCGGACGATGTCCAGGGGAAACTGCTGCAGGGGGTCATCCGCAACAAAGACCTGCACGAGATCATCGACAAGGTTCTGGCCTCGGGCAACGCGCTGGAAAAGGAAATAATTGTCTTTGTCGGCGCTGACAAGCTGTACCTGCAGACCAGGGCAGTGCCGCTCGCCGACGAAGAAAGCCGCCCCATCGGCGTGCTGGTGGTGCTCAATGACCTGACCCGCCTGCACAGACTGAAAAACCTGCGGCGGGACTTTGTCGCCAATGTTTCCCATGAACTGAAAACCCCGGTCACCTCTATCCGGGGGTATGTGGAGACCCTGCTGGACGGAGCCCTGGACAAGCCTGAGGACGCGCGGCGCTTCCTGGAGATCGTTGCCCGGCAGACCGCACGGCTCGACGCAATTATCGACGACCTGCTGATGCTCTCGCGCATAGAAATCAAGTCCGAACACCAGGACATCTCCCTGGAACAGGTCAAGGTGCACGAGGTGCTCGCCTCGGCCGTGCAGACCTGCCTGCCCAGCGCCGCAAAAAAAAATATCCGGATTGAAACCAGCTGCGACCAAGCGCTTTCCGCCAGGCTCAACCCCAATCTCATCGAGCAGGCGGTGATCAACCTGCTGACCAATGCCATAACCTACAGCCCGGACAATACCGTTGTCGTCGTCAGCGCCTCGCAAGAAGAACGCGCCGGGGGCATGGACCGGCTGGTGATCAGCGTCGAGGACCACGGCATCGGCATTGAGCGTGACCAGATCGAGCGTCTATTCGAACGGTTCTACCGTACCGACAAAGCCCGCAGCAGTGCCAGCGGCGGCACCGGCCTAGGCCTGTCCATCGTCAAGCACATCGCCATCGCCCACAAAGGATCGGTCAAAGTGCAGAGCGAACCTGGCCATGGTTCGACCTTCTCCCTGATCCTTCCCCAGTAGCAAAAAAAAATAATCAGTTTCCTCAAGGAAGGCATCGGCAAAATCGCCGGCAGGATACGGTCCTCACCCTGCGCCGGATTCAACCGTGAACATTGCGCAAAGCCGCAGGCGAAACAGTGCTGCGTTCCATTTTTGCGATGGGGGAGATCTGCTCAATCAGACGGAAGGCTCATTTCTCTCTTGTTATTCCTGCCACAGGATATTTAATAGTATCGTTCTTGATAACCGTGGAGGCAAAGACACTATGTTTCAACGCATGAAAAAGTGACCTACTGCTGTGCGAATTCCCGTGACGTTCTGCAGGGACAACCTGAACAAATTCATCCTTTCCGGCACCTGGTTCGGGATCATGCCCTTCCTGTTCTTCAGCCTGCTGCCTGAACTCGCCCTGGACCACCCCCTGTTGCCCTGGCCCGGGTCGCTGTTCCTAGGCCTTTTCCTTTCCCTGGTTCTTCTCCCGCTCGCCCAGAAATACGGCACCATCGATCTGGACCGGCTGCTCAACAGCAGCCTTACCTATTCACTCCTGGTCACCGCCCTCCTCGGCCTCTTCATGCTTAGCCGGTCCGCCTCGCGACTTCTGCCCCCGGACAGCCAACCTGACGCCAATGAGGCCATCTTCTATTTCCTCCTCGCGACCGTGCTTGTGGTCCGGCCGCTGCTGGACCTCATCCAGTTTGCGGTGGCCCGTTTTGTCCTGCGCAAACAACCAGACTATCAAGCCCTGCTGTGCGATATCAGCAGCCGGATCGCTTCCGCCCTCTACCTTCCTGATCTTCTTCAGCTGCTCACCACGGAACTGCCTGAACGTCTGATGATAACCAATGTCGGGTTGATGATCATGGACGAAAAGCGCAGCCGACTCTATCCGGAAAATCTCCGTTTCGGCTCCTCTCTCTGGTCGGAAAGCAGGTTGATCAGCCTGCTGCGGAATGGAAATCAGTATTTCTTCTGCAGACCGGTTCCCCGCGACCCGCAGCTTTCCCTGGAGCTGATGGAAATTCGGAAGGCCGGTTTTTCCCTGGTTTACGGCCTTCCCGGTGGCTCCCGGTATGGCGGAATGCTGCTGCTTGGCAGCAGAAGGGACAGCGCCCCCTACACCCGTCGTGACGTTCAGGTATTCAGCACCCTGGCCAACCAGGTCAATGTCGCCCTGGAAAATGCCCTGAACTACGAAACCCTGGCAGAAAGCAAGGAGCAGCTGCAAATGGTGTACGATAAGCTGGTCCAGGCGGAGAAAATGGCGGCGCTCGGTGAGCTGACGACGGTGCTCGCCCATGAGTTGAAAAACCCGCTGGGGATTATCCGCGGCTCCGCCCAGTATCTGGCAAGTTCGCCGCGCAGCGTCGAGATGCAGCAGGAGCTGCTGCACTATATCATAGATGAGGTGGACACCCTGAATCTGGTCATCAGCAACCTCCTCGGCCTGGCGCGGCAGAAGCCCCCTCATTTCCGGCAGATCGACCTGCGCCGAGAACTGACGACGTTTATCTGCCAGTGGCAGCAGAGCACCGATCACAACAGGGATGTGGACATCATCCTCTCCACCACGGAATACCTGCCTGTCATGTATGCCGACAGCAGGCAGTTGCGACAGGTGCTGCTGAATTGCGTCCTTAACAGCGAGGAAGTCATGCCTGACGGCGGCGTCATCAAGATATCCGCCCGGGAACAGGCTGGAGAGCAGATCGAAATTATCCTGACCGACACCGGACCGGGGATCACCGAGGAGGATCTCAAGTTGGTGTTCAGAAAGTTTTTCACCACCAAGACCAAAGGGATGGGACTCGGCCTGCCCGTATGCCGGCAGATTATCCGAAGCCACAACGGCAGCATCCAGTTGCTGAACAGACGCGGCGGCGGCGTGAAGGTCGTCATCCGTCTGCCTTTGCGGCCGCTGGTCACAGTCGGGCACGGCCAGGAGATCGACACTGCCGCGGACAAAACCAAAACAGCGATGCGAAAATTATGGAGCAGCGAATACTGATCATCGAAGACGAGGAACGAATGCGCCGCCTGCTCGAGCTGGTGCTGGTCGAACAGGGCTATCTGGTGAGCACCGCGGCGGACGGCCTGGAGGGCATGGCGCTCTGGCAGGAGGCCCGGCCTGATCTGGTGCTCACTGACCTGAAAATGCCGAAGGCGGACGGCCTGGAGGTTCTCGACTTCAGAAACCGCCGCTATCAACAGGTGCCGCTGGTGCTGCTGACCGCCTACGGCACCATCCAGAGTGCGGTGGCGGCGATGAAACAGGGCGCCTTTGACTACCTGGCCAAGCCGGTTGACCACGAGCAGCTTCTTACCGTAGTTGCCAAGGCCCTGGCGAGCCACGATAAGCAGCAGGTCATTTCCAATGACCGCCGGGTCCGGTCGGAAGAGATGATCGGATCATCCCCGGCCATGAACAAGGTTCGGCACAACATCGTTCTGATAGCCAACTCCAGAATTTCCGTCCTCCTCACCGGTGAATCGGGAACCGGCAAGGAACTGGCGGCCAGGGCGATTCATGCCAACTCGGACCGGCGCGAAGGCCCGTTTACCCGAGTGAACTGCGCCGCCATCCCCCGAGATCTCCTGGAAAGCGAACTGTTCGGGCACCGGCGGGGCTCTTTCACCGGGGCGATATCCGACCGGGAGGGAGCCTTCGTTCTCGCTGACGGCGGCACCCTGTTTCTCGATGAAATCGGGGACCTGCCGCTCGATCTGCAGCCGAAACTGCTGCACGCGGTGGAGGAAAAAAGCGTCACCCCGGTGGGTGCGGCAAAAACAACGAAAGTTGATGTGAAGATCATTGCCGCAACCAATCACGATCTGGACAGAATGGTGCAGCGGGGTCTGTTCCGCAATGACCTGTACCATCGGCTCAACAGCTTCCATCTGCCCCTTCCCCCCTTGCGCCTCCGGGGAGATGATTTGCTTGAGCTGATCGAATCCTTTCTGGAGCTGTTCTGCAGGGAGCAGGGCAAGGGGAGGATGCGGCTGTCGCCGGAAGCGCTGCTCCTTTTCCGCCGCTACAGCTGGCCAGGCAATGTCAGGGAACTGCGCAATGTACTGGAGCGCACCGTGCTGATCTGCGGCAGGAGTACCATAACGCCTGAAATGCTTCCGGAAAAAATTAAATCATTCAGCATCCCGCAACAGGAGGAAGCCGTGGCATCGACAATGGACCTGCCTTCCCAGGAGAAACAGCTTATTCTGTCCGCCCTGGATCAGTGCGCCTGGAATAAATCGGAATCGGCCAAAAAGCTGGGCATCACCAGAAACACCCTGCGCTACCGCATCAAAAAATATGACCTGGGCCGTTCGAAATAACGGCAGGTCATCCGGAGTCAAGGACACTCCAGGCACCGCCCAGTCCGGTACTTCCGGTTTGCCGGGGATCACTTCTCCTTCGCCAGCAGACAGAACCCCAGATCGGCAAGGGTGCTATAGCCCGGAAAATGATTGTTGACAATGGTCCTGTCCGTAACCCTCAGACGCAGGACATAGCCGCAGCCTGCCGTACCGCTGGAAGTTCTCAGGGTGAATGCCGCATTGGCGGCACCCGGCTCGGCAAGGACCGGGTATTGGCCTGTTGCCGGAAAAACGGACGGCGGTTGCGCCATTGAGGAAGGCCGCACCGAGATTGAATAGTGCCAGATATGTTCATCCGATGCGGTGAATTCGCCCGGGATGTCTTCTCCGGCGATGAACTGCTGGCAGTCCCCCATACGGAGCGAGATCAAAGCAGTGGGCGGGGTGTTGTCGATCATCACCTTGACTTCGCTGCTGGCCAGATGATCGGCAGGGACGCCGGGCTGCGGGAGCGACCCGGGCGAATAAAGCAGCACCCGCAGCAGGTACAGGCCGTCACCTTCAGCGACAGGGGTATGCCACATCACCAGCAGGTTGTCCTGCACCTCCACCATGGGCGGGGAAGAAGTCAGCGCGTCATCAACCTGATAGCTGAAATAGCCGCTGCCGTCCGCGGCCTGGGCAAGGCAACCCGCAGGGACGCCATCCCTCCGCAACCAGAGCCTGAAGTCATCTCTGATGTCCTTCCAGGCGCCGCCGGATTTTTTATACTGCACCTTGTATTTCAGCTTGTCACCGGGCGCCGGGCTACCAGGAGGATGCGTAATCCTGCCGCAGACGGCTACAATGCCGCCGAAGGGGCTCTCTGCCGCCATAAACCCAGCACCCGCGCTGACTCCATTGGCGTAGCCGTCACCCAGAGTGCTGGTCAGCAATGCAGGGGGATTGCCGGCAATGCTTTCCACCGCCATGTTGCCGACGGACCAGATAAAGGGCCTGCATTCGCCCGGCCTGACCGTCTTTCCCGGTTTCAACTGGATAAGGGCCTCAACCCTGTTGCCCCAGACCGGAAGCTGATCGGGCGCCGCAGGGTCCGGCTTGGCGTTCCATGACAGCACCGCCCTGACCTTCAGGACCCTCGCTTTGCTGCAGCCCTGCTTGAGAAAGGACAGATCGACGGGGAGGTAGGCCGCGTAGTGCAATCCCCCCACCGGGACAGGCTTGATATCATGGACATTGACACTGGCCGTTCCCAGGTATTTCCAGGAACAGACCTGTTCGATCCCGTCGTGGACACGAACCCAGAAGGCCACATGTTCATTGCTGCCCTCCGTGCACAGGTCGCCGTTGTAGCCGCACACCATCTTGACGGTCAGGACCGCCGCCAGTTGCTCCAGGTCATAGTTCAGGCCCACGCATCGCAGTTCCTCATATCTGGTGCTGGGCTTCGCATTGAGCAGCGCCGCTACGGATTCCTCGACTGCCTTGAAACGCGGGTCCTGCTGAAATACTGCTCTGGCGGAGGGATATTGTCCGATGCTGCGGGCAATGGCCCTCAATGCCGAAAAATTATAGCGATGCGGCGGGACATCCTCTTTCCTGTACAGCTTTGCCAGTTCGCTGCCGGAAAGGTGCACCGGCTTGGATACTGGCGCATCCAGTTCGAGCATGGCGGCATCGAACTTGAGTTTATGCAACTCGGAGCGGCTGAGGATATCCTTGATCCGGTAGCGGGCCGGCCGGACCTGCACCCATTTCTCCAGAGTGTTTCCCCAGACCACCGGAAAATCCGGATTTCCCTCCGGAGGCGGGTTCTCCCAGGAAAGGATGGCCCGCACCTTGACCAAGGGCGGCATTTTGCATGGTTTTCTCTGGCAAGAGACCTTCAGGCTCAGCGCATAGGAAAGAGGTTTCGCATTGTCAGGGCAGACATCCTCGACTTCCGGAATGTCATGGACATTCATGGCGGCGATGCCCGCGTCCTCCCCCGGGTCGCAGTAATCTCCATCCCCGTCCCAGTCAATGAAGAAGCGGACGTATTCGAAAGAACCGGCTTTGCAGAGTGTCCCGTTGTATCCATAGGGAAGCTTCACGTCGATAATCGCTTCCAGCAGATCGAGTTCAGGATACAACCCGATAGACCGGATCTCCTCATACTTGGTGCATGCCTTTATTTTGGCGACGGCCTTCAGTCTGCTCTCCGGGGCCGTCCCAAAGTAATTGGGATTCCCGACGAGCAAAGCCTTGAAACACGACCGCTCCTTTTCCACGGCAACGCGCCGGCCGTTGGAGTTTTCCCGCTGCCGAGCCATGCAGCCTCCTCATCTCGACACAATGGTTCATTCCTTGGATCGGGGGAAGAACACCTGCCCCATTCCCGATAGCGACATTATCGCATCGTTAGCAAAATCCGAACCACTCTGCAGTCGACAGGGCTCGTTAAAAAAATTCCAAAATAATGACAGCTGGTTAAGGCACAAATCAGTGCTGAATGGGCCCCGGAGGGCTGGGCAAATGGCATTCGATTCCGCTGATCCCGGACCAGAGGTGCGCCAAATGAACCGATTCTGGTGGTGCATATGCACCACGTAACCAGGGAGGAGAATAATTCCTCTGCCCTGGGGCGGTACGCGCCAGAACCTTGGCCGGCTCAGCTGCCATGCGGATGGCGGCGGGGAGAGGCCTTTGCCCTGGCCAGATCCTGCGCATGGTTGCCTGGCGCGGGAGCAGCGTCTCCGGTATTGCGGGAAATACTATGAGATGGCCTGCCGCAGGGTGATGAGACTGATCTCGCCCGGGCAATTGAAGCGAAACGGGACGCCCGAGGCGCCTGCTCCCCTGCTGGTATAGCCGACCATATCCTGGTATCGCCAGGTGCCGACCGCGGTGAACCTGGGGGCGCGGCTGTTGGTGACGAGCGGACCCCGGCCGGGCAGGCAGATCTGCCCGCCATGGGTATGGCCGCAGAGATAGAGCCGCGCACCGTTCGCGGCCGCGGACTTGAATGCTTCCGGCGAATGGGCCAGAAATATCGAAAATTCCTTCGCCGGCACGGAGCGGAACGCAGAGAAGGCATCGTCCACCCGGTAGTAATGGGGATCATCCACCCCCACTATCCAGATCCTTTCACCTTTCTCGCTGATCGGCCAGGCATCGTTGACCAGCATGATCACCCCTGACTCCTCGAAATCGGGACTCATCTCGATGCAGTCGTGATTGCCGAGAACCCCAAGGATGCCGTGCCGCGACCGGACATGCGCCATCAGGCGGTGCAGGCGGTGCAGACACGGAGCCATGGGCCCGTAGGTCTCCATCCGGATATCCCCACCCACCAGGCAGAGATCCGCCTCCACCCCATCGATTCGCTTGATCAGCCGATCAGTCAGGCCTTCCAGACCGTCCAGGTGCAGGTCCGTCAGAAACAGGATGCGGAATCCGTCAAAGCCTGCCGGCAGGTCGGGAAAGCTGAGCGTCGTCTCGACAAGCTCTATATTCAGGGCATTGTCTTTGCCTTTCTTCTGAAGGCCCGCCAGTTTGAACATCCAGGTGTAGATCACCCGGTAGGAGAGGAAACTGCTGAGGTTGAAAAATACCTGCCAGCGGGCAAGCGGTATGTGGCAGGAACGCCATTCCCGCAGGCGGACGGTGGAGCGGATGATGCGCGGGTAGTGTTTCTGGGTTGGCTGGGTAAAATAGCGCCAGAACAAGGAACCCAGGTAGGCCACCGGGGTGAAGCAGAAAAAAACGGCGAGGACCTGCCACGCCTGCAGGCGCAAGGCCTGCCCCAGGTAAAGCGCGGGAAGCAGGCATTCGAAGATCTGATCCAGTCCCGGGACAATGCTGCCGCTGGGCAGGTTGAGGCGGCGTTTGCCGAAACTGGAAAGCAGATCGCCGGCCATGGCCAGCAGCGAGGCAATGGCGGCGGTCAACAGCGGCACCCCGAGCAGGGGAAACACCACCGTGCCGCCGGCAAGTCCGGCCAGAAGGCCGCGGATCGTCTTGTTCGGGCCGAACAGGGGAAGATCGTCCAGCCACCGCCGGCCTCCGTCCAGGGGCCGGTTTCCCCATTCCCCCAACAGCAGGGCGGCCAGCGGCGGGAACAGGTTGACCCAGAGGAGGAACAGGGTGATCTTGATCACAATTGCCATGCGTTTCCCTCCTCTTCCGGACTGATCAGGCCCGCATCGCGGGGAATCCGCCCGGCTTCTTTCGACTGGCCTACATCTTGCCGTGCCGGATAATGGACAGCAGCAGCCAGAAGCCCATGATCCCCGCGACGAGAAAACCTGCCAGGCCGATGATCGGGATTCCGTTCCAGAGCGGCGGCAGGCTTGAGTGGACAATCACCGAGGAGCCAATGATCAGCGCCGCGAGCACAATGGCAAAGGATATGCGGTTGGACACCTGGTCCAGGGCCGCCCGCAGCTTGTCCAGGCCGAGATGCTCAAATTCGAGCTTCATCTGCCCTTGCCTTATCTGGCGGATGATCGCCCGCAGCTCATCAGGCAGCTCCCGGATCAGCTCCAGGTATTCGGAGGTGGTCAGCCCGGTTTCATCCGCAATGCGGGAGAGCCGCAGCCGGTCATTCTTGATCCGCCTGATGAAAGGCTCGGCCAGCCGGATCAGCTCCAGATTGGGGTCGAGCATCTGTCCCACCCCCTCCACCGTGCTGATGGCCTTCATCATCAAGTAGAGGTTGGGCTTGAAATAAATCTTGTGCCGGGAAACCAGCTCCAGCAGCTGGTAGAGGATCTTGCCGGCCTCCAGCTCCTTGAGGGGCAGATAGAGATAGCGGTCCAGCATCTCGGCAAGATCGCGGGTCAGCGCGTCGCGATCTACCTCGCCGTAGTGGTTGGTCAGTTTCAGGACGCTGTCGGTGAGCTTGCGTTCATGCCGCGCGATGATATGGAGCAGGAGGTCGGTGAAATCCTCGCGGTTCTGCAGGCTGAGACGGCCCATCATGCCGAAGTCGATGAAGCAGATCACATTGTCGGGCAGGATGAAAATATTGCCTGGATGGGGATCGGCATGGAAGAAGCCGTGCACGAAGATCTGTTCCATGATCAGGTTGCAGCCCCGCTCGGCGAGCAGGGTGAGGTCCATGCCCTTCTCCCGCAGCCGTTCGATGTGGGAGGCCTTGATCCCCTTGATGTTTTCCATGGTCAGGATGCGCTGGCTGCTCAGCTCCCGATAGACCAGGGGCACATGGATGGCCGGATTGTCCGCAAACCGGCTGGCAAACCGCTGGATATTGGACAGCTCGACCGTGTAATCGATCTCGCTCTCCAGGGTATGGGCAAATTCCTCGACAATGGATGAGGGACGATGCCCCTGTACTTCCTCGAAATACATCTCGGCCAGGGTGGCCAGATGGGCAAGGATCTCAAGATCGACAGCGATGATCTGTTCGATATCGGGCCGCTGGACCTTGACCACCACATCCTGCCCGTCCCCGAGGGTCGCCCGGTGCACCTGGCCGATGGAGGCCGCGGCGAGAGGTTCCTCCTCAAAACGGGAGTACAATTCCCCCGGCTTTTTCCCGGTTTCGGCAAAAAAAATCTCCTCGACCTCGGCAAAGGAAAAGGGCGGGACGCTGTCCTGCAGCTTGGCGAGCTCGGCAAGATACTCGGTGGAAATGAAGTCCGGCCGGGTGGAGAGGAGCTGGCCCAGCTTGATAAAGGTGGGCCCCAGCTCCTCCAGGGCCATGCGCAGCCGTTCCGGCCGGGTGTGCTTTTCCAGCTGCTCCCGGGGCTTGCGGTTGATCATCTGCAGGCCGCTTTCCAGATACTGGTCGAGATGGAGCCGCTCGACCATATCGGAAAAGCCGTATTTGAACAGGGCCCCCAGGATCTGGTGGTAGCGGTTCAGGTGCCTGTAGGTCCGCCCGATGGCAGTGATCTTCCTGATGCTGAACATTGTCCGGGGAACAGGCAGCTTCTACTTTGCGTGCTTCCGCTTCTCTTCGATCATCTCCCGCAGTTCGTCGATCTGCTTGCGCAGTTCGGCAATGTCATCGCTGGTGGCCACCTTCATCTTCTCCAGCTTGTCGGCGACAAGCTCGCCGACTTTCTTCTCCACATCCTCCTTGGCCTTCTCTGATTTTTTGACCAGGTCGTCCACAAACTGCCTGCCCTCGTCCTGGGTCATCTTGCCCTTGTCAATGAGATCCTTTTTCAAATCCTCGATCTTTTCCTTGGTTATAAAGGCAAACCCTGCGCCTAAGTAAAACACGTTCTTTAACAATTCCTGCATGGTATCCTCCTTGATCCGGGGTGATAAACGGTGTTTGTCATTCCTTGTCCATGTCGCGGTGCACAACACGGGCCTCTATCTGGTGCGCATCCAGGATGCGCTTCATTTCCTCGACAACGGCGACCGATCTGTGCCGGCCGCCGGTACAGCCCACCGCAAGCCGGATCTCCGAACGGCCGGCAGCGGCATGTCTCTGGAGAAACAGGATGAGGAAGGGAATAAATACGGCAAAGAATTCGCGGGCAGCATCACTGCCCAGGACATAGTCGGCCACCCTCGCCTCCAGACCGGTTCCCCCCTTCAATTCAGGGACATAATACGGATTTGGCAGAAAACGGACGTCCCAGATTGTATCCGCGACCGGCAGGCCGTGCTTGTAGCCGAAGGATGAAAGAGTGACCTGCATTCCGGGCACCGGCATTTTTTAAAAAAACAAAAACCGAATTCCTCTTCCCCACGATATCTCCTATCATATGTCACCTGTTCAAACAATACCAGTCTTATTCTTTAGTTACAAAGACAGGGGAAGATTGGTCGCCATCGGCATTCGCCGAGCAAAAACGGCTTGAGCCCGATCGGCAAAAAATATAAAATAATGGTAGAATACATGTAGCAGGCAGATAACCGGGATTCGCACCTTGGCCGGCGGGGCTTCTCTCCCCCAGCCAGGAGCACGATCCGCACAATAATAACCTCCGGAGAATACGCATCCGGCAACCAAGGAGAAAAAGATGAAAACCCTCGTCGTGTACTCATCCAAGGGAGGAAACACCAGAAAGTTGGCGGAAACCGCGTTTGCCCGGCTGGTCGGGAACAAGGAGATCTGGCCGGTCGCCGAGGCGCCGGATCCTGCGGGTTATGATCAGGTGGTTGTCGGCTTCTGGTTTCAGGGGGGGCAGCCGGACCCGGCCAGCCAGGAATTCCTGAAAAAATGCGCACGGGCCGGCAGGCTGTTCCTCCTCGCCAGCCACGGCGCCGCCCCGGATTCAGAGCATGCGCGCATGGGCATGAACAAGGCCCGGGAACTGGCCGCGGGCGCCAATATCGTGGGCACCTTCAGCTGCCAGGGCGAGGTGCCGGCTCAGGTTCTGGCCGCCGCCGCCAACAACAGCCCGCCGCCGCCGTGGCTCAAGGATGCCGATACGGCCAAGGGACACCCGAACAGCGATGATCTGTACAACCTGTGCACCGCCCTGGAAAATTCAGGATTGGCGGAAACGCCGAAACCGGGGGAAAAGAGGATGTTTTCCTGAGCCAACCCGTCCCGCTGAAGTGAAAACAGCCCTCTGCTCAAAAGGCAAAGGGCTGTTTGTTTTGTTTCCGGCGGAGCCAGTTCAGGGTCCTGGCCACTCCCGGCCGGCGGACAAGGGTTTCCTCCAGCTTGTGTTTTTGCGGGAAATCCATGAAAGAGAAGCCGATCAGGATGGTGATGATCCCCTGGCCCGGCAGGACCAGCATGCCAATGCCGGCGAGCAGGAGAAGGGACCCGATGCCGTTGCGCAGCACAAAAATCATCCTGGCGACCAGGGGGTGCCGCTTGTGCCTTTCCTCGACCTTCTGCCGGTGCTGGATAAAGTAGTTGACCGGCAGGCGGCCGATCAGCCAGGGGATGACAAGCAGGCTGCCGACAAAGGTGATAACGGACAGCAGACCGAGCAATTCGGCCAGTTCTCTGTACCCAAGGGACAGGTCCGGCATCTACAGTTCCCCTGCCCTGCCCTGCAGCAGCCAGAGCCGCCATATCTCACGACGGCCGCGGTGCGGAATCCGGATCCCGCTGGCCGGCAGCGCAACACGGTCGAAATACGAGACAAAAGGCCGATCGTTCCTGGTGGAGGGGGGACGGAACATGGCGGCTGCTACAGGTTCTTTCCGGCCAGGTTCGGGATCAGATGCACCTGAACCTGCGGCGGACCGTTGCTGAACCCTTCCCCGATCTCGACCCTGGCCGGATCCACAACCAACTCCTTCTCCAGGTACTCCTCTACCGCATGGAGCCGCTTTGCTGCCAGTTCGGCAAGCATGGCCTCGGTTACCTCCACCTGGACATGGGGCAGCGGTTCAAGGTCACCGGCAAGCTCCTCAGGTGCAATCTTTTCCGACACGATGATTGAATTTCCGGCCTTCAATTCGGCGATGCGCTGCTTGTCCCTTTCCTCCCGCTCCTTTTTGATCAGGGCCCGCCGGCTGTTTTCCGCCTCGCGCTGCAGGTCGGCCTCCTTCTGCAGAATCTGGCGAAGCGCCTCCGAATCCCTTCCCTTGTCGATGTCCGCGTGGAGACGCAGGGCCAGGTAAGGACGGATTTCAAGCAACTCCTTGTAGTCCGCCAACCCCTCCAGACTGAGTGGCTCAGCGAGACCCGGGGCAAAGGAAATCTCCCCCGGCAGCTGCAGTTCCGGAAAATACTCCCGCAAAACCAGCTCTTCCGAGATATCGGCCCGTATCCCCTGACGCTGCAGTTCCCGCTGCACCGAGGTCAGGAGAAAAGGCGGTTCGGAATCCTCAGCGACGTCATCCTTGCTTCCAAGCTTCAGCTCGCCGTTTTTCTCGAGCATCAACGATGCAATGCGGAGCAGAGGCGACTCGGCAACGGGCTGCAGCCCTTGAAAGCGGATATCCGTGGCCAGTTTCATGACATTGTCCGCGCGGGACATATTCTGCTGCCATTCCCCTTGAGCGGACTCCACCGACATGCCCATGTTCGTCAGAAAAAAATCCGCAAAAGAGGCGAGGCTGACGGACTCCATGTCGAGGGAATAGCTTTCCAGCCGTTCCATGCCAGCCTTTCCTGTAACCGTGAAGTTGCCGAGGCCGCTGACCTTCCCGTTCAGGGAAAAGGGCATGGACTTCTTTCCCAGGGCGCTGATCGAGCCGCTGATCCCTTCCAGGCGGGGCTGGAAGCCCGGCAGGAGGACAGGCCAAAACGGCGAAACCTGGCCATCATCGAAGCTGACCTTGCTTATGGCCAGATGCTTGAAGGGGGTGCTGCCCTGCTGGAGAAAGTTGTGGATCAGGCTTTCCGAATCGAGGAGCCCCGACTGCACCACGGGTTTGCGAACCTTGATCTCGCCCAGGTCGAGTTTCAGGGGATCAATGGTCAGAGCCACCCGATCCGAGGTGGCCAGCTTCCAGCTGACCGAGGGACCATTTTCCTCGCCGGCAACCATATTGCTCACCGATATCTGCCCGGCGAATTCCCTGGCGGGGAGAGAGACATTGCCCTGGATGTTGACGGCCCCCTTCTTGGCCTTGGGGATAACCGCCCGGTGCAGGCAGGGATCGAAGAGGGTCAAATCGAGATGCTGCAAATCGATCTGCAGGCTGCCCTTGTTCTGCACCAGGGAATACCCGCCGCTGACCTTGACAGTTCCCTTGGCACCGACGGAGGCCTGTGCCGCGATATTATCAGCGGCGTTTTCCTTGGCCAGGTCCCCTGCCTCGGCCGTGAAATTCTTCAGCACCAGGTCCTTGTCCGCCGAACAGAGCGACTGCAGCAGGGGGACATGCAGCCGTGCACCTTTCACCCGCAGGCTCTGCGCATCCAGTTGCCAGGATTTGCCCTGCGCGGGCTTGCCCAGGACAGCGGCCAAGGCAGTGGGGTTGAAAATCTCGCTGTCCGCAATATCCAGCGAAGAACAGGAGAGCTTCCGATCCGCGGGATCCACCTGCAATTCACCGCAATGCAGAGTGCCGCCGGCCGCGGCCTTCTGCCGGCCAATGTTCAGTGCATAGTCGGTCAGGCTTAACTCCCCTTCGCGAACACGAAACACCGGGGCGATCTCGCTGCCCTCTTTGTCGGCCGGCGCAGGTTTCAACGACTCAAAAGTAAAATGCAGGTCGCCGCGTCCCTGAGAAAGGCTCAGGCCGGTGCGGGGCAGCAGATCCTGATAGCGGACAACATCAAACTGGGCGACGGAAACCTGGCCTTTGACGCCGCCATCGGCAAGGATATCCCCCTCGCCGGTCAATTTTGCCGGTTTGCTGTCGGCGCTGTCCTCCATGTCGAAAGTAAAATGCGCCGGGCCGCCCTTCTTTTCCTCCAGGCTCACCCCCGGGCTGGTAAAATGCTCCAGGGTGTAATTGACATCTTTCCAGGCAAACTTTTTTTGTTCCGCGTCAGAAAACGCGATATGAACCTCGCCGCCGTTGGCCTGCAACTTGTCGATGCCGAGGTTGAGGGGCAGGCGAACCGGGATCAACAGCACACTGCCCAGCTCCGACATGGTCAGGCCCGGTTGCTTGTCCTTACCGACAGCGGCCGTGAGATTGAGCAGAGGGTTTTCCAGAATGATCTCGGGAAAACGGTACCGCTGGGCAAGCGGTGCGATATGAAAAGTCAGGCGGCCTGCGGGGACACTCAAGACTGCTGTTCCCTCGGGATCGACGATCTTGACCGCGGCGAGAGTGGAACTGCCTTCCAGAAGTATCCGCTGCCCGCCTGATCCAGTTTGCGGGAAAATGATGCGCAGTTCCATGTCAGCCTGCCCCTCCGCCAGCCTCAGCCTCTGGTCCAGCATCGGCAGGGCTTGCATATAATTGGCCAGGACCAGGGATTTTATTTTCAGGTCAAACCTGGTTTCCGCCTGCCCGTTGCTGCCCTTGGCACGCACTGCCTCGACCTGGACGGGACTGGCATTGATAAGCGCACTCAGCCGGGGCAGCCTCTCGTCAGCGGCCTCGTTCGGATCCAGCGGCGGGAGATAAAGCTCGATCTCTTCGATGCGATACTGCTTCTGCGCCGCGGGGTCATCCACCAGGACCGTGCCCCCGGTCAGGGATATTTCGCCTGGCAGCAGCCAGGAGGGCCAGAGCGAACCTTTTCTCGTGTTCGCGGACGGAACGATAAGCCGCCAGGCAGCGTCCAGGTCACTGTTCACTGCCGCATCGCGATTGATTTGCATGTGCAGGTCTTTGACCTGTACGCCCTCGCAAATCAGAAAGCCGGAAAAAATCCTGTTGAGAATGATGCGGCAATCGATCCTGGGGCACTCGAGCAAACGCTGATCGCTGCGATCGCCGGTCGCCGCGCCGATGGTGATGCCTTCAAGAAAAAGGCGAAGGGTGAAGGGGGAAAGAACAGCCCGGGAGATCTCTACCGGACGCGCAAGACGCTGGCCCATCGACCGGGCCAGGGGGCCCTTGATATAGTAGGGGACAAAAAGAAAGCAGCCAGCGGCGTACAGCAGAACGACGGACAAGGCCACCGCCAGCAGCAAGGTCGCAACACGAAGCCGCCGCCGCCCGCCGCCGTCCTTCTTTTTCCTGGCCGGCTTGGGCCTGGGAGGCCGGCTTAAGGTTTCAGGTCCGGCTGCTGGCCCTGGCGCCTGCTCCGCCACGGGCTCGACCTCCTGCCCGGCCTGCGCTGTTTCGTGCTGCTGCTCGACCAGGCCCGGTTCCGGAGAAGGGACACCAGCCGCTTCGCCAGCATAGGTTTCCGGCTGCAGCCTCTTCTTTGCAGGACCGTCCTGCTTTGCATCGGGGTTGATGGGAATTTCGCCAAACCTGTCCATGGTCAATATATCTGCTCGGGTCAATTTGTTCTGTTCTGAAAACAACCGAAGTGACTATATAATCACACAGCAGATTTGACAACCATGCATTGAGGAAAATCCATGCCGGACAGCTTCATTTTACCCATGCGCTGCAGAATTTCGCGAACCGGGTAAAGTTTTTGCCGGCTCTACATTTTTCTGTTCAATTTCATCCTCGCGTGCTAATAAATCCTTATAGAAATTACTCTCTTTCGGTCATTCATTCAATTCCGGGATACATGCTCGACTTCATCAGCTCGCTCAGATGGCAGGATTTTGTCGATATCTTGATCGTTACCGTCATCATCTACCGCATTATCCTCCTCATCCGGGGAACCCGGGCGGTGCAGATGCTGATCGGCATCGTCGTCATCACCATCATCTTCTTCATTTCCCGGCAGCTTGACCTGCTGACCCTGCACTGGCTGCTCAAGACCTTTCTCAATTCCATCCTGCTCATCGTCATCATCGTGTTCCAGCGCGATATCCGCAGGGTCCTCACCCAGATGGGCAGGGCCCCCTTCCAGAAACAGCACGATGTCCTTGCCCAGGACCTGAACGAGATCGTCAAGGCGGCCACCTACATGGCCAGACGGGCGCTGGGCGCGCTGATCGTCATCGAGCGGGAAACCGGCCTGCGTGACTACATCGAATCGGGCCACTCCATCGACTCCAAGCTGACCCGCGAGATGCTTATCTCCATCTTCCTCCACGATTCGCCCATCCATGACGGGGCCGTCGTGGTCCACAACGGCAGGATCCATTCCGCCGGCTGCCTGCTCCCTCTCACCCAGAACCCCTCCCTCAGCAAACAATACGGCACCAGGCACCGTGCCGCCATCGGCCTTTCCGAAGAAACCGACGCGGTAGTGATCGTCGTTTCCGAAGAACGGCAGGAGATTTCCCTGGTGGAAAACGGAAGGATCAAAGCCTACCGGGACGAAGAGGCCCTGGCAAAGGCCCTGCACAAAATTTTCATCCAGGATGAAGTCCCCAACTCTTCCTGGAGGAACTGGCTCGGCAAGGCCAACCGCACATGATGAAGTTCAAACTGTTCCATAACAAGCCCAAGAACTGGATCCTCAAGATCGTTTCCCTCTGCCTGGCCGTCATGCTCTGGTATTTCGTGGTCGGCGAAGACCAGGTGGACATGAATATCCAGGTCCCCCTTGAGATCATCAATCTCCCCGCCAATCTGACCATTGCCAACAATTTCAAGAAAAACATCGACGTGTCCGTGCGCGGGCCGCGCAGCGTCATTCTGGACCTGCGCAACCGCAACATCACCCGTCCCGTGGACCTGAGCAGCGCCCAGCCCGGGACCGTCGTCATCAAGAACGACGAGCAGTCCATTCCCCTGCCCAAGGGCATCGTGGTCCAGCGCCTGCAGCCAACCAACATCACCTTGCTCCTCGATCAGCTGACCCAGAAAAACTTTCCCATCAAAACGGTCATCGAAGGAACAACGGCGCAAGGGTACGAACTGGGCAAGGTCACCATTGATCCTGACCACCTGATCATTTCCGGCCCCCAGGCCGTTCTGGACAACGAACAGAGCCTCAATACCTATGCCATCAGCCTGAACGGGCTTGACCGCAGCACGACCCTCCAGGTCCACCTCAACCTGAAGCCTGAATTTTTTGATCTGATCGGCGAGACCGTTGTGACCGCAAAGGTTGAGGTAGTGGAGAAGCTGGACGAACGCACCGTGGAGAAGGTCCCGGTTGTCCCCCTGGAACCGCAAGCGCAGGTGAAAATCAGCCCGCAAACGGTTTCCGTCCGGGCGGCCATTCCCCATACCCTGATCAAGAATAATGCGGACCTGGCCGCCCTTTTCCAGGCAACGGTCATGACCGAGACGGTGTCCGCCCCAAGCGAGGTGCCGGTGGTGGTCATCGGCCAAACCGTGCAAGGCCATGCCCCCATCAAGGTAATTTCAGTAACCCCGCCGGCGGTGCTGGTCGCTCCCAATGAAGAAAAGGCCCCGGCTGAGAAATAACCTGCCTCCTCCCCGCGGACGGGAAGGAACTGCGGCATAACAACATCCTTTGATTCTCTCCCATGAAACCGATCGAGCGAAAATTATTTGGCACTGACGGCGTGCGCGGCATCGCCAACGTTCACCCCATGACCACCGAAATCGCCATGCAGATCGGCCGGGCCATCGCCTTTCTGGTCAAGAACGGCGACAGGAGGCATCATATCGTCATCGGCAAGGATACGCGGCTCTCCGGCTACATGATCGAGAACGCCCTGGCCGCCGGGATCTGCTCCATGGGGGTCAATGTCCAGCTGGTGGGCCCCCTGCCCACCCCGGCCATCGCCTTCATCACCACCTCCATGCGCGCCGACGCCGGGGTGGTGATCTCCGCCTCGCACAACCCTTTTCAGGACAACGGCATCAAAATTTTTTCCGGCAATGGGTTCAAGCTTCCGGATGCCATGGAAGCGGAGATCGAGGAACTGATCTTTTCGCAGAAAATGGAGGCCCTGCGGCCGGTGGCCGAGGAGGTGGGCAAGGCCGCGCGCATCGATGACGCCAAGGGCCGCTACATCGTCTTCCTGAAGAACACCTTCCCGCACAGTTATACCCTGGACGGGTTTCATATCGTGCTGGACTGCGCCCATGGCGCTACCTACAAGGTTGCGCCCCACGTATTCGCCGAACTCGGCGCCCGGGTCACCGCCATCGGCGTGGATCCGGACGGAACGAACATCAACCACGGCTGCGGCGCCCTGCACCCGGAGGGCATTGCCGGCAAGGTGCGGCAGCTCGGCGCGGACATCGGCCTGGCCCTGGACGGCGACGGCGACCGTCTCATCGTCTGCGACGAGAAGGGCAACATCGTCGACGGCGACCACATCATGGCCATCTGCGCCCGGCAACTGCTGGCCGGCCGCAAGCTCCGCAAGCAGACCCTGGTCACCACGGTAATGAGCAACATGGGCCTGGAGGAAGCCATGACCAGGATGGGCGGCAAACTGGTCCGCACCGGGGTCGGGGATCGCTACGTGGTGGAGGCCATGCGGAGCAAGGGCTACAATTTCGGCGGCGAACAGTCCGGCCACCTGATCTTTCTCGACCATAACACCACCGGCGACGGCATTCTTGCCGCCCTGCAGCTCCTGGCGGTGATGATCAAGAGGGGCCAGCCCCTGTCCGAGCTGGCCGGGGTCATGGAGACCTACCCGCAGGTCCTGGAAAACGTGCGCATGGCCAGCCCCATCCGCCCCGAGCAGATCCCTGGCTTTTCCGAGGCCCTGGCCATGGCGGAGGAAAAACTGGGCCGCCGGGGGAGGATCCTGGTGCGCACCTCCGGCACCGAACCGGTGATCCGCATCATGGTCGAGGGCGAGGACCGGCATGAGATCACCTCGCTCGCCCTGGACCTGTGCGACCTGGTCCGCAGGGCGGATATCAGCTAATCCCGCAGACCCTGTCCATTAAGCTGCAAGAACAGGCGCACCCCCCTCCCCGGTCCGGCCCCAATCCACGCCGGCAGGATCTGCTATCCCCTGTTGGCCATGGCCCTGGCCATGGCGCGCCTGAAAGGCTCGGCGGCGCGCTCGATGATCCGGTCGTCCACGCAGAAGGCCAGGCGGAAATAGCCCGGAGCGCCGAACCCCCGGCCAGGCACCGCCAGG
Organism: Desulfobulbaceae bacterium; assembly: GCA_003508005.1. Classification (GTDB taxonomy): domain Bacteria; phylum Desulfobacterota; class Desulfobulbia; order Desulfobulbales; family Desulfobulbaceae; genus UBA10518. The sequence continues at coordinate 57,252 of DNUE01000063.1, forward strand.
ACCTTCTCCTCCTGGAGCAGGGTGCAGAACTCCACGTCATCGATGGGCGATCTGGGGAAGAGGTAGAAGGCGCCCTTGGGCTTCACGTACTGGAGGCCGGCATCATCGAGGACCGCGCAGAACTTCTGCAGCCGCCGGGCATAGATGGAGGTGTCCACGGTCACCTCCTGCAGCTGCTCCACCACCCGCTGCATCAGGGCCGGAGCGTTGACAAAGCCCAGTATCCGGTTGGCCAGGGTCATGGCTTCGACGAGCTGCCCTTTCTCCTTCATCGCCGGGTGCACCGCCGCATAGCCGATGCGCTCCCCGGGCAGGGAAAGATCCTTGGAATAGGAGGAAACCACGATGGAATTGGTGGTGGCGGCCATGACCGACGGCACCGCATGGTTGTCGTAGACGATCTTGCGGTAAGGCTCGTCCGCCACCAGGCAGATGGAGGTGCAGCAGCGGTCGCTGTAGCTGTCCAATAGCCGGCCCAGGCGCCGGATGTCCTTTTCGGGATAGATCTGGCCGGTCGGGTTGTTGGGGCTGTTCACCAGGACGATCTTGGTCTTTTCGCAGAGCGCTGCCTCGATGGCGGCGAAGTCCAGGTTGAATTCAGAATCCGTGGGCACCACCCGGCTCCTGCCGCCATGGTTGTCGATATAGAACTCGTACTCCACGAAATAGGGGGAGAGGATCATCACCTCGTCGCCCGGATCGAGCAGGGCCTTGAACACCAGGTTCAGTGCGCCGGCGGCGCCGCAGGTCATCAGCACGTCGCCCTGCTCCAGCCCAACTCCCTGCTCCGCCGACAGGCGACGGGCCAGGGTTTCGCGGACGTAAGGGTAGCCGCCGTTGGGCATATAGGCATGGGCGCCGGGCTTGTCGTGAGCGGCCAGCTCCCGGAGAACCTCGGCGAAACGCGGCGGCGGCGGCACGTCCGGATTGCCCAGGCTGAAGTCCAGCACGCTGTCGGCGCCATACTTTGTCTTCATCCTGGCCCCTTCCTCGAACATCTTCCGAATCCAGGATGACCTGGCGGCAAATTCCTGCATCTTCAGGGCAACGGTCATAAGGCTTTTCCTTTCAGCAAAATTTATTCTAAGACCGGGAGACAGATTTAATTTTTCCGCCAACGTAAGGGGACTGAATTTTTTTCGCGGTTTTTTCGCGAAAATCATTCTGTCCCCGGTTCTAAAGGAAAAATAAAATCAGTCCCCTCCCCAATTCCTTAAGTGAACAGCATTGCCCCTAAAGTGCAAACTTCTTCTTGAAATATTCATACGCCACATTGATTTCCTTCATCTTCTCCTCGGCCACCTTTTGGAACTCGGCACCCAGGTGCCGGACCTTGTCGGGGTGATACTGCAGGCTGAGCTTGCGGTAGGCCTTCTTGATCTCGGCGGCATCGGCGCCCGGCTCCAGGCCCAGAACGGCATAGTGCTGCTCCTCGGCCCGGGCCCCGGTGGCGGCCTCCTGCCGATGCCGGTACATGTACTTCGCCTCGATGGTGCGCTGGTCATAAGCGGATATCTGCAGAAAGACCGCGATTCGGCGGGCCTGCTCGATCTCGCCAGGGGGCGGCGGCTGCTTGGTATAGATGATCTGGTAGATCAGCTCCAGCAGGATCAGGCGGGGCTCATAGGCGAAATTGTCCCGGAAATCGCGAAGCAGGTCGTCCATGCTTGCCGCATCGTCCCGTGCCTCCTTGATCAGCTGCTTGACCCAGTAGATCTGGTCCTGGTTGTAGCGCAGGTGGTATTGAAAAAAATTGAGGATGGTCTGCAGCTCGGCCTTGGTGAAATGACCGTCGGCCTGGGCGATCTTGACCAGGATGCTGGCCAGGAGGGTGACAAAACGGTTGTGGGCCTCGGTCTGCGTGGCCTCGTAGGTACTGACCCGGCGCTGCACATAGTAGCTGAAGCCCCAGAAGGCGGCCAGCATGAGGAGAAAGCCGATCAGACCGAAGGACAGGAGAAAGCCGAGAAAGTTGAACAGGGCCGGCGCCCCGCCGGTAGCCAGGACGAGCAGGGCGGTGATCAGGAGGCAGCCGCCGCAGCCGGGTTGACTATGTTGACGGTATTGCATGCATTTCGTCCGTGGTGGCGGGTGCCCTGTGCTCCAGGATCAGCCGACCGCGTTGCCCCCGCTGAGAAACAGGGCGTCGACAAATTCCCTGGGATCGAAATCGCGCAGGTCATCGATCTGCTCGCCGATGCCGATGAAGCGCACCGGGATCCCCAGCTCCCGGGAAATGTTGACCACGATGCCGCCCTTGGCCGTCCCGTCCAGCTTGGTCAGGGTCAGGCCGGTGACGCCGACCGCCTCGTTGAACAGCCTGGCCTGGGACACGGCATTCTGGCCGGTGGTGGCGTCGAGTACCAGCATGACCTCGTGCGGGGCGCCTTCCAGCTTCTTGCCGATCACCCGCTTGATTTTTTTCAGTTCCTCCATGAGGTTGACCTGGGTATGGAGGCGGCCGGCGGTATCGATGATGATCACCTCCATGTTGCGCGCCCGGCCGTAATCCATGGCGTCAAAGACCACCGAGGAAGGGTCCGCGCCCTGCTTCTGGGCCACGATATCGACGCCGCTGCGGTCGGCCCAGATCTTCAGCTGATCGATGGCCGCGGCCCGAAAGGTGTCGCCGGCCACCAGCAGCACGGTTCTGCCGGCACGGACGAACTTGGCGGCAATCTTGCCGATGGTGGTGGTCTTGCCCACCCCGTTGACTCCGACCACCATGATGACAAAGGGCCCGCTCTCCGGCATGACCATTTCCGCCGGCGTGTCGATTTCCTGGAGAGAGGAGAGGACCTTCTCCTGCAGGATTTTTTTCAGGGCCGCCGGATCCTGCAGCGCATTGCGCCGGACCTCCCTGCGCACCTCGTCAAGCAGGGAGTGGACCGTATTCACGCCGAGGTCCGCGGTGATGAGGATCTCCTCGAGGTCGTCGTACAGCTCCTGGTCGATGACCTTCCTGCCGAGGAACAGGGCGTCGAGCCGGTAGAGCAGCGATTTCCTGGTCTTGCCCAGCCCCTCCTGCAGGCGGGCGAACAGGCCCTTTCCCTCCTTGCCTGTTGCCGCTGCAGGCACAGGTCTGTCCTCCGCCCCGGCCGCGGCCGGAACTTCCTCCTGCGCCGCAGGGTGGCTAACCGGCATGGCTGCCGGCGCTTCCCCGGCAGGTTCGACAGCAACGGACTTTAGCTCAGGTTCCGCAACGGATGCAACTCCAGAGGGCGCTCCCGGCGCAAGGCCGTCAGGAGCTTCCTGTTCCGCTGCCGCCCCGGCCGGGAGCTCTTCTTCCTTCTTCCTGCCGAATTTCGCTTTGAACCAGCCCAGCATCAGCTTCCCTTCCGCGCCAGGGCAATATTCATGACGTCACTGATGGTGTTCGCGTAGTGAAAGGTGACTCCGCGGCGGACATCCTCGGGGATCTCCTTGACATCCTTTTCATTCAGCACCGGCAGGATGATCTCCCGGATATCGGCGCGCAGGGCCGCCAGGACCTTCTCGCCGATGCCGCCCACCGGCAGGACGTCGCCGCGCAGGGTTATCTCGCCGGTCATCGCCACGTCCGGGCGCACGGTCTGCCCGGAAATGACGGAGACCAGCGAGGAGACCATGGCCACTCCGGCCGATGGCCCGTCCTTGGGGATGGCCCCTTCGGGCACATGCACGTGCAGGTCGATGCCCGCGAACAGTTTTTCGTCGATGCCCAGGGTCTTGGCGTGGGAGCGGATATAGGTCAGGGCGGCGGTGGCCGATTCCTTCATCACGTCGCCCAGCTTGCCGGTGAGGGTCAGGCCACCCTTGCCTTTCATCATCGAGGTTTCGATAAAGAGAATTTCGCCGCCCACCGGGGTCCAGGCCAGCCCGGTGGCCAGCCCCGGGCCCCACGTCCGGGCCTTGATCTCCGGAAAAAAGTGGATCGGGCCGATAAAATCATACAGGTTCTCCTTCGTGACTACCACCTTGTCTTTCCTGCCCCTGGCGATTTCACTGGCCACCCCCCGGCAGATGGCGGCGATTTCCCGCTCCAGGTTGCGCACCCCCGCCTCCCTGGTATAGGAGCGGATCAGGTGGCGGATCACCTCCTCGCCGATTTCCAGATCGTCCGGGCTCAGGGCGTGGGCCTCCATCTGCTTGGCGATGAGGTGGTTCAAGGCGATGGCCACCTTTTCATGCTCGGTATAGCCCGGCAGTTCCACCACCTCCATCCGGTCCCGCAGTGGGCCGGGGATGGTGTCCAGGAGGTTGGCGGTGGCGATGAACATCACCCGGGACAGGTCGAACTCGATATCGATGTAGTGATCGGTAAAGGTGGAATTCTGCTCCGGGTCCAGGACCTCCAGCAGGGCCGATGACGGGTCGCCGCGGAAATCGCTGCCCAGCTTGTCGATCTCGTCGAGGAGAAAGACCGGGTTGTTGGTCCCGGCCTTCTTCAGGCTCTGGAGCACCCGGCCGGGCAGCGCCCCGATATAGGTCCGGCGGTGCCCCCGGATCTCGGCCTCGTNNCCGAGCGAGGTCTTGCCCACGCCGGGGGGGCCGACAAAGCAGAGGATCGGCCCGTGCACGTCCTGCTTGAGCTTGCGCACCGCCAGAAACTCGATGATCCGCTTCTTGATCTTCTTCAGGCCGTAGTGATCATGATCCAGGTCCTGCTGCGCCCGGTCCAGGTCCAGGGTATCGGTGCTGGAGACGGTCCACGGCAGGTCGAGGATCCAGTCCACGTAGTTCCGGGACACCGTATACTCGGGCGACGAGGGGGGGATGCGCTCCAGGCGGTCCAGCTCCTTGTCCACCGCCTTGCGCGCCTCGGGGCTCAGGCCGGTTTCCTCGACCCTTTTTCGCAGCTCGTTGATTTCGATCTTGTCATCCTCGTCCTCGCCCAGTTCCTTGCGGATCGCCTTCATCTGCTGGCGAAGGTAGAATTCCCTCTGCTTCGCGTCCATGTCCTTTTTGAACGACTCCTGCAGCTTCTGGCTCATCTCCGCCGTTTCCACCCGCTTGTTCAACTCCCTGGCCGTTGCGTGGAGCAGCTTTTCCAGGGGGCGGATCTCCAGCATCTTCTGCTCCTCCTCAACCTTCAGGTTGAGCTGGGAAATGACCATGTAGGCCGCATGGAAATGACTGGCAAGGGAACTGACGGTGGTGGCCATCTCCGGAGGCAGCTGGGTCAGCTTCACCAGGTTCTGGAACTGGTTGCGAATGTTGAGCAGCAGCGCGTCAATTTTCTGGTCCTCGGCCATCTCCATGGGCACCTCGTCCACCCTGGCCCGGATGTAGGGCTCCCGCTGGGTGATCTCGGCGATCTGGATCTTTTTCAGGCCGCTGACCATGACCTGATAGAAGCCCTCGTCCATCTTGGTCATCTTGTGGATGAAGCCGACCACCCCGATCCGGTACAGCTCGGGTTCGCCGCCTTCCTGGTCCTGCTCGGACTTGTCCTTCTTAGAGGCAACCAGGCCGATCATCCGGTCGGCCAGCAGCGCCTCGTCAATGAGCTGCTTGGAGGAGTCGCTGGCCACCTGCAGGGGAAAGCCCATGCCGGGGAAAAAAACAAACCCGTGCAGGGGCAGGATGGGCAGACTCTCCGGGATGGGGAGGGTCAACGGATCGATCCGTTTTTCCTGCTTTTTTTCCTGGTCCATTATTCCTCCCCGTCCGTAATGGCGATGTTGACCCTGCCCCTGGCCTGTCTCTTGGGCAGGGTAATGCAGAGAATGCCGTTGGCGTAGCTCGAAGTGACGCCGTCGATATCAACGGCGCCGGGCAGATTGACGGTCCGGTCAAAGGGGCCGAGTTCGATTTCCAGCTGGTGCACGCAGGCGATGGCCTTGTGGGGAGGCAGATGCCTCCTGCCGTGGATCCGCACCTGGTGGCCGTCCACCACCACCGAAAAGGTCTCGGCATCGACCCCGGCCAGCTCCGCGTAGATGCAATATTCCCCCTCGGACTCGTAGATGTCCATGGACGGCTGCAAGGCGCCGGACTCCATATTCAGCATCCGGGACATGGACATGTTGCGCAGCATCCGCCCGGTGCGCTGCTGCATCTCTTCCATCTCTTTCAAAAGTTTACGGCTCATAGGATCCACAATGCCCTCCCCGGCTGCGGTAGAACACAGCCTTCCATTCCTGCGTTGCCGGCCGAAATGCCTCCCTGCCGCTGCCGGGACGGGCAGAGGCAATCCCTCCGTCCCGGCAGGCAAGTATTGTTGTACACCGAATCGCAGCCTGTCTTCAAGCTGAATCAGCGGGACAGGGTTCTCCCAGGTCCTCCCGGGAGGTCCCGCAAAAGGGCAGCAGCAAGGGAGAAAAAAGAGGAAGCCGCGAAAAAATGGGATAGTTACTCGTCGCTGTACTGCAGGGTGATTCCGTCGGCGGTTTCCATGACGCGCACCCCCAGCGGCTGGAGCAGCTGAAAAAGCGGCCGGCCGAAATAAAAGAGTTCCAGGGGCAGGGAGAGTTGATGCTGGTCAATGGCAAAGGTACGCAACAGGAGATCTTTTTCGACCATCCCCTTCAGTTCCGCCAGGATGCGGTTCCGCTGGCCTTCCTGGCCCAGTTGCGCCGCGATCTCGACCATGTCGGGCAGGGCGCACTGCTGGTCATGCAGGCGAATGAGGGGGAGCAGCGGATCGTTCTCGGGGATAAGGTCAAAACGGCTGAGCAGCTTCTTGCCGGCGAGCTGCCGTGCCTCCTCCGGATCCCAGCATTTCATGAGGCGGCAGACCTGCGGCCGTTGCTCGTAGATGGTGCAGGTCCGGGTGGCAGGATCGAGAAAACGGCAGCACCACTGCTGGTCCCGGCCCTGCAGTTTGATCAGCTCCACCTCGGTGGTCTCCGGCCTTCCCGAATCGAGTTGCACGACCATTTCCCCCCGGCGGATGGTGACCAGATCCCCAAGGCCGATAATGCCCGAGGCCAGCAGCTCCCGGTCCTCGATATGAAGGGCAGGCCCCCCCTTTTCGCAGCAGGTGCCGCACTTGTCGCATTCTGTTTTCACGTTCTCCATCCAAGCCGCTTCGAGCCAAAAAATGAATATGAGGCAATAATATGCATGTTACGCCGGTTTTCTGGTCAGCACTTCCTTGACCACCCTGCCCAGGTCTTCGAGCTTGTACGGCTTGGGCGCCACGCCGTCAAAGCCGTACTCACTGTAGTTGGCCATCACCGGGTCGGAGTAGTAGCCGCTGGAAACAATGACCCTGGCGGCAGGGTCCATTTCCTTGAGCTTGCGGACCGCATCCTTGCCGCCCATGCCTCCGGGCACAGTCAGGTCCATGATCACGACCTGGAAGGGACGGCCCTCGGCCCTGGCATCGCTGTACACCTTCAGCGCGGCAACGCCGTCCACGGCGGTCGCCACCTCATAGCCCAGGAACTCGAGGAGACTGGAAATCGCCTCCCTGACAATATCCTCGTCGTCCATGACCAGGATCCTGCCGCTTCCCTCAATTGAAGCTATAATCCCCTCGGGCGCCGCAACGGAGCCCTGCTCGGAAGAAGCCGGCAGGTACACGACAAACGTCGTCTTCTTACCGACCTGCGAGGTGACCTGGATCTGGCCTTCGTGATTCTTGACGATCGAATAGGCGGTGCTCAGGCCCAGCCCGCCCCCCTTCTGCTTGCTGGAGAAGAAGGGATCAAAGATCCTGCTGAGCCGGTCCTCGGGAATGATGCTCCCCTCGTCCTGAACCGCTATCCTGATGTAGCGGCCCGGCGCCAGCAGCATGAGGTTTTCCTCCGCAACCTCCGCATTGTCCGCCGTGACCCGGCAGGTTCCCCCTTCCCGCATGACATTGGCGGCATGGGTCACCAGGCTGTCGATGACCTGGCCGACCTGGCCGGGATCGGCAAAGGCAGGCCACAGGTCGGGAGCGATTGCGCATTCGAGGCTGACCTTGGAGCCCTGGACAACGGACTGGGCTTCTTCCTCGATGATCTTCTCCAGGGCCACGGTTCTCCTTTCCGGTTCCCCGCCCCTGGCAAAGGCCGTCAGCTGCTGGGTAAGCGCCCGGGCGCGGTTGATCGCGTCCTCGGTCGCATGCAGACGCTTCATCATCCTTTCATCGTCGCTGGCCTCGATCTGGGCAAGGGAAACATTGCCCAGGATTGCGGTCAGCTGATTGTTGAAATCGTGGGCAATGCCCCCGGCAAGCTGCGTCGCGACCTTATGCCGATCAGCTTTCTGCAGTTCCTCGTCGATGCGCAGCCTCCGGGTGATGTCGCGGAAGAGGCAGTGCACGATCTTGCGACCGTTGCTGCCGAGGATGGCCGCGCTGATCTCCACCGGCACCAGGCGGCCGCTGGCGTGCACGACCGTCAGCGTCCTGCCGGCAGGCGGCGACTTGTAGTGCCTGGCGACAATTTTCCGGTACAGGGCGCCCTCGTCGTCCGGATGCAGGGCCAGGAGGTGCAGGCCGATGATATCCACCGCCTGGCGGCCGATCAGTTCCTGCCCCTTCCTGTTGACATAGGAAATGATCCCGGTTTCGGCGTCAGCGACAAAAATGGCGTCACTCGCCTGCTCGACCAGGAGGCGGAACTTTTCCTCGGAAGCGAGCAGCCCCTGCTCCGCCGCCTGCACCCTTTGGAAATCATTCTTCATCTGCTGATTGGCCCTGGCGATATCCTCCGTCCGATGCGCAACCAGCTTTTCCGTCTCGTCGCGTTGCCTGGCCAAAGCCAGTTCCGCCTGCTCCCTGGCGGCCATGCTCCCGGACAGCTTGCCGAGGCTCGCCAGAAGGGCGGCGAGCAGGACAAGGGAGACGCCGTAGATAAGTATGGAGGCACGGTGGACAAGGTCGGCAAGAAGACCCTTCAGGGAGGTGATGTCGTAATAGATCTCAAACGCCCCGGCCACTCCGTCCCGGGCGCGGATCGGGACATAGGTCTCAATGAGGTCCTTGTTCGCGGCGCGGCCTTCCAGGGTCCTGCTGTCTTTGCTGACCATCTTGCTGAAATTCTTCCCCCGCAGGACGACGGTATGGAAATACTCGCTGTCGTTTCTGCTGCCGATTTCATCCTGGGAAGTGGAAAAGAGGACCTCCCCCTCATCCGAAAAGACCTTCACCTTTTCCAGGGCAAAACTTTCCGACAATTTCGCGATTTCATCCCGCAGATCAGGGGTGATGTCCCCCGGGCGGAGACTGTCCCCGGAAGGAACAGTGATATAGGTGGCAAGATGGCCGGCCACCATCCGCGCCTGGTGCTCGGCATTGCTGACAAGCAGGTTGTCAATGGCGGGATAGAGAGAGGTGAAGGTGAAGACCGGCAGAATCAGGGCCGCAACACAGGAGGGGACCAGCAGATATAGGAGGACTTTATATCGCGACATCAATACCTGGCCTGATCCAGGGACAATCCTACATTGGCGGAAAAGCTCTTCCCGGGGAAAATGACTTTTTGATATTCCTATGATTATTGACACGAACAGGGATGATTGTCAAAATATTTGCCTGGTTTCCAGGCAAAAATATGCAGACTGACGCGCCGGCTTGCGCCCGGGACGGTTCAGTTTGTTTATCATTGCTTTTCAGAACAGCGGAATTAGTGTATACGAAAATAATCAATTCATTCAACCCCACTTTATTCCATACAGGAGAGATCATGGACAATTCGTGCAAATCATGCAGTTCTGAGCAAAAATCTTCCTGCGGATCGGAGCAGAAACATTCCTTCAGCTCCGCCGGCGCCGATGCCGCTATGGCGCAGCAGGAAATCGCGATCACCAGGTCGCTCTCCAAGATCAGGAACAAGATCCTGGTCATGAGCGGCAAGGGCGGAGTCGGCAAATCGACCGTTTCCGTCAACCTGGCCCTTGGACTCTCCCAGCGGGGCTACCGGGTGGGCCTGATGGACGTGGACCTGCACGGCCCGGATATCTGCCGGATGCTGAACCTCACCGGTTCCCTGCAGCCGCCCAAGAATCCCACAGACCTGGTCCCCACCCTGCAGTACAACGACAACCTGAAGGTGGTTTCCCTGGAATACATGATGAAAAACCGCGACGACGCGATCATCTGGCGCGGACCCCTGAAGATCCAGGCCATCCGCCAGTTTGTCGCCGACATGGACTGGGGCGAACTGGACTACCTGGTGGTGGACGCCCCGCCGGGCACCGGCGACGAGCCCCTGTCCGTGGCCCAGACCATCACCAACGTGCAGGCCCTGGTGGTCACCACCCCGCAGTCGCTGGCCCTTGCCGATGTCCGCAAGTCTCTCAACTTCTGCAAGGCGGTGAAGATGCCGATTATCGGGGTGGTGGAAAACATGTCGGGCTTTATCTGCCCCCACTGCGGACAGGAGGTCGACATCTTCAGCACCGGCGGCGGCGAAAAGATCGCCCGGGAGTTTGACGTGCCTTTCCTGGGCCGTGTGCCCATGGATCCCCGGATAGTGGTCGCCGGCGATACCGGCAACCCCAATCTCGCCGCCGGCGGCGATACTCCGGCCAGCAATGCGTTCAAAGGGGTTGTCGATGCGGTGATTCAGCGCCTGCCTGCGGACAAGTCCGCCGGCCTGAATACGTTCACCCCCTTGAACGCGGGCTGCGATCCCAATAAATGCGGCTGCAAGAGCTGACCGGGGCAATGATCCTCCAGCTTGCCGACAACCCGACCGCCGGAAACTGATCCCATGCACATCCAGCAGATGACCGTCGGCATGCTGCAGGTCTGCAGCTACATCGTAAACTGCGAGGAGACCGGGGAGGCGGTGGTCATCGACCCCGGCGGCGAGGACGACCGGATCATCGACTACTGCGAAAGCAGCAGGCTGAAGGTCCGGTACCTGATCGCCACCCACGGTCATCCTGACCATGTCTGCGGCAACGGCGGGCTGCAGAAGGCCTTTTCCGCGAAAATCGTGATGCATGCCGCCGACGCGGATTTTTTCTGGCAGCCGCAGACCCGGGAATACTTTTCCATGCTCGGCCTGCCGGAGTCGCCCGAGCCTGACCTGCTGGTCAATGACGGCGACTTCATCGCCTTCGGCCGGGAACGGCTCGAGGTCATCCATACCCCCGGCCACAGCCCTGGCGGCATCAGTCTCTACAGCGCGCCCCACTGCTTTACCGGCGACACCCTGTTTGCCGGCGGCGTCGGCCGGACCGATTTTCCCGGCGGCTCAAGCCGGGACCTGCTGCAGTCGATCCGCACCAGGCTGCTGACCCTGCCGCCGGAGACCATCGTCTGGCCCGGCCACGGCTACGGCGGTCTGCAGTCGACCATCGGCGAGGAAGCCAGGGGAAATCCCTTTCTGGGGGGAAGGGCCATAGGCTGAAGGGGTTTAGGCTGAAGTGGTTTGGGCTGAAGGGGTTTAGCTGTTTAGGGGCGAGTGGATTGAAATGAATCAATTTGGAAGTATCATAAATATTCCCAATACTGTTGCTGGACAGTACCTGACAGCCTTCAGCCTGACAGTCTTCAGCCTGACAGTGACAGCCTTCAGCCTAAGAGCCTTCAGCCTAACAGCCTAATAGCCTTTGCGGAGCAAGCATGCGTGAACTGATTCTCGGCACCGCCGGCCATGTCGACCACGGCAAGACCAGCCTGATCAAGGCCCTGACCGGCATCGACACCGACCGGCTCAAGGAGGAAAAGGAACGGGGCATTACCATCGAGCTGGGCTTCGCCTATCTCGATCTCCCCTGCGGCCACCGCCTGGGCATCGTCGACGTGCCGGGCCACGAGAAGTTTGTCCGCAACATGGTCGCCGGCGCCTCCGGCATGGACCTGGTGGCCTTCATCATCGCCGCGGACGAGGGGATCATGCCCCAGACCAGGGAGCATTTCGAGATCTGCCAGTTGCTGGGCATCAGGGACGGCCTCATCGTCCTGACCAAGAAGGACATGGTCAGCGAGGAGTGGCTGGAGATGGTGCAGGACGATGTGCACGAATTCTTCAAGGGCTCCTTCCTGGCGGATGCGCCGATCGTCGCGGTCTCCTCGGTCACCGGCGAGGGGGTGGACCAGGTGCGCGCCATCCTGGACGAAAAAATCCGGGCAACCGTCTTCCATGAAGAGCACGGGCCGTTCCGGCTGGCCGTGGACCGGGTCTTCACCATGAAGGGCTTCGGCACCGTGATCACCGGCTCCTCCATGAACGGCCGGATCGCGGTGGGCGAGGAGATGGAGTTCTACCCGGCCGGGGTCATCGCCAAGGTCCGCGGCATACAGGTGCACAGCAAGGATGTGGACATGGTGGAAGCCGGCCACCGCACCGCCATCAATCTCCAGGGCATCGACAAGGAGCAGGTCAACCGGGGGGACATGGCCGCCACCCCGGACAGCCTGGTGAACTCCACCCTCCTGGACGCCGACTTCCACTACCTCGCCTCCAACCCCGCAAAGCTGAAGAACCGGAGCCAGGTGCGGGTCCATGTCGGCACCCGGGAGATACCCGGCCGCCTGGTCTTTCTGGAGACCGACGAGGTGCAGCCGGGCGAGGATGCGGCCGTCCATCTGCTCCTGCTGGAACCGGTCGCGGTATGGCCGGGCGACCGCTACGTGGTCCGCAGCTACTCGCCGGTGCGCACCATCGGCGGCGGCACCATCCTGAACAACGCCCCGCCCAAACGCAAGCGGTCTACGTCCCAGGACCGGGAACACAACCGCCAGGTCTTCGCCGTCTACAAGGAAGGCACCGACCAGGAGCGGCTGCTGCTGTTCCTCCGCGAGGCGGGCCAGGCGGGCCTGACCCAGAAGCAGCTGGCCACCCGCCTGGGCGTCTTCGGCAACCGGCTGAAGAAGCTCCTGCAGCTCCCGGTATCCTCCGGGCTGATTGTGGTGGTGGACTCGGAGCGGCAGCGGCTGGTGGCGGCCCCGGTGGTGGAGGAACTGAGCAAAGCGATCCATGCCGTGCTCGCCCGCTATCACCAGGACAACCCCCTGAAGACCGGGCTGGCCCGGGAAGAGCTGCGCTCGGGCTTCAAGCCGCCGGTAGACGCCAAGCTGTTCCAGCACACCCTGGACTCCCTGCTCAGGAAAAAGGAAATCGTCCAGGAGCAGGCCGAGGTGCGGCTGCCCGGCTTTGCCGTGACCCTGCAGGTGGACGAGCAGGAGCTGCAGAACAAGATCCTCGGCCTCTACCGGCAGGGCGGCCAGACGCCGCCGATCCTCAGCGAGGTCATGGCCAATCTGCGCGACTTCCCGGAAAAGCAGGTCAACCAGGTCTTCTCCCTGCTGCTCCAGGACAAGAAGCTGGTGAAGGTCTCGGAGTCCCTCTATTTTGAGCCGCAGAGCCTGGAGCGGCTCGCCGCGAAACTGACCGCCTTCATCCAGGAAAAAGGCGAGATCGACGCCCCCGGCTTCAAGGACCTCACCGGTCTGACCCGCAAATTCTCCATCCCCATCCTCGAATACTTCGACCGGATCAAGCTGACCATCCGCGTCGGCGACAAGCGCGTCCTCCGCAAAGGATAATGGGGACGTCCATAAAATCATAAATTTCTCCTGCGGGAGGCCGCCGAAGAAAAGGATGCTGTCGGGAATTGGAAAACAAAAGAAGGACCGGGTTCGCCTGCTCTTTCCCATCAGCCCGTGCAACCCTTGCTGAGCAACGTTTTGGAATGAACAAAAGCGCACTTCTGGCTCTGGCTTTTCTCGCCGGTTGGTTACTTTGCCCCGGCAATCCGGCAGGCGCGCAGAACGGCGCCCCCCTGCCGGCGGTCAGCCTGCTTCTCCTTCGTCACCAGATTCCCCACCCGGACGGCAAGAAAAAATGCCTGGAAGATGGCGGCCGGGTCGAAACGGAAACGCTTGCTGACGGCAGCCGGATCTTTGTCTGCGCGCTGGAGCGGTGCTATACCCAAGACGACGGCGAAGTGTGCGAAATGCACCGCTGCGACCTGGCCCGCTATTTCGACGGCACCTGCTATGAACCGGTCCCCCCGCCCCCGCCCTATGTGCCCGACGCGACCGTTGCCTCCTATTTCCACCAGAAAGTGGTGGAGATCATGTCCCGTATCGACAATACCGGCTATGCCCACAACAAGGACGACAACTTCAGCCTGATCCCGGATTATACGGAGCTGGGAACACCGCACTTGCACTATAATCTCTTTCTGGACTGTTCCGGTTTTGTCGGCTACTACGTCCTGCAGGGCCTGGCGCCCGACCTCTATACGTTTGCCACCCCCAGTCAATATGAATGCCAGGACCGGCCGCTCGCCGCCGATTTCGCCGACGTGGTCCGCAGCGCGCCCCAGGTCGGCAGCGAGCACCCGGCGGCCACCATGGAGGACCTGATGACCGGCGAGGTCTGCTGGGGCATGGTCGAGCATGTCAAAGACATCCTGCCCGGCGACGTGATCGTGTACAAGCACCCTGACAACATCGGGAACAAGGACCAGGACTGCGACGGGCGGAAAATCTACTCCGTCAGCGGCAACACCGGGCATATCCTCTTTGCCCATAGCGCGCCGTACCAGAGCACGCACTGCAAGGCGAACCACGCCAGCTGCGGCGAATTCGCGGACCTGCAGCCTGGGGAGTGGCAGTACGGCATCACGGTTGCCGATGCAACCACTTCCAGCCACATGCATGACAGCCGCAAGCTGAACACGGTGGACGGAAACGGGGACTCCATCGATCAGTCCGATTACCAAGGACACAAGTACCACGCCTGGAGCGCCGGACCCTACGGCATCGTCGAACGGTGCGCCGACGGCTCATACCATCGCAACTGCATCGTCCACGGCACATCCGCCGTCGAATGGATGCGGATCGACACCAAATACCCGGACCACCCGACCGGCGTCGGCACCGGCGTCATGTTCATCAGCCCGGACCGAAAAAGCTACCGCAGCAGCTACACCGCGGCAAACCATTACGACAAAAGCGGCGAACAGATCGTGTTCATCGGCCGCCCCATCCCTTGTGGGGGACGTCCATAAAATCATAAATTTCTTTTTTTATCCAGCCGATATTCCTCGCTTTTCGCTATCGCCTCCCCTCTTTTCACCGCAATGCTCACCGCAGGCTGGCTGAGACAGAGCTTTCTTGCCAGGGCGGTTGCGCTCTCGCTCAGTTCGCGTACTGCCCTGTAGCAAAACAGACTGCGCGCCCTCACAACTTGGGGAGACTTGCCTCCCTCATACAAGCGCGACGGCCTGATCTCAAACAGCCCCGCCACCTCCCTGGCCAGCTCATCAAGCCCATAGCCGGCGGCCTTCAGTTGCGCCCTCTGTTCAAGTTCCTCATGGGAACGGCGAAGAACCTCATCCACAAAATCGCTGCCCCCGAGAATGCGCTCGTCACTTTTCACCCGGTCCAGCCTGCCAGGAGATTGCTTCGCCGTCTTCCAGCCGCCGAGACTGCGAATCAAGCCTCCCCCGGTCAGTTCAGGACGTTTTCCCATCGCCAGGCCGTCACGCAGAAATTCCCGGTAGCGAAGCCTGCCCCGGTTAACAGTGTCGCCAAAACGGGCAAGCACGGAACCGGTATCCTGCCACTCGTTGCGCAGCTTGCCGATCACCGCGGCATGGCCTGCATAGGGGTAACTGTCAAGAGAGTCCAGGTCGGCAACCAGCCCGGCGCGAAGAGGATTCAAGTGAATATAGCGGACAAGTTCCAGGAGGTAGGGTTCTTCCTCGCAAAGGATCGATTTGTAACGGTTTTGAAAAAGCTTTCCGTGCCGCGCGTGCCGATGGTTGAAGGTGACGGCGTAGCCGGTCAGCAGCCTTCGCATGACGTCGGCAATGGGCGTGCACCCGGTGCGCAGGAGAAGGTGCACGTGGTTGGGGATGAGTGCCCAGGCAAAGCAGGGAGTGAGGGTGGCAGAAAGAAGAGTGCCGAGACGTTCCAGAAAATTGTCTCGATCCCAATCGTCTCGGAAGATGGGTTTGCTCTCAATGCCCCGGCAGATGATATGGTGCAGGGCGCCAGGAGCGTCGATCCGGGCTTGGCGTGGCATGGTTTAATACTAGCATCTGGCGCCGCAATGGTCAAATCTTTATTTTATTTATATCGTACTATTTATAAACTTACTATTCACCCGGAATATGATGATTTTATAATTTTATGGACGTCCCCCGCTTTACATATTTCATCCCCAGCCGCAGCGGCCGCAGCACATAGTAGAGCCACGCCATGGAGACAGGCAGCCGCAGCCACTGCCAGTCGCTGTGGGTGGGCTGCAGGACGATCCGCATGCTGAAGCGGAGCCAGTCGGTGAAATTGTCCATGGTTTGCCGATGGTATCTGACTTCGTCCCAGTACGTCGGCTTCTGCAAGCGCTCCTCGGGGCCGGCAAACAGATCGTGGATCACCTTGTCGCCGATCCCGCGCAATGCGGGCCAATCCGCCATTTTTTCCGCTACCGCGCTGCTGTTCAATTCAACCCCGAGCAGTTTGCCGGCCAAATAACACCCCAGCAGGACCATCCGCCGGGCGCCGTAGTAATCGGCGCCGCGGAAAACGAGGTCCCAGTCCAGGCCGGTCTCCTTCCGCAACAGGCCGGCGATGCAGCTAATTAGGTCCAGCTGCATCCAGAGATGCCGGTTGCCGTGGATGCAGAGGTACACGAGAAGGTCCTCCGGGGACAGGTCCAGGACATCCCGACCCATGAACCGGGTTTTGCGCAGGCGGGCCTGCACCTCCTCCATGACCATGTCCCGGGAAAAATAGCGGCCGCTCAGCTCCCAGTGCAGCTCGACCGGGCAAGGC
Organism: Desulfobulbaceae bacterium; assembly: GCA_003508005.1. Lineage (GTDB taxonomy): Bacteria > Desulfobacterota > Desulfobulbia > Desulfobulbales > Desulfobulbaceae > UBA10518. Next base: position 73,909 of record DNUE01000063.1, read on the forward strand.
GAGCCCGCCCTGATCAACACGGCGTGAAAGCCCTGCCCGGCCAGGCGCAGAAACTGGTGCAGATCCAGGTCGATATCGAAGCTGAAGCCGTCAGAGCGCAGGAGCAGAACAGCCTGCTCCAGGTCGCTCTTCGCCACAAGGATGTCCAGGTCCTGGCTCGTCCGGCAGTTGATGTCCCCGAACAAAACGTCGCTGAGCAGCGGGCCCTTGAACGGCACCGCCCGAATGCCGGCGGCGGCGAACAATTCGAGGATGTGGAGCAGTTGGCGGGAGAGAAGCAGGTTGCGGGCGGTGTTGCCCAGGTACTCCCGCTTCAGGCCATCAGCCAAGCGGGCAGGCACCGCAGCCGGAAAGTGCCGGGCAAGAGTCGCGTAGAGCAGAGGGAAAACCTTGTGGCAGCGGGCCGCGTCAAGCAGGACATTCCAGTCCGGCTGCCGGGCAAGCAACCGCGCCGCCTGCTCCAGCTCCGTGCCCGCCAGTTCAGAGCGGCAGCACAGCAGCAGCAATTCATGCTCCGGCCTCAAAGAGGATTCGGCCAGGGCCGCTTTCATATCCAGCCCTTGATCTGATAATAGACCATCCCGACAACCTCCCGGAGCAGGGCCGTCGTGTTCGCCAGCGCGCCCGCGTCCGGCAGGTAATCCATCGCGACCCGCTGTCCCCGGTCGACGACCAGGTAGTCGGTGGGAGAGGCGATGACCGGCACCCCGGCCTTTCGGAAGACCGCCATCGCCCGGGGCATGTGCAGGGCGGAGGTCACGAGCAGGGCGCTGCCAACCTTGTTCTCCGCGAACAGCTTGTGAACATTGACCGCATTTTCCCGGGTGTTGCGGCTTGTGCCCTCGACCAGGACCGCCCCGGCCGGGACGCCCCACTCGACGAGCAGGCTTTTCATGACCTCCGCTTCGGGCACGGTTACGCCCAGCCAGGGGAGGTTGCCGCCGGCGACAACGATCCGCTCGACCCGGCCGAGCTTATAGAGCCGGGAGGCCCGCAGCAGCCGGTCCGCCCCCTCGCCCAGGTTTTCCTCTACCCTGGGCGGCACCGGCCCCTCGACCGCGCCGCCGAGCACGATCACGACATCTGCGGCAACGGAGTCGCCCGCTGTAACCGGGACATACCGCCTCTCCCACTTGGCAACGAGATAATCGCTGACCACGGGCGCGGAGCAGGCGGTGAGGAGGACGATATGCAGCAGGAGCAGCAGCAGGGCGGCCCCCCGCCTGCGGAACAGCAGCAGGAGAACCGCCAGGAGCGCCAGGAGAACCGACGCGCCCAGGGGCAAAAAAAACTGCGGGATCAGCTTTGATAAATACAGATGCACATTATCCACATTCCGCAATGACTCCTCAAGGATCGACTGATGGCTCATCGCTCCCGGCAACAGTCGATTGCGTCCGGGCACCATGTTTTTCCGACAGGAATTTTATGATTTTATGGACGTCCCCAAGCTCAAAGAAAGGCCCGATAATCTGCATTCAGTATGCTGGCAAAAACTTTGGCATTTTTCTTACCGATAGGCCTCTTGCCGTTCTCCATCTCTGAAATGTGGCGCTGCGGTATTCCCGACTTGGCGGCGAGTTCCCGCTGGGTGAGCCCTTCCCTGTGCCTGGCGCCTGACAGATATACCCCCGATTCGTTGCCTCGCAGTTCAGGAAAGCTTTCTCTCCATGCGCCGGCATTCTCTTTTCCCTCGGAGGGAACATAACCCAATCTGTGCAATGCACTGATGGCCGCGGCTTTTTTCCCCGCAGGCCCGACGAAGAGCAGCTCTATTTCTTCAGTACGGTGCTTTTTCGTGGGTTCCGGCATATTGCATCTCCACCAAACGTATTTCCTTGTCGATCACTTCCCATACAGCCACATAGGTCGGATTGCCTTTTTTCAAATGACAATGGTGCCTCGTCTTCCCAAGCTTGCTGTAATTCGGCCAAGTTCCCTTTACCGGGCCTGTCAACTCAATTTCTTTGATCAGAAATGCAAGGGTTTTCCGTATGTTTTGCGGCAACAGGGGAATGCTCTTTTTTGCTTTCCTGGAGAGCGTGACCGTCCATTCCATAAATATATACTATTTTTTAGTATCAAAAACAAGGGGGATAACCACACTTTTTCCTCTAACGAAACTTCTCACAACTTCCCCAAAACCGAGCCCAATCAGTCTTCAGCCTGAACTCGAAAGTTATTTATGATTTTATGGACGTCCCCACCTATGACACCAGAAAAATGAGGATTCAGTTCAATATTCCTGCAATTTATGGTGATATGATTTTGTTACATTGTCAAGTAATTTCAATTAATTATGTGTTTTTCAGGGCCGACTAAATAATAGACCACGAAAATGTCTCAACTACCGAACTCCCCAAGAAGTGTTCTGGAAAGAAGCTTGTGGTGCACTTGCAATTTGAATTCACCTTACTCATGAGTAAAGTAGACCTAATACGATTTTACCAAAACCTTGCAATGCGGAATCAAGCAGCAGAAATTTCGGAAACTAACGCCCAGCACCGCCACCAGTGATTTCGCCAAAGGCGCAACGCGTCCCGCCCGGCGAAAGGAAATATCCCGGAACCCGGCTTCCGTCTTCTTTCCCCCGGCAGGAAATTTATGATTTTATGGACGTCCCACCTTCCTATAGCAACCTTGATATCAAAAATTCCACCATGGGTACAGATGCACGCCATTGCGGATGAATGAATTGTCTCCCCCATAAATCAGCGCCGCAGGGCTGTCTTCCCCGGCCCCGGAGAGTTTCCGCCAGTATTCGATGCCCTTGAAGAAATCAGCGGCAACCGTCATTGCGGATTTGACCTCCAATGGCACCGGCCGGGGAGGAGTATCAATAATGATATCCACTTCATGCCCCGCAGAATCGCGCCAGAAATAGCAGTCAGGTTCTATTCCCCGATGCAGGGCCTTTTTGTACAGTTCCGACACGACAAAAGATTCAAAAACAGCCCCGCGCGACGCATGGAACGCCAACTCATCGGCACTTTTGATCCTGAGCAGATAACAGAGCAACCCAGTATCGAGGAAATACAGCTTTGGCGCTTTGACAAGCCGTTTGCGAAAATTCTGATAATGGGGCCGCAGCAGGGCGACAAGAAAACTTGCCTCGAGGACCGAAAGCCAGCGACGGGATGTCGTGTGGGTAATGCCGCAATCCGACGCCAGGGAGGATAAATTGAGCAATTGTCCGTTCCTTCCGGCACAGAGCCCCACAAAACGCTGAAAAGCCTCCAGGTCGCCTATATTGAGAATATCGCGGACATCACGCTCCACATATGTTTTGTAATAATTTTTCAGCCAATCCTGAGGTTCAAGTTTTTTATCATGAATCCGTGGATAAAAGCCGGTAAAGAGACGAGTATTCAGTTCCACATCCGAGGCGGACCGCGCAGGCGGAAAACCCTTGCCGATCCGGCCCAAAGGAAAGGCTTCCGCACGGGTCAGTTCGTTCTGCGAAAAAGGCAGCAAATGGAATATGGCGCTGCGCCCGGCCAGGCTCTGATTGATTCTGTCAATCAAAAGAAAGTTCTGGGAACCGGTCAAAATAAACCGGCCCGGCGTATCCTCTTCATCAACGATGATCTGAATGAATGAAAATAACTCCGGCACCCTTTGCACTTCATCAAAGACAACAAACCGGTTGAAGCGCCGCAGGAACCCCTTGGGGTCTTCCTGCGCAAATGTCCGCAATTCTGTGTCTTCGAGGGATGCGTACTGGTAGTCAGGGAAAATGTGCCTGGCAAGGGTTGTCTTGCCGGATTGCCGCGGTCCCGTAAGGGTAACGACAGGATATGCAGCTGTTGCCTTTCGTATGCTTTGGGTTAGATCTCGATCAATCATGCCGCACCTATCCTGCAATTTGAATATTTAAAATTCATTTTGCAGAAAATGGCTAAATTGTCAAGAATTTCATGAAAATAGCTTAGACTACCCCTCCCGGACAGTGAAACCCAACCTGAAACCACGAACACCTATCTCGCAGCATAACCTGTGGATTCCCTGTAAAAACGGGGTGATACAATAGGATATTTATGATTTTATGGACGTCCCCCCCATTACGATTACGTTATTTTCAGTTGACACATGAATATTTCATGATAAATTCAAGTGCAACTTAATTATTTGGAGAACCACAGGTCATGCTGCTTCCACGAAAATTACATTTGCCGCCGTCCGGCACGGAAACCTTTTTTTTGTGGGGGCCCCGGCAAACAGGGAAATCAACGCTCCTGCGCGCCGCCTATCCTGATGCGGTATGGATCGACCTGCTGAAGGCGGAAGAGTTTCGGCGCTACCTCAGCAACCCTGAACTGCTTCGCCAGGAATTGCCGCGGGAAGGCGAAATGCCGTTTGTCGTCATCGACGAGGTGCAAAAACTGCCGAGCCTGCTGGACGAGGTGCACTGGCTGCACGAAAACCGTCAGGTCCACTTCGCCCTCTGCGGGTCGAGCGCCAGAAAAGTCAGGCGGGGCCATGCCAATATGCTGGGCGGCAGGGCATTGCGGTATGAAATGTTCGGTCTTGTTTCCGCGGAGCTCGACGGGGATTTCGACCTCAACAGGCTCCTCAACCATGGGTATCTCCCGAGGATCTATCTTGCCGGGCAGCCGCAAAGACTGCTCAATGCCTATACCGCCGATTACCTGAAGGAGGAAATCGCTGCGGAAGGACTGGTGCGCAACCTGCCGGTCTTTGCCGAATTCCTCAACCTGGCCGCCCTTTCGGACACCGAACCTGTCAATTTTTCGACGATAGGCCGTGACTGTGGCGTTTCGAGCCAGACAATCAAGGAATATTTTCAAATCCTCGAGGATACCCTGCTCGGCAGATGGCTGCCCAGTTTTCGCAAGCGCCCCAAACGACGCGTGGCGGCGGCACCGAAATTCTACTTTGCCGATGTGGGGGTGGTGAATGTCCTGGCGAAGCGCGGCGCCCTGCAGCCGGGATCAGAGCTCTACGGCAAGGCTTTTGCAAACTGGTGCTTCCATGAACTCAATGCGTACAATGTGTATCATGAAGCCTTCGCCGATATGTTCTACTGGCGTCTCGCCGGCGGCACGGAAGTGGATTTCATCATCAATGACATGCAAGTCGCTATTGAGGCGAAAGCGTCGAAAAACATCACGGCAGGCCATCTCAAAGGACTCCGGAGCCTGAAAGCCGACCACCCGGATGTCAAGCGGATGCTCATAGTCTGCTTTGAGACCAAGCAGAGAATGACCGACGACGGCATCGAAATCCTGCCCGCACCACTCTTTGCCGAAAAATTGTGGCTGGGAGAACTCTTCTGAGCCTTCCGGACCGTCGCCCCGCCCTTGAACTGAAAACCGCCACCTGAAGACTGATGACTCCCGGCGCAGCCGCCCCTAACAGCCTTCAGCCCATTCTCGATAGATTTTTATAATTTTATGGACGTCCCCCCTTCCCCTATTAAATAAGTCGGCGATAATCGCAATGCAGTGCCGCAGCCAGCTTTTTTGCCCGCTCCTTGCCGATGCAACGCTTGCCATTCTCCATCTCGCTGATATGGCGCTGAGGAATGCCGGTAAGGGCGGCGAGCTGTTTCTGGGTCAACCCTTCCCGGTTTCGATAGGCCCGCAGCGCCAGTTCCTGTTCCTTGCCGATATATTCCGGAAACACCTCAGCCAGGGACCAGGAACTGCCTTCCGCAGGTTCGAGGGACTCCGCAAACTTTCGCAACAAGGGGAGCGCACTTCGGCGAACGCGCAGGGTGATGTTGACCATTTCGTCATTAGGGTGCTTTTTCGTGGGTGCCTGCATAGATAATCTCCACCGATACGGTTCCGCGATCTTCGAACCAGACCACGACGTAGGTCGGACGCCCTTTTTTCAGATGACAGTGATGCCGACTGTCGGCCAATTTGCCGTAGTTTGGCCAGTCGCCTCGTACCGGGCCGGTCTCTTCGATGTCCCGCGCGAGTTGAAAGAGCAACTCCCGTATCCTGAGCGGGAGCTTATTTTTCTGCTTCCGAGCTTTTCCGGTGAAGGTAACCGTCCATTTCATCGCATGAAAATATACCTTTAATGGGTATATTGCAAGGAGTATCTGGTACTGTGCACTCAGCTTTCCCCGTAATGTATCGTTCCATGTATTCCCACCTGAAACCGACAGCTTACCGCCTTATCCAGGCTGCCGAAATTACGGAATTGATGATCGTGTATCTCGGAAAATATGGCGAAGCGCCAATCCCTTCAGGAAATTCTGTTTTTCCTGGCAAAGCAGAATCCTGCCAACTGATGACTGATAACTGCCAACTCACAGCGAAGCTGTGTCCCGGCCCAGCCGCCCCTAACAGCCTTCAGCCTAAACTCCTTCAGCCTATCATCGTTAGATATTTATGATTTTATGGACGCCCCCCCATCCTGCTCGGCGCAGCCGCCCCTATCAGCCTTCAGCCTAAACCCCTTCAGCCTATTATCGATAGATTTTTATAATTTTATGGACGTCCCCCACTACTCTCACGAGAAGACCTCGGCAATTCCCTTTTTTTTCATCAAGGCCGCGATATAGCCATCAACAAAGTCGACATTATCGGCAAGATAATACTCCAATGCCTGGCCCACCAAATCGCCGTTCACCGTTTCCAAACCTTCTGTAGCCAGGATCGCCCGGACCTGTTCAGCAATCTGCTCTCTGCTGACCTCATAATACGATTCCAGCACCCAAATAATTTCAGCCATGACCAGCTCGGTGGTTGTCAACAGAACCTTGCCGCTGGCCGCCCTTCGCAACAGTTGTTCAACCCGATCGGCCTTGATGGGATCATCATTGGTCAGGTAGCGAAGAAATATATTTGTATCGAGGAAGTACGTCTTCATGTCATCTCATCCACGATTCGTTCGGCCACCATCTGCTTAGCCGCCTTTCTCTCCTTGGCAAAATCTCCGCCAGGCTTGACCGGCACCGCGCCGCGCATATCCAGAAGGGTGCGCACAGGCACAAGAACAATTTTCTTCCCCTCCTGAATAAAATCCACCTTATCGTGCGGGTTTATCCCAAGAATGTCCCTGATTCTCTTAGGAATTGTCACCTGTCCCTTTGTCGTTACCGTCGATATCATATTCATACCTCGCTGTTAAATCCTTACCATGAATATATATCATTACTCATGCCAAGTCAATCATACCGCTGTTCGTTGCCAAACTGCCAACTGATAACTGCTTGCTCAATGAGGGGACCCCGAACCTCGAAAAACTATTTCCGCATCACCGCCACCAGTGATGTAACCAAAGGCGCAACGCGTCCCGCCGGCGAAAGGAAATATCCCGGAACCCGGCTCCGTCTTCTTTTCCCCGCAAGGAATTTTATGATTTTATGGACATCCCCACCTGGCGGTGGAACCACTGGCCGACTTTCCGGAGGGGCTTCAGCCACAGGGTCCACGGATAGGGCCGCAACCCGTTCACCTCCCAGGCCTTGCGGTCCATGGCGTTCGCTCTAACTCGCCCGGCCAGGGTGGCGTTGCTCGCCCCGCCCGCACGCATCATGATCAGGGTCTCCGGGAGGTAGGCGGTTGTGATGCGGTGGCGCACCAGGAGCCGCAGCATCATCTCGTAGTCCGCCGCCGTACCCAGTTCCAGATTGAAGCCGCCGCAGCGTTCGTACACCTCCCGCCGCACGAAAAAGGTGGGGTGCGGCACCATCCACCCCCAATAAAATCTCTCCGGCCGAAACTCACCGGAGCGCCAATACCTGGTTATTCTGTTCCCTCCTGCGGCACTCCGCCGTCCGGAGGCCGGATCCCGGCTCCCACCCGCGCCCCCGTCTATGTACACCAAGTCCCCGTAGCAGCTCTCGACCCTCTTCTCCGCGAAAACCCGGGCCACCTTGGCCAGCACATCCGGGCCGCAGTACATGTCGTCCGCGTTGAGGATCCCGACCACCTCCCCGGTGACCAGGCCAAGCCCCTTGTTCATGCCGTCGTAGATGCCCCGGTCCGGCTCGGAAATCACCCGGGCAAGACTTTCCTGATATTCCGCAAGGATGTCCAGGGTCCCGTCCGCGGAGCCGGCATCCACCACCACATGCTCCACCTCCGGGTGCGTCTGTCTTCGAACGCTCTCCAGGCAATCGCGGATCGTCCCGGCCGCGTTCAACGCTGTGGTAATGACTGAAATCTTCACCGGACCGAACCCCTCGCCATCAGCACGAACCCATCTCCCTTTTCCCGGCCGCTTTTCGGCCACTGCCCTGCATTTACGAAAAGATATTTATGATTTTATGGACGTCCCCCACTTCGTCTGGTGAGGAAGTAGTCGCCCAGGACCAGCACGTCCATCTTTGTCCGCAGGAAGCAGGAAAGGGCCTCCTCCGGGCGGCAGACCACCGGCTCGTTTTCGTTAAAAGAGGTGTTGAGGACGACGGGCACGCCGGTGATATCGCGGAATGCCTCGATGAGGCGGTAATACCTGGGATTGGTCTGCCTGTGCACGGTCTGCAGCCGGCCCGAGCCGTCCACGTGGGTGACCGCCGGGATAACGCTCCGTTTTTCCTCCCGGATCTGGAAGACCTGCATCATGAAGGGCACGTCATCTTCCTCCTCGAACCAATCGGAGACCTGTTCCCGCAGGATCGACGGCGCGAAGGGCCGGAACGACTCCCGCCGCTTGATCTTCAGGTTCAGGATGTCCTTCATGTCCGGCCGGCGGGGATCGCAGACAATGGAGCGGTTTCCCAGCGCCCGCGGCCCCCACTCCATCCGCCCCTGAAACCAGCCGATGACCTTGCCCTCCGCCACGGCTGCAGCGGTTTTCCGGCATAACTCGCCTTCATCCCTGATCAATTCCACCTCGCAGCCGGCCGCCTCCAGCTCCTCTGCCTGCCGGCCCAGCACCGCCTTGATTTCCGCATTGCTGAACTCCGGCCCCCAGTAGGCATGATCCATGACAAACTTCCCGCCAGCCGCGGAAGCACTGTCCGACGACTGCCGGCCGCTTGCCGGCCGGGGCCCCGCCCCCAGCTCAAGCCACGCATAAAACGCCGCGCCGATGGCCCCGCCGGCATCCCCGGCCGCCGACTGGATATACATTCTTTTGAACGGTGAGCGCCGGTACACCTTGCCGTTGGCCACCGAATTCATGCCGCAGCCGCCCGCCAGGGTGAGCGCCTCGACGGGGTGGCGGGCATGGGCCGTTGCCAGGATGTTGAAAAACGCCTCCTCGTACATGGCCTGGGCGGAATGGGCAAGGTCGCGGTGGCAATCCTTAAGCGGCTCATCCTTGCCTCTCGCCGGAAAGCCCAGCAGCGTTTCCAACTCGTTGCTGTACAGCCGGCCGACCACGGGCACGCCCCCTTCCCACCGGTAGGAGACTCCCTCCCGGTGATGGAGGAAATACCGCAGATCCAGGGCAAAGGTCCCGTCGCGGCCCAGCCGCACCAGCTCATGCATCTGGCGCAAAAAGGCAGGCCTGCCGTAGGGTGCCAGCCCCATCACCTTGTACTCGTCCCCGTAGTGCGGAAAGCCGATGAACTGGGTGATCGCCTGGTAGAAGATGCCGAGGGAATGGGGGAAATGAACGCGATGGGTTACTTCGATTTCGCCGCCCCTTCCAACCCCCCAGGCGGCGCTGGAAAAATCGCCGAACCCGTCCACCGAGACGCAGACCGACTCGGCAAAGGGCGAGACCACATGCGCGGATACCAGGTGCGCCAGGTGGTGCTCCACCGGCATGACCCGGCCCTGAAACCTCCCGCCGGGAAAGGCCTTGGCCAGTTCCCCGGCCACGTCGCCGCGCTTGCGCCGGTTTCGTATCCGGTCCAGGACAAAGCCCAGGTCCGGCTTTCGCAACAGCGCGTACCTGATCTTCTTGAGCAGGCTCGCCCTGGAATCGCTGTTGACCGCGACGCACCCGACATCGGCCAGGGAAATCCCCGCCTCCTCCAGGCAGTAGCGGATGGATTCGCTCGGGAATCCGGCCCAGTGCTTTACCCGACGGAACCGTTCTTCCTCCGCCGCGGCAACCAGCCGCCCATCCCGCACCAGGCAGGCGGACGAGTCGCCGTGATAGGCGTTCAGGCCGAGAATATACATATCAATTCCTGAGAATATCTACGGAAACAGCATATTTCCCAAAAACCTCTAATCGCACAATACAGCCAACTTGCGATTGCCGCCGCTCTATTCAATTCTGCCAACCCGCGCCTGTATCAACTTCAACGACAAAATCACCTCCGCCAAACTGCGCTGCATCGCATAATACAAACCTGCATACCCGTCCAGTACCCCCCCCTTGACAAACAAACAGTAAAAAAAAGTCAGGGCCGGGGCCACCACTACAAGCCTGCGCACTTTGTCCGCCTTTCCCAGTGCAGACCATGGCTTATTTTTGATTACCTTCGCCTCAAGGTCCATATACCGGTTCTGTGCCCATAGCCAGGAAGAAAGCGGCTTGCGGTCATCGTGCAGGATCGGCGCGGCAAGTTGCTCAACACTGCCTGGCAATTCAATCCGTTGCGTGTGGCCGTCCTGGATATATCTTGCCCCTTCCCGCCGATAGAGAACCGTCACCGGCGGATACAGTGTCCCGCGCAGGGGTTTGCCGAAGATACAGTAGCGGAATCCTGCCCGGTAACCAGCGACACGGCTGTCCGGATTCAACGCTACGAGCTCTTTCACCAGTCCATCAGTCAGAACATAATCCGCATCCAAGGCCAGCACCCACGGGGTCTGAACCCCGGTTTCGCCTATCGCAAAATTCCACTGCCCGGCATGGCTGTCAAACCTGCGCTTAAACACCTTCACGTTGCTAAATTCCGACAGGATCTCCATTGTCCCGTCGGTACTGAAGCTGTCCACGACGACAATGGTTCTAGCCCAGGACAGCCTTGCAAGGACCCGCCCGATATTTGCCTCCTCATTCAGGGTGAGGATGACCGGTGTTATCCGCTCAAGCATGAACAACCCTTCTGTAGTGTTCTGCCATGGTTGAGGCAATTTCGGGCCATGTATAATGCGCCTTTACCCACGCCGCCCCTTGTTTCCCCATGCTTTCCAGGCCCGACAGGTCGAGAACTAAATCTGAAAAAGTCTGTGCCAGTTTATCAGCGGGAATTACCAACCCGCCGCCACACTGCCGAACCACCTCCCCTGCTCCGACCTCTTCGGTCGCCACCACCGGAATTCCCCGAATCAGGGCCTCCAGCACCGTGTTGCCGAAATTCTCGGAATAGGAAGGAAGCACGAAAAAACGTGCCCCGGCGAACAGCGCCTCCTTGTCCGCGCCGCTGACCGACCTGGCCAAAAAAGTCACCGCCAACCCCACGCCACATTCTTCGACATGGCGCTGCAATTCCGGGAGATACCCCTCCTCATCATTGCCGGCAATCAGCAAACGGGTACCCTTAACCTCCCGCCAAGCCCTTATCAGTCGATCCAGCCCTTTTTTCCAGTTGATCCGGCCAAGAAAAAGTACGTAACCACCTTGTCCAATAGCCTTCTGAACGTCCTCGCTCACATCCGCCCTTGACCAGGATTGCGGCAGATCAACCCCGTTGGGCAGGTTCCAGACCTCCGGCAGCCTGAACCCGAACCCCCTGAGCTCTTCCGCCTCCTTGCCTGAGGTCACATGCACTGCCGCCGCCTTTTCGATGTTCCTCGCTTCAATCAGTCTGATCCAGGCCGTTTTGATCCAGCGACTTTTACGTTGAATCAACGCCTTCACCAGCATCCCCCGGGGCGACAAGACATAAGGCACCCCTGCCGACCGCGCGACCCGGGCCGTCGCCCAGGTAGGCCAGAGAAAGACCGAATGCAGGTGCACCAGGTCAAAGGAAGGCATCTGCTTCTTCAAATGCCGCATCATTTCAGGTGAATAATAGATGCGGCGCAAAACCCGGGAGTGAAAATACCATACTTTTACCCCATCCAGGGTAATCGCATCCCCCAAGGGTACCACACTATCTCCACTGCCATCGACGTTCGTTGTTACGACATGCACCTCATGCCCAAGCCCTGCCAATGCCCGGCACAATCCATGCACCGAATAGATAGGCCCGCCATAGCGAGTTGCGGGAAGATAACTTGGAACAACATGGAGGATGCGCATAGCGGGTTTATAGGCTGATTCCCCTCACAAGAAACGGGACGGCCCCTGCCAAACGCTCCGAAACCAGCTCAACATTCTTGACAAAAAGAGTGTTTCCCGAGCCAGAAGCCCTCCCGTTTAACGGCAGAAGTGTTCTTGTGAAGGGATCATATCTGCATGTCTGGAAATGATATTTTTTCATTTCCTGCAATAATTGCGCATCACTATGGCCGTAACGAAACCCACTCCCGTTTATTTCCATAATCACGGCAAGGGTGTCTTGTGAATCGAGAATCCCACTCGCTCCGGAAAGGACTTCCATTTCAAATCCTTCTGTGTCGATCTTAAGTAGCGTCGGGGATTCCCCTTTAAGTAGCATGTCAAGAGTATCGACCTCCACTTGAATCTTGTCCCCATGATCTTCAAGGGATTGATTGAGAATTACGTGGTTGGTTGTGTCCTTGTCCGCAGCAAACAAAAGCCTTCCCCTCTTGCTTGCCACGCCCATGTTATAGAGTTTGACAAGTTCAGCGACACCGTTGACCGCAACATTTCTTTTCAACCAAATAAAAGCCAAAGGGATTGGCTCAAAAGAAATGGTTCTCGCGCCAACAGCTCCTGAGGCGAGAACTGTATAAGAACCTACATTGGCGCCGATATCGACAAACACATCCTCTTTGCGCAAAAAATGCAGCAGGAAAGCCATATCCTCGAACTCATGCAGGCCGTTGTACAAATTTCCCGTTGCCCCGGTCATCCCCCTCGCGACCAGTAACTTGGCATCATTAACGAAATCGATCAGGACCGGGCCTGGGAGTATTCTGCTGCCAATCTGCCACCGGATAAATTTCCAGATTGCTTTGAATCTGGCCTGCCTGTTCAAAGGGTGCCCAGCTATCCCTTTCAAAATTTGAGTTATTCCCATGAGCAACCGGACAACCTCTTCACCAGGTAATTATTTATAACCGTCACAGACATGCCTGAGGGCTGACTTCAACCCGGCAGTGGCAACCGGCATCGAATATTTTTCGAGAACCAGCGATCTACCGGCCTTCCCCATGGCGGCTGCGCGGTTACGGTTTTTCAGCAAACGCTCCATTGCCTCTGCCAACCCTTCCGCCTCGCCGGTAAAAATATACCCCGTTTCGTCTTCAAGCACCAGGTCAGGCCCGCAGCCGACCTGATCGCTCACGATCACCGGCAGGCCAAAGAGCATGGCCTCGTTAGTCACCAGCCCCCAAGTTTCTCCATTGGTCGATGGCAGGACAAAGGCATCCGCGGGCACATAGGCCTTCCACATCTCGGTCTGATTGAGGAACCCCGTGAAATGTGCGGGCACATTCAAACCTGATGCTCGTTGTTTCAAGGTATCCGTCAACTCGCCAGAACCGGCAAACAGCAATCTGACCGGCCACCCCTTTTGCCGAAGCATTGCTGACGCTTCAACCAGCAGCATAGGCCGTTTGAACGCCACATGCTTGCCCACAAAGACAAAAACAAAATCATCCCCGGCAAAGCCGTATTCTGACCGCATCAATTCACGATCAGCGGCATGGGCTCCCGCCATTTCGATCATGCGCTCGGATTCAACGAAATAGGCACCCGGAAACAACTTATCTTCCGCAACCCCATTGTCCCGATAAAACTGGTAATTAACCTTGCCAATCACCACAACAGCAGACACAAAACTCAACAATATCCTATGAAACAGCTTTACAGAGGAGGTACGTGGACGAAGTGTATTGGACTCACCCCTCAGAATCACAAGCACGCCGAGCAACCGCATCAGAGGGTATGCCGCCAGCAACCCCGGCTCGTTCCACCCGGTTATCAACACGGTGTCCGGCCCGATTTCACGAACTGCCCGGCGCAAGCACATCAATAGTTTCGGTACTGCCTTCAACCTAGCGGGTACTCCAAGCACCCGGCTGGAATAGCCTTGCCGCAGCGGGACATCCCACTGAAACGCCTGGCCGAACCCTACCCCTTGCTGGACCGAATTGAGCTCGCGGAAAAAAATCACCTCCAGCTCTAACGATTGCTCCCGAGCAAGTGCCCTGAACCATGGGGCCATGTACTGAATGGGATGGGTGGTGATAATGACAAGTTTCATGGCTGAAACGTATCGGAGCGGGACATCTTGGGGTAACGCTTCGGCAACACAGCTGTTCTGGTGGCTGAACCTCCGCTTTGTTGAACCCATACCGCCCTTTTTCCCATGATAAAGGGGACTGCCAGCACAAAGCCAAGCGACCAGCCCAGGATCAGCAATACAAATACATCACCAAAGACCTGATGCGCAGTCACAAAGACCACGGCATTGGCAAAAAGAAAGGCGACAAGCCCGCAGGCAAGGCTCGACAATTGGAGATCCCTTCTCCCGACAAAGTATAAAATCCGCCTGAGATGCAAGGCAAAAGCCCCCCCCAGCCAGATCAGCAAGGCAACCCCCGGAACCCCCATCTCGGCAAGCACTTTGCCTATTCCACCTTCTGCAGCGCCGCCGACCACCGCGGAGCCGGCACCAAAATGCTGTGCCCCCTGGCTCCCTGTACCCGCGCCAGAACCAAAAAAACCATTCTGGGCGATGACCCACCGCAACGAATCAACGGTCATCTGCTTCAGCCGCTGCAGCGCATCGCCGCCGACACTCACGCCTCGTTGGACATAAGGTTCAAACCCCTCCGTTGCGTTATCAGCAAAAAGGTCGAAATAGCTCATCACCGCGAGCGCACAGAACCCCATGATCAGCAGAATCCGGGCTAAACGCGCGCTGCCGTGCTGAAACCATGCCAGAAAAAACCCGTAGGCAACCACGAAAATCATGATCTCCATGAGGGCCTTGCGCCGCCCGGTCAGCAGGATAGCGCCGAAAAGGACAAGCAATAACGCGCCTCCAATAATCTTATAGGCTTTCCCTTTTTGGGTATTGGCCAGAATGACGAGGAAACAGAATGCGGCCGCGCCATGCCACGCTGCTACCTCCGGCGCGCGAAATAATCCATTGGGCAGTTTGACGGCCGGCCCGGTATCCGGGTAGATCCACAACCCAGGGCCAACAGAATCGAGAATTCGCCACTCAAAACCAAGATAGGCCAGATATACGGTGCTGACGAACAGAACCGACATCCAGAGGTAATGCTGGAGAAAGGTGATAGCGGCATTAGCGCTCCGGGCATAGACAATGGCCAGCAGAATCGCCGGCAAGGGTGAAAGATAGGCGATCAGGCCAATACCGGCAACGGTCACACTCCCGGTTTGGGCAAAAGCTATCCCGCAAGAAAGGAGACACCAGAATATGAAAATACCGAGGGGGGTGCGCAGACGGTTGTTGCCACCGTGCAGGTACGCAAAACGCAAGGGCACTTTTCTCGCAAGGGCGCCCATGAATGCGGCAACCAGGAAAAGGCCGACCAGCACAGTGAGAGCGACCGGTTCGCCGGGAATCAGCTTGCGCAGCGGATCCTGCAGAAAGCCGACCAGCAGCGTGATCGGAACGCCAAGCCGCCAATTCAGCAGAGAAAGGATGCAAGCCCCCCCTAGCAGGCCGATCGCCAGCACAGCCAACACATCTAACATAACTTATCCTGGAACATATTGGGCCTCAACAACCTCGGCCCGCTATGGTAAAGCCTGACTGCCCAGGCCATGCCGGTCAACTCCGCCAGCAGGGTGACCGGTATCCACCAGGGGCGGCGTAGGTGGTGGCGGGTACTGATGGCGCGAAAGGGTCGCAGGAATAACTGCTGCCAGCGATTTCGAACCAGCCTCGCCCGCAGCAGAAAATAATAGGCGCCGACGGAATGCCCGGGCCGGGCTGTGCGCAGGTGGTGGCCAAAAGAGCGCGTCCCTCCGCTTGCGGCTTTCAGATGGCGGATGCTCGCCGCCGGCTCAAAAAGAATCTTCTCTCCGGCCAGGCGCGCCCGGTCGCAGAACTCAGCCTCAAAGCGGTAGGCCACCTGCACGAAATTTTCGTCAAAGCCGCCAAGCCGCAGGGCGGTCTTGCGATGCACGGAGAAATTGCCCCCCATCAGTTCTTCGACCCACTGTTTTCGAGTGGAACGAAAGCTGAACACGTCATCACTTGAGGGTTCTTCCCCCGGCTGCAGCACCTGCCCGGCAATGATACGGCTCTCATCGGCGACATGTGCGTTGCGATGCGCCGTGATCAGCCCTGGGGCAGTTATTATATCATCATCAAGAAACAAGACGACATCACCACTTGCCTCCAGCAGACCGACATTCATGGCATGGGTAATCGACGGTACAGGCAAGCGAAGCCAACGAATAGCTCCAGCATCATGCCAGGCTTGCAACTGTTCCCTGATAGCTGGAACATAGTCGGCAGTCTGATCGATAATGAGTATTTCATCGGGACACTCATGCAAATTTAACAGATGATGTATGGTCTCAAGCAACACCTGTTCACGGCCATAGGTAGGTATGACGGCGCTGATACTATGAATACGACTATCCTCCTTTAAATTGGTCCTTTTCATTGAAACCATATCAATCACAAACGATTCCTGATAAACCGTGCCGGAACGCCACCAACTATTTCATACGGCGCTACATCTTTGTTTACCACCGAATGTGCGGCAATGATCGCACCGTCACCTATAGTCACTCCGGCAAGGACAGTAACCTTGGTCCCCAGCCAGACATCACACCCAATACATACAGGGTATTCACTACAGGGTTGTTGATCTATGCGTAACTCCCTCGCAATGCCGTGACTGTGGTCGGTAATAAAGCAACCAGGGGCAATTTGCGTATGCGCACCAATTGAAACTGACTGCATGATATCGAATTCCGCCCCCTTGCCGATAAAAACAAAATCACCAATATCCAGTTCAGCCTGGCCTGAAACCAGCTTAAAATAGACATCGTCCTCGACCTGGACTCTCTTTCCCAACGACAGAAGCCATGGCCTGGTGATCAGACATCGCGCCCCAATTGATACCTTTGAACTGATTTTTGCCCCACGCAACTTGAACCAAAGTGCCCTGGACCGCGCAAGGACCAGTTGGTTACAATTCACAAGGCGTTGAATCTGTATCGCAATGCGGCTCATGAAAGCTCTCCTTGCACCAGCAGTTGATGAGCCATACGAGGCCCTAACCAAAATGTCTTGAGCATTGCGCGGTCAAGCAAGCGAAGCACCGAGACAGGCATAGCCCTGTGGAGATAACGGATTTTCATGTGCCCCGAAATCCATGGCGATTCAAAAAAAGTTATGAAGGGCCGCGCAAAACCTGCGACCTCAAACAACCCGGCCAACTCTTTTGCCGTGTAAGCAAAAAAATGCCCACCTGCATCGGCGGTATTCCGCATATGCGAAAAGGCGGCCAGGTCACCTACCTCCGAATAGGTCGGCAACGAGTTTCGCAGGTATTGACCGTTCGGTGTGGTTACGACCAGTTTTCCTCCGGGATTGAGCATACCAAGCAACTTCCGTAGGAAATCGACAGGATGAATCAGGTGTTCGATAACCTGATTGGCAAAAATGAGATCGAACCGTTCATCAAGGTCAAGTTCGAGAATGTCAGCATGGATAAACCGGATATCTCCATGTTCATGGCGGGACGCCGCATAATCGAGAAATGACTGACGGATATCTACCGCGGTTACTTGGTGCGCGAGTTCAGCCAGTATAAGAGCCAATGTTCCTTGAGCGCAACCAATATCAAGGATTCTTTTGCTTGGTCCTTCCGCAATCGCAAGATAGATGTCGAGTTGATTGTGATACTGATTCCAAATATGTTTTGCAACGACTGGATCCCAGATCTCCTGCATGTCGTGGCGGTAAAGTGCCATGACCTCAGCATCCCAATCTGGGTTGAAGACAGGTTTTTTCATGGACAGCGCACCAGGGCCGCAAGGGCTTTCAGATGCAGAGGCCAAAACTTGAGCGCCTTCCATAAATAGTCGATGGCTGCCGGATTGCCATTATTTCGCAGGCAACATCCGAGGAAATAACAAGCATTTGAATGCATCAAGCGTTGAGCGATCAATCCCTTATGGAAAGGGCGAATTAATCCTGCCTGGGCAAGAAATATTTCTTCACTTTTATTATTTCGCCTAGCAAGTGCGCAGGCAAATATCAAGTTAGCAGTTGCCACCTGTTGCTTGCGGAATTGGCTGCTGATCGAATGCTCCGCAAATAACGCCTTGTAGTAGATCCCCTCGACTATAATATGGCGTCCATGTTCCGCAAGCCTGCTCCACAAATCAAGGTCCTGAGCAAAATAGAACTCTTTGCGGTAACCGCCGACTTCATTATATTGAAGGCGTGGAAACATGGTGCTGCCATGATGGGCCGGCCCCCTGACGTTGACCAAATCCGTTGCCAGCAAGCCTTCCGTTGCACCTTCAGAAGATGGTATATTCTCCACGAGAAGATGGCCTTCATCCGTCACTGTCCTGACACCGCAGGAAACGAGGGATGCACGAGGAACCCTCAAGAAAGCTTGTAATTGCGCGTCCAACCTGCCCGGCAATGAGACATCCCCACAATCCTGTCGGGCAATGTACTTGCCCCGCGCCTCCGCGCAACCCCGGATCAGCGCTCGTGTCAGTCCCGCATTTTCTTGGTTGATGACACGAATACGTGAATCATTCTGGACATATTCCGCCAGAATGTCGCCCGTTGAATCGGTGGAGCCGTCATTGACGATGATAAACTCGAAATCCACCCCTTCCTGCGCAAGAATGCTGTCAATTGACTCGCGCAGGTATACGGCACCATTGTAGATAGCCATGACAACGGAAACTTCAGGAGACGACACAGGCACCCCTTGAACGGCTACTATAAAATATCATCAACTTCCTTTTTTCATATGTTACTTTTCACCACTTGCGCAGCCTATCCGACCAGCAAGCCAATTTCCCCAAGGCGACCCAGCCTACAATACCTGCGAGAAAACTATAGACTGCCATGTCAAAGCCTCTGCACCGATCAGGCCTGGATGCTTTACAGGACAGTTCAAAAAGATGCTGCGACACCTCACCTAACCCAGCTGCACCACACTGGCGGCAGAGCAGAAAGAGTTCGCGGGCAAAGTGCTGCATTTCCTGAGTCTCTACTGAGACCCCAGCCCTGATAGCATGCGAATAAATCAAGGCATGCGCTCGAGCACGCTCCTTAAGCCTAACCGGGTCTAGAGCCGTACCTTTGCACAAGCGATGATCTTCATGATCACGGACAACAGCAATATAATCCTCGCAGTAGTGCAACCTTGTTCCTAAGGCAGCAATCCGGCAATCGTATTCCCAATCTTCCTCCAAGCGCAAATCCGACCAGGCTCCGGCCCCATCGCAGACTTCCGCTCGGTATAGCGGTGTCGGCGTGTCCCACCAGCGTTCCCTCAGGAATGACGGAAACATGAATTCCACCTTGCGCCCTGAACCTTTCCAAGGAAAAGGATTTTCAAGGCCATCCGCTTCCCGGTAACGAGTCCAGCCGTATGAAACCCCGCACTCGGGATGGTCACGCAACCCGTTCACCTGCTTTTCGAATTTGCCAGGCAGCAGCAGGTCATCGCTGTCAAGGTACTGGATGAATTCGCCCCGAACCTCCTGCCGTCCTGACTCGCGAGCTAACCCCGGTCCACCGTTCTGCTTATGGATGACCCGAATGACATCGGTATGCGCTGCGGCCAGCGCATCGGCCAACTGCCCCGTTTCATCGGTGGAACCGTCATCGACAATGATGATCTCGATCGGCCGCCAAGTCTGGGCCAGAACGCTGTTAACCGCTTCGTCCAACATATGCGGCCTGTTGTAAACGGGGAGTATGACACTAATTAAATCTTTCACGTAATGATCAAGTCTACATATACTCTAAACATAAGAATAAAATTTCAAAAAATATCATTTATCAAAAAAATTTTATATTTATCAATCTGTTCATTAGGAATCAATAATAAATCTGAAATATACTTTTGAATGTCGTATTTATGATTAAACTTCCACATATTAGGATATTTGAAAAATATACTATAATCAAAACTTTTCATATACGATACGACATCGTCTATTTTATGGTTATGCCAAGCAAGACATATTTTTGCAAATTCACCATATATCAAGGGCCTAGAATTTTTTAATATTGCTTTTCCACCTTGTAATATAAAAAAATCATATCCATCTGTGTCCAATTTCATCAAGGTAACATTTGAAGGAATTATTTTTTGGGCAACCATTGAATCCAAAGTTGTAATTTTTAAATTAATTCTTTCACAATTAAAAAGAGAATTTTCCGGCAAAATATTTGCTGTACCTGTCCCACATCCGTCCTTCAAATTTCCTTCTACTTGTATTATAACATCTTTTTCCATGTCACCAAGACCTACACGAAAAGACTTAACATTGTTGACAAGACCATTTATTATTATATTTCTAACAAGAGAATCATAATTAGAATTAATAGCTTCAAAAGAATAAGTTACAAACTTATCATTATTATATTTATTTTTTTGCATTAATGTAAATGGAATAGAAATATATCCAACATTAGCTCCTATATCAAAAAAGTATCCATTAGGATCATAAATTTTGTCAAGAAAAAGAACAGTATCGTGTTCATAACCACCCATGTAATATGACATTAACTCGTGCCCGCAATTAGGGTTGATATTCATCTGATATCGAACCGGCTTGTTTAGATATGTCCAAAATGTTTTATTATTCTTTTTGCTGAAAAATTGGTGAATAATCCGAAGGATCCTTACTTTACCTTTAAAGTTTGGCAAAAGTGTGAATGGGTAAATAACATTATTAATATCCATTGTGTTTTTCCTTTATATAAAGCATTTAACCAACATTCAGATATTTTTTTGACCATAAATTCAACTGGAACAAGCGCCAGGCAAGGTTACTGAAGATGCTGATGGCATGCGGGAAGCGATAGCCCCGGCGCCTGCCGGCAAAATAGCTGTTCATGGCAGGACGCAGGCCAAGTTCATCGACCCAGCCGCCGGGATCGAGGACCACCTGCCGGGCATATTCACGAAAACTCGGCACTTCGTCGATCCACGATGCCGCCATCGACCCCCCAAACTTGGGCCGATCGATGATCTCCGCCGGCAGCAACTGATATCGACGGGCTGCTTCACGCAACAAAAATTTATTGACGCCATCCCGCAGGAGGAACTCGCGGGGTGTGGCAAATGCGATGTCGGCCACCCGCCGGTCGAGAAACGGCGCCCGGGCCTCGACGCTTACCGCCATGCTCGCCTTATCGACCTTCATCACGTAATTATTGGGGAGCTGATTGCAGGCCTCGAACAAGCGGACTGCATGGAACAAATCGCCTTCCCCTGCGCTCAAATGGCTTGCCATGATCCGGCGGAATTCACTGAACAGCCCCCCGTAGCGGCGACCGGCATAACGACGGTAAAGCTGAAAGATTTTCCACAGCGAGGGGCCACGCAGGGTTGTTGCAGCCACAAAGGACGGGTAGCCCCCGAACAGTTCATCCGAGCCCTCGCCGACCAGTACTACCTTGAGCCCCTGTTCGCGGCACTTTTTATACATCAGCCGGGTGGAGATCGTTCCCCAGTCGGCGAAGAGGTCATCGAAGGTCCAGATTGCCTCCTCAATGCTGCCGGCAATTTCATCAGGTGTAATCAAAATTTCCTGGTGATCGGAGCCGATATGTCGGCTAACACTCCGAGCATATGGACGCTCATCAATGTTTGACTCGGCAAAACCCATGCTGATGGTCGCCACCTTGGTCCGGCGTGCTGCCAGCGCAGCGACCAGGCTCGAATCAAGTCCTCCCGACAACAACAGACCGACCGGCACATCGGCCACCAGATGCTCGGCAACTACCTGATCGAGACACGAATGGACCGCGGCGACCCGATCGGACAGGGAATCGGTGCCACACCCCAGTGCCGGTGGACTGTAATAAGCCTCGCAACTGACAATCCGTCCTTGACGTAAACGTAAAAACTGGCCCGGAAGCACCTTCCGTACTCCGGCCAGAGAAGTGCCATCGCCCCAGAAGGTGTAGCCAAATTCAAGGAACTGGCGCAGGGCATGGGGATCAATACGAGCACGGAAACCCGGAAGCACGAGGAATGCCTTGATCTCGGAAGCAAAAGCCATGCCAGCCCCCCCCGGCAAGGGGGTGTAATAGAGCGGTTTCATGCCAAGGGGATCCCGGGCCAGCAGCAAGGAATTGTCGTCCGCCGACCAGAAAGCCAAGGCGAACATGCCGCAAAATCGGTGCAGGGCTTGTTCACCCCATTGGCACAGGGACTTCAGCACAACTTCGGTATCAGTACGCGAATAGAAGATCTGCCCGGCCTGCTCTAATTCACGGCGCAACGCCATGAAGTTGTAGAGTTCGCCGTTATAGACGAGAACTGACCGTCCGTCAGCACTTACCATCGGTTGATGCCCGGCGGAGGTGAGGTCGATAATACTGAGTCGGTTATGTCCAAGGGCGATGTACTTTGCTTTGTCGATATACTCTCCGTTGTCGTCAGGTCCGCGATGCGATAAAGCCTGACCCATGGTGGCAAGAGGATCGGCAGGGAATTGTTGCAGTGGCTTTGAAAGCCAGCCATAAATGCCGCACATTCAACTCACTCGTATTTGTAGAAAAGCCAATTGGGGTTTCTATTTGTTCTCCCTGTAACGGCATAATCAATCAACCTCACCATACTTGCGAGTATGTTTCGCAGCCTATTTAGGCCCCCCCCTTCTTGTCTCAACCCAATATTTACATTGATGTTTGGATTTATTGGAGAAAATCCTGCATTATCAAACAATCTGTCGATATATTTAATTTCAAAATAATTTAGATGCTCCCAAGGATTAAGAGACATATCCAATGGTAATTTTTTTAATATTCTACTTTTCTGATTTTTAAAAAATTTTATATTACTATCTGGGACACTTACAAACAAAACAGTATCTTTTTTTGATAATTTTGAAAAAATTCCGACTATTTCGTTTGGACAAGGAACATGCTCAAGAACATTGTCGCAAATTATAGCATCATAGGGGCATTCACTGAAAAGAGACTCTTCATCAGAATATACATTTAAGTCAGACTGAATCATTTTTTTAAGCCTTTCACGGCTTGGTTCGTATCCGATGCATTTGATATTGACAGATTTCAAAATTTTCAAATCGACTCCCACGCCACATCCATAGTCCAAAATCTTTAGGTCATGGTTTCCAAGGCAACTTAGTAGTTCCCCAAGATACATCATTCTACGACTGTAACTCTGCAAATTTTCTGAGCCATCATTACAATTCTGCATATTGATGATTTTGTCATACACAAGATCTAAAAAGTCCGTATTAGGCAGATATTTCGCAAAGCGAAATCCGCAGGCAGCACATCGATGGATTGGGAATGTCGCCTTGTGTGATAAATTTAATAATTCCTTATAATTTTTATTATAAGTCCAGTTTCCCAAACAGAACATATCTGTTTCGAGGTCCATAAAGCATGAGCTTTTATTTGACCCACAAAATGGACATCTTCTACTACTGAACCTGTTGTCAACATGAGACTCATTCACGTTTGCGGTCCATCAATCGTCCCAAAAGATAAAGATGTCAATTTTTCAATTCGTTCATTCACAGGAATTCTGGATAGATCCCAAAACAAACCATACTGCCTCGATTCACCATTTTTTAACTTTTCAATTTGCGGAGCATGCCACAAATGAATAATCGGCAGATAGCCGTAGGGCCATACATTGCGCGTCTTTGCCCTCTCCCAGAATTCGTTGTCCTCCCCGCCCCACCCGGCAAAAGATTCATCGAAGCCGCCGATGGCAAAATAGGCGTCCTTTGTGGTCGCGATACTCCCACCTGCTTCCAGATTCTGAACAACGGTTTCAGGTGTCACATCACCAAGAATTGTCCAAGTAGAGAAAATCTTTTTAGTATATATTTTAGGAAGATAAAATATCAACCGCTTGAGGTTCACCACCTCGTACCCATCCTTTACCCTTGCCAAGATTTCTGCCGCATAAGCCGCCGGCACCAGCATGTCGTTGTCATGGAGCACCAGGACACGCCCTCGTGCCTGGCGCACGCCCACATTGAACGCCCAGGAGCGGTTGTAGGCCACGGCTGCATCGGATACCGGAGTATGAATGTAACGCACCCAGGCAGGCAAGTGGTCTTTGCTTTCCGGAGTGACAGACTGTTCAACGACAATGCACTCGATGCCCGTCCCCTTTTGCCCCGCAATAGAGGAAAGGGTCAGCAGCAGATTCGGAAGGCGTGCCATGCCCCGATGACCGATGATAAAAGTTACTTCCGGATTAGACGATATCGGTTCGTGAGTCTCACCAAGAACAACCGGGTAACAGGCAAGCGAACGCTGCATGAGCAATCTTCCGGTCCAAAGGAACACCTTGGCAACAAGAAGATCAGAGGTCCATTGCCAATTGCATTGCACACCCAAGCCGGATGGACTGGCTATCAACTTTTCATTGCGATTGCGAACGACTATCCAACTATATTTCGAGTTACTTAGCGTTGAAAGAATAAAATGGGGCAGATCGAAAAGGACCGATCCGACAATTTGTTTTATTGAATACCTACCCTTTCTCATCTGGATCTGGGTTTAAATCCCAGGATTCTTTTCAATCGAGATAAAATCTTCCATACAGGTTCACGTCCAAGCAGAAGTTCGCGTTTGGGGAAATGCCTGTCCTTGACCGCCTGTGGGTTACTCAGCAAGGCAGCGTAAAGATAACAGGTGCGTTTGAACCATTCCGCCTGCGGAGCATAGCGATATTTAGCCAAAAAAATACCCATCTGCGCGAAACGCTTCGTATTCGGGCTAAAATTATGAGCCGCAAGTAAGTCGCGCACGGTTTTTTCCCAATCGCGAACAATTTTCTCCGACTGTTTATCGCGCTGCTCAGGGTGATAGCGGTAACGCCCCATCAGTCGGTCAATCTTTTTGACCGGATATAAAGATGCAATTCGAAGCCAGTAATCAGCATCAGCAGCAAAACTGACCTCCGACCGCCAACCACCAACCTGCCTTGCAACATCCGAACGAAAAAAAGCTGTTGCTTGTGGAATATAGGAAAATCTGCCAATATATTTGTTGAAATCGAATGCTCCCTGAATATCCCGGCCGATCAAGTTCCCATCTTGGTCTATCAATTCGACTTCCCCGTAAACAAGGGCATTTTCGGGGTATTGCCTGAA
The DNA here is from genome assembly GCA_003508005.1 of Desulfobulbaceae bacterium. GTDB lineage: Bacteria > Desulfobacterota > Desulfobulbia > Desulfobulbales > Desulfobulbaceae > UBA10518. Next base: position 99,157 of record DNUE01000063.1, read on the forward strand.
TTCTTCGACTGCCGCGGAGATTGCCCCAGGCAAATAAATATCATCTGAGCTTTGAATGGCGAGGATTTCGCCATGTGCCCTTTGAAGACCTTTGTTTACTGCATCGGCAACACCTTTGTCTGGCTCAGAACACCAAAACAGCTCTGGGGTTCCATTATAAGACCGCAGGACGGCAATAGTTTCATCGTTAGATGCGCCATCATATATGATAATCTCGATTGGACGGTGGTCTTGGAGTAGTATTGAATCGATAGTCGATTTTATATACCGCCCCTGATTGTAACTAGGTATTATAACAGAGACGAGCATAAATAATATATTATATATGTTATCAATGATATATTATCTTCAAAAATGAATAAAATGATCCCATCTTCTTTGGTCTTTATTAATTTTTTTTAAAGCCAAAAAATAAACATTAGTTAGCATCGATAATTTTTTCCTACTTTTTCTATTTGGCGTTTTGTCTGTCTTGCATAATGGTAATATAATATTTTTAATGTTTCTTTTAACTTGCATTATAGCACTAACATCTTCATCATATCTAACAGCATCATGTATTTCGTAATCTCTGTTTGTAAGGATAAACTCACACACCCTCCTAATTGAAGGATAACCAACATCGTCAAAAACGACAATTCCACTGTCGTTAAGCATTTGATCAATATAGAAGAAATCAACCAAAGCATGATCAAATGTATGCCAACCATCGATAAATGCGAAATCAATCCGCAATCCTTTCTGAACGAGTTGGGGCAATAATTGCTGTGAAGTACATTCATGGAATTCATAAAGAGCATCATAACCAGCTTTTCTGATATTGCTTATACCACTACCTTGCCAATGTTCATCAAACTGTGCAGGGTCCATACCGACAAGCTTTTGACCACCATTCTCACTCATAGCCTCAAGAATATATAAAGTCGAAATGCCATGGGCTAGACCCACCTCGAGTGCAATTGCTGGCCGAAGCTTTCTAATCGTCCTTTGCAGTAAAGAGCCGCACAGGTCATCTATATGACTGTCAAGCATAATACGATTTCCATCACCCTTAGTAACATATCCTGTATTGACAATATCGAGCAGAACCTGGTTCACAATTTCCTAACCCACAAAATAATTAGTCAGCGCGCTTCATGGATGTAGCCTTGTCCTTTGAAGCTGAATCAAGATCATGGAGCCAAGCATCAACCAATACCATTTCCTTATCAGGAAAAAAATCATGGGCAACAAGTGTTTCGTAGCAGATACGGAGGGCCTGTGCTGTGTTGAACTTGCTTGAGGGTATATTTATCTCCTCTAGGGCCTGCACGAGTTCACGGTTGCGCTGATAACCAGGGATCTCCTCATTAAAGTCGTGCATAAGATTGTGCGGGTTGCGCTCCTGGAAAACTTCAGGGGGATGAAACACCATGCCGTAGCCAAGTTCCCACAGACAGCGCTGTGCAATGAAGCTGCGCCATATGTCGGTCATACGAAACGAGCAGTAGCTAGGCAGATAGAGCAAAGGATATGCCTCTGGCCACCACCACGTGCTCTGACTGTTGAACGGACACCAGGCTCCGGGCGGGAGATGGATGCTCTCACCGTCAGCAAAATCGAAAGGTCGATCGAGCACCAGCCTCCACACTGCGTCCACATCGGGGGAGTTATTTGCCAACCCCTGCTGGATCGGTGCGCGAACTGTTCTCAGAACATTATCTCTGAGAGGCAATTGTGCCAGTGACATAGCGATTGCATCCAGGGGAAAACCTCGTGGCCAGATATGCTCGTCAGTAAAATATCGGTAAACATTAATCCAACCGAGTGTCGATACATTCATGGCAGACACCTCTGCCTGGCGAGGGGCCCATGATGGTAAAGGGGCGTTATCATCGTCGGTTTCGTAAATACAGGTTGCGCCCTGAGAGACAGCTTGGAGATAACCAATATTTTTCCTGGTATAATGATTCTCAGGCAAATGCTCAGCCAATTTCAGACCCAGGCGATATTGGTCCTCAATGGAAAAAAAATAAATGTTTTCTCCAGGAAACGAACCTGGTCCTTTTCGGTCACCAGCAACAACTAACTGAATATCGTACCGCAGCAACTTTGCCAAAAGTTTTTCCACGGAAGATGTTGGCTTCTGAATTGTGGTAATAACTGTAAATATTTTTCCCATTATCGAACGGCATCCTTCCCGGAATCAATTTCTTCTCCCCACTCCCAATGAGGGTCAAGGCGGAAAAATCCTGTTTCCTTTTCATCAATCTCATTCATACTTCTTGTTGCAACATCCAATACCTGGAAGATTGCCGCATCTGGTACCCAGTCAAGGCCACGCCCAGTTTCCGCGTCATGGGCACCAAGTTGGACGGTGTAATAATTTGGTAACAGAACGTCCTGAGAAATACGACAGATAACAGGAAACGCCTTTGAAGGCATGATAGCTTTTATTGCAGGAGTATGCACCGTCGTGATGCGGAGGCCTTCGGCGACCAAACCGATCCCAACCCTCACATTCCTCACGGTCTCAGTGATTTCGAGAATCAAACGGAGCAAAATCTCCTCCCCGTACTCAAAAGCAGCTACCTCCTGTCCAAGAGAATTGATAAATTCAATTCGTCTGATCTGCAGCGGCGAATGAACACGATGCATGGTATCCGGCAAAACTGTGCCGGATATGCTGGAAAAGTATTCTCCGAGGTATTCCCCAACAATGTTGTTCGTAGCACCTTCAGCCACCAATCTCCCTTCTTTCAGATACATTACCTTTGAACAGAGTTTCTTAATGCTGGCCATGTTGTGACTGACAAATAATACTGTACGGCCAAATCTGGCGACCGATTCCATCTTCCCCAGACACTTTTTCTGAAACTGCATATCACCCACAGCCAAAACTTCATCTACAACAAGAATTTCAGGCTCGAGGTGGGCTGCAACAGCGAACGCCAATCGTACATACATGCCAGACGAATACCGTTTTACCGGTGTGTCTAAGAACTTCTCAACTTCGGCGAAGGCAACAATCTCATCAAAGCGCCTTTGTATCTCCACCTTGCTCATCCCAAGGATCGCGCCATTCAGGAAGATATTTTCCCGACCGGTCAATTCGGGATGAAAACCGGTACCTACCTCGAGCAAGCTTGCCACCCGCCCGAACATCTCGACCTTCCCGACGGTCGGGGCGGTGATACGCGAAAGGATCTTGAGCAGAGTGCTCTTTCCTGCCCCGTTGCGGCCGATGATGCCGACCACCTCGCCACGCTTGACCTCGAAGGAGACGTCTTTCAGCGCCCAGAAATCCCTTTCTTGCAAAACGTGAGGCGGTAAAGTGGAAAGGTTGTTGCCACTAAGACAACGGGTAACATTGCGAAGGGCATTGCCGAGCCGTTCGCTGAGGAGGTTTGAGTGGTCCTGGCCCAGGCGGTATTTCTTGCCGAGGTTTTCGACCTTGATAACGGTTTCACTCATATAATGTCTGCAAACTGCTGCTCCATGCGCTTGAAGTAGAACAGGCCGGTTACAAAAAACACCACAACGATGCTTAGTGAGATGGCCATCATGGCGAAATCCGGGGCTGCCTTGCCGAGCAGCGCCCAGCGGAACCCCTCTATTACACCGACCATGGGATTGAGGGCGTAGAGCCAGCGCCACTGTTCAGGGACAATGGTCGCCGAATAGGCCACCGGCGAGGCATACATCCAAAATTGGGTAAGAAACGGCACTACAAACTTGACATCCCGGTATTTGACGTTCAGGGCGGTCAGCCAGAGGCCGATACCAAGGGCGCTGATCATGGCGATCAGCAGGAAGATCGGCAGGAGGAGAACGCCCGCTGTAGGCGTGACCCGGTACCAGACCATCAGAAGCAGCAGGATCACAAAGGCGATGGCGAAGTCGATGAGGCCGGCGAAGACCTTGCTCAGCGGCAGGATCAGCCGGGGAAAATAGACCTTGGTCACCAGATTGGCGGAACCGACCAGGCTGTCGCTGGAGTCCCCAAGGGAACGGGCGAAATAGTTCCACGGCAGCAGGGCGCAGTAGGTGAAGACCGGATAGGGGATGCCTTCCGAGGGCAGACCGGCGAAACGGCCGAAGATCAAGCTGAAGATGATCATGGTCATGACCGGCTGGATCACGGCCCAGCCGATGCCGACCACGCTTTGCTTGTAGCGGACCGAGACGTCGCGCCAAACGAGAAGGGAAAGCAACTCGCGGTAGGCCCAGAGTTCCTTCAGGTCTAGGGAGAGCCAACCCTTGGGCGGGGTGATAACCGTCCGGTGCGTTTGGCCGAAGTAGTTTTCCTTGACTGAACCGCTCATAACATCAATATGCGAAAAAAATTATAATATACCAAAATTATAATAAAAAAGTTTTAGACCACCGCTTTGAACCTTCTTCCAGAACCGTCCGGATGATTGTTTCAAGCCTCAGCGTAAAATTCGCAAAGGAAAAATACGCCAACCCATCCGGAACCTTGCCCCTTCCCTGCTGCAAACCATCCAGGATGGCCCTTCGCAGGGTCTCCGGTTCCCCGGGATCAATCAATTGACCCAGTGCACCTTCGCGCAAAGCCTCCCGGCTTCCATCCTCGGTACTGCCGATGCAGGGAATCCCGCAAGCCAGGGCTTCCAGGAAAACAAAGCCGAAGCCTTCGCCACGGCTTGGCATTACATACAGATCAGCCAGCCGGTAATGGTCTGCCTTTTCCGACTCAGGGATCAAACCGGCAAAAACCACCCTGTCGGCAACGCCAAGTTGCTGGACCTTCACCTCCAGACGAGCACGGTCACTTCCATCTCCGACAATAAGATAGCTGACATCTTTCGGCAGTTCCGTAAGGATCTCAAGAACTTCATCAAATCCCTTATAGCGCTCTTTTTCCACAAGCCGACCGAGTGTCATCAAAACCTTTTTACCGAGCAGCCTGTAGCGGTTGATCAGGTAGTCCGGTTTCGGGCCCAACCCATACCAATCAGGATGGATAGCATTGGGAAGCAGGTGCATCTTTCCTTGATCAACCTTTGCCCATTCCAAAAAACGGTCCCGTGTCACTGAACTGATTGAGGTTACCGCTTGACACTGATGCACCAACCTGTTGGCAAGCCAGCTTTTGGTCGGCCGCCAGGCATCGATGCCGTAGATTTCCAACAAGAGTTGTGCGCCGGTAACCTTCTTTGCCAGCCAAGCTGCGGGCAGCAGGTTGATGTGACCGCACACCACCAGATCAAATTTCCGATCATGAGCAAGTAAAGCCAGCAAAGCACGAAAGTAGTGAGGCTTGCCACCAAGTCCGTCGAGGTTCCAGGTCAATTTATCCGGCAACGGTTCCGGGGGGTTAGGCATAAGCCTGGGCAGGGCGACAACCTCACTGCTCTCATTCATCTCGCAGAGCCCAGTGAGAAAATCGCGGTTGTAGAGAGCTATTCCGCCATGCCCGCCGAAGGCATCTGTTACTAATGCAAGTATTCGCAAAGAATCATTTCCTGGAAATCAATTTCCCATTGCATGGTATATGTTCCTGGCCCAGCCTCTCAAACCGCGTTCGCCGAGCGTATTCTGGCCGGCAAGCCACTGCCGGACCGGGATCGTAAACCCTGTCTTGGCCCGGTCCATTATCACACCTAGCAGTGGAGTGGATGGCGCCAGTGCCATGGCCTGCTTGCCGGGCATTCCAAATTTTCCGGCCAGCGTCGCCGTTTCGCGCAAAAGCTTCAAGTCCACCAGCGGCACCCGTATTTCCAGGGAGTGTGCCATGCTGGCCCAGTCGGCATCGCGCAGCAACTGGTTGCGCATGTACCAGGTGCTTTCGAGGGCGGAAACTGCTTGATAGTCGCCGTTGATGCCTTCGGTGGTTTGCCGCAGGCATTCTTCGGTCCCCAGTTTGTGCAACCCCTCCATCGCCAGGTCAGCGTCCATCATCCCGGGCAGTTCCCAAGGCATATGCAGGGTACGGCGAAGAAGGTAGGCCCCCCCGTGCGTGCCGCCGTACTCGAGAAGGCTCGCGTATTTAGGCGAGGTGAGGCGCGAGAGAAAGGGCGCGGCCAGGCTCCGGGCCGTCCGGCCGAGCTGGGGCAGGCCGCTTGCCCACCCCAAAGCGCGAACGCTCCTGGGGATCTGGCTGAAACTCGGATAGCCGCCGAACAGTTCATCGCCGCCCAGGCCGGACAGGGCGACCTTCAGGCCCGCCCGGCGCGCGGCCAGGCTGACGAACCAGGTGTTGACGCCGTCGATGGTGGGCTGGTCCATGGCCTGGATGAGGGCGTCATAGTGTGTGCGGAATTCATCTTTGGTGACCCAGACCGTCTGGTGTTTGGCACGGTAATGACGGGCGACCGTCTCGGCCAAAGGGACCTCGTCGTCGGGTGTGCCCCGGAATTCCTCGAAGCCCAGGGTCACGGTGCGCAGGTCCGCGCCGAGTTCGGAGGCCAGGGCGGCCAAGGTGGTCGAATCCAGGCCGGAGGAAAGGAAAATTCCCACCGGGACATCGGCAATCAGGTGCGCCCGCACGGTATCGAGCAAGGCCTCCCGAAGGGTTTGCCGGGCATCTTCCGGGCGACACCGGAGGACGGCATGTGAGGCGCGGGCCAGTTCATCCCTGATGCTGAAGAATTCTGTTGTTTGCCGCTTGCCCTGGCCTTTGATGCAGAGGGTGGTGCCGGGCTCGAAGGCCAGGATATTTTTATAGAGGGAGTACGGTTCCGGGACATGGCCCCAGAGGAAGAAACCAGCATGGCCGGCGGGTTCGACTTCCGGCACGATGCCTCCCCCGGCGAGCAGGGCCTTGACCTGGGAGGCCAGGCGAAGGGTCTTGCCGTCGTCGTGAATGTAGAGGGGCTTGATGCCAAAGGGGTCGCGTGCGAGGAACAGGGAGGGGGAATTTTGGGCGGTTCCCATTGATGAACCGGGAGTGTAGATGGCGAAGGCGTACATGCCGCGCAGGTCGTTGACCATGGCCGGACCTTTGGCGGCGTAGAGGTGGAGGAGGACCTCGGTGTCGCTGTGGGAGCGGAAGCGAAAGCCCTGGTTTTCAAGGTCGCTGCGCAGTTCGCGGTAGTTGTAGATCTCGCCGTTGAAGACGATGATGTTGCCGGTTTCCGGGTCGGTCATGGGCTGGGCGCCAGCCTCGGACAGGTCGATGATGCTCAAACGGCGGTGGGCCATGCCTATTCGCCGGTCTTCGGAGAGCCAAAGACCGCTGCCGTCCGGCCCGCGGGATTTCATCTGCTCACGCATGCGCAGCAGCTCGTCCCGGTCCACAGGCGGGGCGTCCGGATGATAGGCAAATATGGCCGCTATGCCGCACATGTCGTTATGGGGACGTCCATAAAATCATAAATAACTTTCCGGGGCCGGTCTGAATCAGGCTTTGCCGGGAACTGACGATTGACGGTTGGCAGCCCATCAGATTGCAGTTTTTCAATGCGCACCTGCGGTGAGTAAACGTGCAAAATAAGGGATGTCTTTATTAACCCTTCCTCCAGTCTAACTTTTTGCTCACTGAGCCAAAGGCCAGAGGTCAGCTTCAAAGTGAATGATTCAGTTTAGCTGGTTTGCACAGCAGATTCACGAATTGGCCGGGCCTTTTCAATTTTGGCTTTTCTCTTGGGCGAGTGTAATGCTGCCCAGATGTCATTTCGCCTTTGCAGGTTGAGCCAGAAATCGGGTGTATTTTCAAAAACCTTTGCCAACATCAATGCTGTATCAACAGTCACGGCCCGTTTCCCGGTACAGAGTTCATTAACCGTCCTCCTGCTCACGCCCATTGCTTCCGCAAGCTGGCCCTGGGTTATCTGCAAAGGGCCAAGATACTCTTCCGTTATCATTTCCCCGACACTCACAGGTTGACGTTTTGTAATGATCATTCAGCCACCTCATTACCGGTAAGCATGGTTATCAAGATACATTTCATCAGCCTCGCCATTTGACCCGTGGCCTTATGTGGCCTTATGGGGGCGTCCATAAAATCATAAAATTCTTTCTGCAGCCGACTCGGTCGCTGTTAATGGCATGGGGTTGTATACACTTTAATATCAACCCTCAGCCTTTGCCTCAGAACATTAAATATGGCATTCAGGTTTTCCATTGTAGGGTTGCCTTTTGCAGACAACATCCGATGCAGACTTTTGCTCGGCCTTGATGTTTCGTCAGCCAGCTTTTCAAATCCGACTGTAGCATTTACCAGGTCCCGCAAAATCAACCTTGCCGTTTCCGGCTCACCATTCAAGAAAAGAGAAGCTGCTTCATCAAGCAATGCTGCCGCAAACTCAGGATCACTCTGGACACGTTGAATTACGGTCTCTTTAAAATCTCTTGTCAATACCATAATCTTTACCTCTCGCGTTTACCGAGCTTCTTTTTTCGGTCTTTATACTCGAGGAAAAACTTTTGAGCGGCTTTTATATCTGTTTTTTGGGTTTTCTTGGTTCCGCCGCCAAACAGTATGATTAATTTTTGGCCTTCCATGGCTAAATAAATGCGATAGCCTGGCCCCCAATCAATTCTATACTCACCGATGCCCCCAAACCATTTGATATTCGAAGTGTTACCTAACTCTAATCGAAATTTAGCAACTGATAATTTCGCAGCTGCCACCGGATCCAAACCACTGAACCATTTCTGATAGGGGCTTGAGCCATCCTCTCTAATGTATTCCTGGACATTCATTACAGATAGTAACCTATACGTTACCAATGGTCAAGTTTCATCAAATTACCACATGACCGTGAGCGAATACCGGGCAAGGGGTATCCGGCTACTCTTGGGTGACGGCATGGATAAACGAAATTCTCCTTTTAGTTAAACGTAAAACGCTAAACGAAGAATTTTATGTAATTCCAGCAAGTTCATTCACTTTTTACATATTACTATTTCAGTTTTACTTTTCACGTATTAATGATTCATAAGGATTTCAAGTAATCCCTTCGGATCGTTGTCCGCAGCATTGAGCAATACCAAGGCCGGCCCGTGCGGCTTGCGGTCGCCGCGCTCCCAATGGCGCAGGGTTGCCACGCTGATGCCAAAGGCCGCGGCAAATTGTTCCTGGCTGAGCCCGGTCTTCCCTCGCACTTCCTTTACGTCAACCTGACGAGGGCGATAAACCAGCACCCCGGTCTTTTTGCCTCGGCTGTGCGCAATTGCCTCCTCCATGCCCCGTTTGATGCTTTCGTACAACTCTCCCATTTGTTACTCTCCTAAAGCCCATTTGCTTTCCGCAACAGATCGGCCAATTTGCTCAGTTCACGTCGTTCGCCCGAGGACAGGTCCGTCTTTTCGTTTTTGGCATAAACCGTCAACAGATAAAGCGGCATACGTTCATTGTGAAAATAGTATATCACCCGCGCGCCGCCTCTCTTGCCTTTACCACCCATTCCCCAGCGCAGTTTTCGCAATCCGCCGGTCTCCCGGATCATTCTACCCGCCTCCGGATGACAAGCCAGGTAGTATACCAGCTCTTCACGCTCCGCCTCGGAAAACAGATCGCTTGCCCTATGCTGGAATTCTCCAGTTTCTGCGACTGTAATCGGGATTCCCTGCATAAATACTAATCCATTGGATTATAAATATCAAGTTCTGAATGCATTGTGAAAAGTGAAATGCAACATGCGGGACTTCCTCCCATTCACGTTCATATCACATCCGCAAAGGTTTTTTCCGTGGAGCGGAAGTAGAGCAGGCCGGTGACCAGGAGGACGCAGACCACACCCATGCCGATGGCGAAGCCGGTCCAGTCCGGCTCGAACTGCGGGCCGAGGACGGCCCAGCGGAAACCGTCGATCACGCCGACCATGGGGTTGAGGTTGGACCACTGGCGCCAGGGCTCGGGCACCACGGTGGACATGAAGCCGACCGGGCTCAGATAGAGGCCCATGCTGACGATGAAGGGGACAATGTATTTCACGTCCCGGTAGCGGACGTTCAGGGCGCTGAGCCAGAAGCCGACGCTCAGCGCCGCGAGCAGGGCGCACACGGCGAAGAGCGGCAGCCAGAGCAGGTGAAGCCGGAACGGCACCTGGTAGCCGAGCATGAGGACGAAGAGCAGGCAGAGGGAGATCAGGAAATCGAGCGCCCCGCTCAGGGTGGCGCTGACCGGGATGATCAGGCGGGGGAAGTAGACCTTCTGCACCATGTTGGCGGCGCCGACCACGGAATTGCTGCTCTGAGACATGGCGTTGGCAAAGAACTGCCAGGGCAGGATCGCGGCGAAGGTCATCACCGCATAGGGCGCGTCGCCGCTGGGGAATTTGCCGATATTGCCGAACACCACGGTGAAGACGATCATGGTCATCACCGGCTGGATGAGCGCCCAGGCGACGCCGATCACCGTCTGCTTGTAGCGGACCAGGATATCGCGCCAGGCGAGGAAGAACAGCAGTTCGCGGTACTGCCAGAGTTCGCCGAACCCGACCCCGATCAGGCCGCTGCGGCGGCGGATGATGCGTTCGTAGGCCATGGTTATCGCAGTTTGTCAGCCTCCAACTGACAGCCGGATTTCCGGCTGGAGCTGACAGGGATGCATTCATTCATAAAACCGTTATCCGATGTGATTGCTCCAATGTTTTTGATGCCATACCCAGGCTGTCCGAACTATGTTTTCCAGTTCCGCGTATTCGGGCCGCCAGCCGAGGTCGCCGACCATTTTCCCGGCATCGCCGATCAGGACCGGCGGGTCGCCGGGGCGGCGCTCGCCCATTTGCACCGGGACCTTTCGGCCCGTTACCCTCTCGGCCATCCCGATCACCTCCTTGACCGAAAAGCCCTGCCCGTTGCCCAGGTTGTACGCCCGGAACAGGGGGCCGGGCCCCTGGCATGCCGCGCCTTCCAGCTCCCTGAGCGCCAGGACATGGGCCTGGGCAAGGTCGGTGACGTGGATATAGTCGCGGATGCAGGTTCCGTCCGGGGTGGGGTAATCGTTGCCGAACACCGTGACCTGGGGCCGCCTGCCCGCGGCGGCGTCGAGGACCAGCGGGATCAGGTGTGTCTCCGGGTCGTGATCCTCGCCGGTCTCGGCCTCCGGGTCGGCCCCGGCGGCGTTGAAATAGCGGAGGGCGATGGCGCGCAGCCTGTGCGCCGCCCCGGCATCGGCCAGCATCCGCTCGACCATCAGCTTGGACGCGCCGTAGGGGTTGATCGGCTGCTGCGGATGATCCTCGGGGATCGGCACCACTTCCGGCACGCCGTAGGTGGCGCAGGTGCTGGAGAAGATCATCCGGTCGATATTGTGGTCCCGCATGGCCTCGAGCAGGGTCAGGGTGCCGGCCACATTGTTGCGGTAGTATTTGAGCGGGTGCGCCACCGACTCGCCGACATAGGCGAAGGCCGCGAAATGCATCACCGCGGACGGCCGGTACGTGCCGATGACCGCATCCAGGCGCGCCCGGTCGGCGATGTCGCCGACCTCCAGCGGCCCCCACTTGACCGCCCACTCGTGCCCGTAGACCAGGTTGTCGTAGGCGATCGGGGTATAACCGGCCAGGGCCAGGGCCTTGCAGGCATGGCTGCCGATGTACCCCGCCCCGCCGGTAACCAACACCTTATTCTTCATGGGGACGTCCATAAAATCATAAATAACTTTCCGGGGCCGGGCTGAATCCGGCTTTGCCGGTGGTTGACGGCTGAGGGCTGGCGGTAATCAGTCATCATTTATCACTTTTCAGTTGCCAGGTGGAAGTGAACAATAGGCATAACAGAGCTTCTTCGTGACAAAGAAAGGTTGCGGGGTACATGTGCGTATACTTCGGAATTCATCTTTTCTGCAGCAGAGGTAGCTCTCGGCTAATGTCGTACCTGTTTCAAAGCGTTCCGCAGTTCATCGAGCTGCATGTGGATTGCCTCCCAAATCAGGACCATGTCGACACCCAAGTACTCATGCGCCAAGACATTCCGCATTCCGGCAATCTGCGGCCATGGCATGTGCGGCATCTGCTCAGTCAAGGCATCGACACCGTAATCTTTCAGCGCCTGGCCTATGATTTCAAGATTGCGAACAACCGCATCCTGTGTCTTGCGATCCGCCATAAATGCATCTTTTGTCATACCGTGAGTGTATTCCGCAATTTGTTCGATGCATTCCAATGCCGTGGCAAGGTAAACGGATCGGTCTTTCATAATCTCACGGCATCCTGCAGGATTCGTTGCGAAAGATGAGGGTTCAATCCCCGGGAACTGACGACATCGACCTTATGACCAAGCCGTTCCGACAGCGCATCGATGAGCGCGATTTGATCAAACAGCGACGCCCCCGGCTTAAAATCGACAAGGAAGTCAATATCGCTGCCCGGACGGTCTTCGCCTCGTGCTACGGAACCAAACAGACGAACATTTTCGGCATGATAGCGGCTGGCGATCTGGAGGAGAACCTCCCGATCCCGTCGCAAAATTTCGATCAACTGTGCCATGGGGACGTCCATAAAATCATAAATAACTTTCCGGGGTCACGCTGGGCCCGGCTTTGCCGGGAGCTGCCAAATCCATCTGCACGATTACCCTGGGGAAATGAGCTCCAGTTTCGGGAAATAGGTCTTGTAGCGACTTGCATCCCGGCTGAGGAGGACCATGCCTTCCACGGCCGCGTGGGCGCCGATGAAAAAATCCGGAAGGGGGACCTGTTTCCTGCCGCAGGCTCTCCGATATCGCAGAAAACACTTGCCTGCCAGGAAGGCCGCTTCATAGGGCAGATCCAGATAGGTGAAATAGTCCCTGGGCAGCACCGCCTCCATATCTTCAATCATGGTGAAGCCGACGGAAATTTCGGCGTAAATTATCGGATTAATGCACAATTCCCCCAACTCCGCATATTTCTCCAATTGCCCCGAAGACCAGGAAAACCATTGTTCGTCCTCGGTAAACACATCGAGCAGGACGTTGCTGTCAACCAGGATGCGACTCATGCGCGACGCTTCATAGGGTGAGTTCGGCCTTGGTCTGGATTCACCGCCGAGGTGATCGGCACGGGTTTTCCTTCAATTTTCTCCCCTGGTCAGAGCCATGATCTCGTCGGTGGTCAACCGTACCGTTGCCGAACCCCGGATCATGGCCGTAAGCCTTTTCCCGCGTGAGGTTTGCGGGCTGTCGGCCTTGACAATCTGCACCGTGTTCCCCTTCATCTGAAAAACCACCTCCGTATGGGGCAGCAACCCGGCTTTTCTCCGAATTTCCTGCGGAATGGTAACCTGTCCCTTCGAAGTAATCTTCACGACCAACCCCCGGTAAGTAAGAATAAGAATAGTATTACTATTATTATAGCCCTTCCCGCATCGGGAAGCAATGTCCTCATGGGGACGTCCATAAAATCATAAAATTCTTTCCGCAGCCGAACTGTACCCGCCTGCAACGTGAGCTGACGGTTGGCGGTTGGCCACTTCGTGGGGAATGTCTTCCCGCTACAGTTCCTCGGCAAGGAATTCCTCGTAATTTTCTCTGGTTACAATCCTGGTGGCAACGCCTTTGTAGTTGTCGAGAAAGGTCTTGGGGAACCGCCGCGCCTTTTTCTGCGTGCTCCATTTGAATTCATAGGCGTACATCCGAGACCCACGCTCTTCGATATAATCGATCTCCTGCTGCTGGGTTGTGCGCCAGAAATAGCCGGCGGCATACAGCCTCTCGGTGATCAGCGCCGCAAGCGACCTGGTTATAATATCTTTCGTTTCCATTCAAAAAATATTATATATATTTCCGATATGGGGACGTCCATAAAATCATAAATATGTACCCGGGCCGACTGTGGACAGGATGATTTTGCTGGTGCAGCGCTTCGCCCTACGAATCGCCTTTTCAACCCCCTTGCGTGACTGCCTGGCTCAGCGCCTCTGCGACAAAACGGTTCAGGCTCATGCCGTTCCGGGAGGCCGCGACCGCAACCTTCTCATGCAGTTCGGGTGCGATGCGGACATTGAATGAACCTTTGAACGGTTTTTCCGGCTCATTGTCCATCTTGGCACAGGTTGCAAGATAGTCTTCGACCGCCTCGACAAACGCTGATTCCAGCGAGTCGGCATCTCTCCCCTCATAGCTCACGAGGGCACGGATGAATTCAATCTTCCCATAGAAGGTTCGGTCATCATGATTGTAATGGATTGAACCGAAGTACCCTTTATGCGTAAGCATGTCTTTCATAGTATTTCCTCCTTCTTCAGAAAATCGAGGATCTGCTCGACCTGATAGCGCTTGAGAACAGCGGTTGGGCGGTTGGGGGACGTCCATAAAATCATAAAATTCTTTCCGCAGCCGGGCGAACCCTGCTGCGCCGGGAGTTGTTCACCGCTTCGCTGCGAGTTGATAGTTGTCAGTTGACAGTATATCAACGTGCACCTGCGGCGAGGAGATTTTCAAAATAAGGGATCGTTCTTTTCAGCCCCTCTTCAAGCTGGATCTTTGGTTCCCAGCCCAGCTTTTCCCGGGCCAGGGCGATATCCGGCCGGCGCTGGGCGGGGTCGTCCTGCGGCAGGGGCCGGTAGTCGAGATTCGAGCGGGAGTTGGTCAGGCTGATCACCTTTTCCGCCAGCTCCCTGATCGTGAACTCGTTCGGGTTGCCGAGGTTGACCGGGCCGGTGAAGTCGTCCGGGGTGGCCATGAGGCGGAGGAAGGCCTCGATCAGGTCGTCCACGTAGCAGAAGGAGCGGGACTGGCTGCCGTCGCCGTAGATGGTGATCGGCCTGTCCTGCAGGGCCTGCATGATGAAGTTGGAAACCACCCGGCCGTCGTTGGGGTGCATGTTCGGGCCGTAGGTGTTGAAGATGCGGGCCACCTTGATCCGCAGGTTGTGCTGGCGGCGGTAGTCGAAAAAGAGGGTCTCGGCGCAGCGCTTGCCCTCGTCGTAGCAGGAGCGGTAGCCGATGGGGTTGACGTGGCCCCAGTAGGCCTCCGTCTGGGGATGGACCTGCGGGTCACCGTAGACCTCGCTGGTCGAGGCCTGGAAGATCCTGGCCTTGACCCTTTTCGCCAGGCCGAGCATGTTGATCGCCCCGTGCACGCTGGTCTTGGTGGTCTGCACCGGGTCGTGTTGATAGTGGACGGGCGAGGCCGGGCAGGCCAGGTTGTAGATCTCGTCCACCTCGATGTAGAGGGGAAAGGTCACGTCGTGGCGCAGGACCTCGAACCGGTTGTTGTCCATCAGGGGCAGGATGTTGTCCTTGGTGCCGGTGAAGAAGTTGTCGACGCAGATGACGTTGTGGCCCTCGTCGAGCAGGCGCCGGCAGAGATGGGAGCCCAGGAAGCCGGCGCCGCCGGTGACCGCGATCTGTTTCAAGAGATGGTATTCCATGGGGGGACGTCCATAAAATTATAAATTATCTTCCGGGATTTGTGTTCGTTGCGGCGTTGCCCGGTGTTGCCTGTCATCGGTTGTCGGTTCTTTTCGTGAAGATTTTTGGTGCTGCTGCCTGCTCCTCATTCCCCTTATTATTACCCTTTTGTAAGGGTTATGCCTTCTTTGCTCAATCTTGCGCCTGGGCCCCGACCGAGGCATTCGACCTGTAATCCTTTCTGTTCCCTGAGAACCCGGTGCACCATTTCGGCTGGCGCCGGGGCTGGCCAAAGCAAAGTTCGAAGGGAATAATCGGTCTACTGATGGCTGTTTTCACTTATCAGGCTTATCAGCAAGATATATCTTATATGTTACAAATTTCTTCAAAACAAGTATATAACCAATACTGGCTAATTATTGCTATTGAGGGCTTCCTGGACAGCTGCATATAGATCAGAAAGGTCATTTTGTACGGTTTCCCAGACAATATCCAGATCAACCCCAAAGTATTCATGTATTAGCTTATCCCTCATTCCTGCTATTTCTTTCCATGGCACATGAGGATAATGTTGACGGATATCATCAGGAATATTTTCGCTGCTTCCCCAATTACCTCAAGACTTCTGATAACGGCATTAACAGTCTTTCGATCTCTTACGAATTCATCACAAGTCATATCTCCAACAAATATCCGGATGTCATTGACAGAGTCCCGTATATCATACAAATAATCCTCTATTTGCCGTTTAGCTGACATAGTGCACTTCACGCAATATCTGTTGACCCATGTGTTTTTTCAATGCCTTCTGCGTAACCAGATCAACCTTGGCGCCAAGCAGCCCCTGCAATGTGTTTTCAAGCCTGATGAACTGTACCATCCCTGTCGCCCTGGAGAACTCCACCAGGATATCAATATCGCTTGCTTCACACTGTTCGTTCCGGGCGACCGAACCGAACACGCCAATTCGAGCAACCCCGTATTCTTCTTGGATTCGCCCCAGATGGCTTGACAGAATGTCGAGTATTTCCTTACGCGATTTCAAATGGTTCATGGGGGGACGTCCATAAAATTATCTGATTACGTACGAAACTCAGC
>DNUE01000085.1 GCA_003508005.1 Desulfobulbaceae bacterium
GCCCAGGACAGTCCACATGCGCATAATGACGCGCTACAGTCTCGTACTCGACATGCGCCGTCGCGATCGTTATCCCCCGCTCCTTCTCCTCCGGCGCCTTGTCTATCTCGTCAAACGCAGTGAACTTCGCCTGACCCTTCGTCGACAGAACCCGGGTGATTGCCGCGGTCAACGTCGTCTTCCCATGATCGATGTGACCTATCGTCCCTACGTTGACATGCGGCTTCGTCCGCTCAAATTTTTCCTTTGCCATCTCTTTGTCTCCTCAGACTCAAGGTTCATGATCACAGCCGGGCAATCAGGGCCGGCTGACATGTGGAGCCCACGACCGGACTTGAACCGGTGACTTCTTCCTTACCAAGGAAGTACTCTACCAACTGAGTTACGTGGGCTCTGGAATCTATTCAATTATGCAAAGACAACAGCGCTCCGTCATTATTTTTGCCAATGGAGCGGGAAACGAGACTCGAACCCGCAACCCTCAGCTTGGAAGGCTGATGCTCTACCATTGAGCTATTCCCGCTCTTGTCCTGCGCAAATAATGCTGGAGCTTCTTCCCGCCGCAATTTTTTTTATTCCCGGCGCAAGGTATGACGGTCCCGCAAAAAAAAACAACGCGAACCATCCGCCACTGTGACTTCATTATGTTACAGGGCTCGTCGGCGTCGGAATCTCGGTTTTACCGGTCCCGACAATCTCTGGTGGAGGGGGGAGGATTCGAACCTCCGAAGGCTTCGCCGACAGATTTACAGTCTGTTCCCTTTGGCCGCTCGGGAACCCCTCCACTCACAACAGAAGCCAGAAGTCAGACAGCAGAAGTCAGAACGCATTCCTTCTGTTCCTGTCCTCTGGTTTCTGGTTTCTGGCTTGGAGCTGGCGATGGGACTTGAACCCGCAACCTGCTGATTACAAATCAGCTGCTCTNNCTCTGCCGATTGAGCTACGCCAGCGTATAAACTTACAACTATATCCCATTATTAAAAAAAAACAACAAATTTCTGAAATGTTCGCAAGGAGCAACTAAAAAATGACCATCCGCGACTGTGCATTCCATATTGAGAACAACAGCCCGCCAGGATCGTAATCATGTTGGTGCTATCCCGGAGGTTTCCGGGGCAATTGGCAGCACACAAAAAAAGCCGGAGGGAGTCCCTCCGGCTTAGATCATCGTACAGCCGAAACCTTGGCTGGGGTATTACACCAAGGGGTTTTTCACATAAGCGCTCTCGCGATACCGCTCAAAAGCCATGGCAAAGGTCCGGTACACCAGGTGGGCAAACTTTGTGTAGGGCATGTACAGGAACAGCATCATCACCGACACCAGGTGCAGGTAGTAAACGATGTAGCCCACAGAAACCACACCGATCAGCCGGAACAGCTCGGCAGCGAGCCCAGTGACACCTACGCCCATGATCATCCAGATGAGGAACCAGTCATAGAAGGTTCGGGTTGCCTTGCCCTCGACCTCTTGCCGTGCCCGGTTGCTCCAGAGGATGCCCACCCCGACAATAAGGGCAATGGCGGCGACGTTGGCCAGAATTTTGACCGGGTTCCACATGGAGATGGGACCGTGCATTGAAGGCACGAAAATGCCGATGACATCCTGGGTGAACGCCGAATAAATCGTGACAAAGAACAGGGCCAGGAAGGAGAGCAGCAGCGGCAGGTGCCCTTTCAGCCGGGCCGCGTTGGTTTTGCACTCCTTGAAACGGTTGTGCTGCACGATTTCAATAATGGACGGCCACAGAAATTCCTTGATGAACTGGCTTGCCGAGGGCCGGTACAGAGGCTGACCCACTCCGCTATTTTCGATCATCATCTTCCACATGGCGGAAACGCCCCGGTAGGAGGCATACAGTGCCAGGGCCACGGTGGGCAGGATGATCAGGTCAATGTAAAATACGTTCTTGGCCAGCCAGCGAAAATCCCAGTGGCCGAAGAAGTGGCCGTAGCCGTAGCGGGCAAACTCTTGCGCGGAGGGAAGATGCAGGCCCCCGGAAATAATCCAGACGACAAGGATGATCACTGCCGGAATCCCGATCAACAGCGGCAGATTCTTGCCGGAGCTGGCAAGGTTGGCAAGCCCCTTGGGCCAGCCGAAATGTTTGTAGGCATAGGCGCGGATGGCGCCCAGCACATCGCCGGGCTTGGCGCCGCGCGGACAGTAAGTGGAACAATCCCCGCACTGGTGGCACAGAAAGACGTTGGGGTCACCCATCAGCTTTTCCTTCAATCCCCACTGGGCATAGATCATCTCCCGGCGCGGAAAGGGATCGGCATCTGTGGAAAGCGGGCAGACTACCGAACAGGTAGCACACTGATAACACTTTTTCAAAGTGTCGCCACCCGCACTCTTCATGTCCTTGATAAAATCGAGATCGGGCTGCACGTTCATAGACATTGTCTCCTCCTGTCCAGAATATCGTTTCGACGGTCAGTCAAATAGAAATATACTGTATATCAGATTCTACGAAGGTTGCCATCCGGAATCAGCATCCGGATGGCAACCAAGGGTACAAAAGGTTAGAAGCCTTTGAACGGATTAGGACCCATCGCAATGATTTCCTGGACGAAGTCCTCGATCATCGCCGGGACCTTGTCGTAGTCGGAAATCGCCACTTGCCGCACGGCACAGCGTTCCGGCTCAAGACCCAGGGTGCCCAGAGTCTCGCCGATGTTTTCCATGCGTTTGTTGGCGATCTCGCTCCCCTTGACAAAATGGCACTGGTAGTCATCTCCCCACTTGCAGCCAAGCAGCAGCGCGCCGTCCATGCCCGAAGACATGGCGTCCTTGATCCAGACCATGTTCATGGAGCCCAGGCAGCGGACCGGTATAAACCGGGCCAGCTTGTTCAGGCTGTTACGGTGCATGCCGGACATATCGAGTGCCGGGTAGGCATCGTTCTC
Source organism: Desulfobulbaceae bacterium (assembly GCA_003508005.1). Taxonomy (GTDB): domain Bacteria; phylum Desulfobacterota; class Desulfobulbia; order Desulfobulbales; family Desulfobulbaceae; genus UBA10518. The sequence continues at coordinate 2,908 of DNUE01000085.1, forward strand.
GCAGACAAAGACGATTATCCTCAGCTTCTCCTCATCGTCGCTGGGGACTTCGATGGACTTGACCATGGAGCCGATCATGTCAATGCTGTAGTCGGCAAAGTTGATGATCCGCTCTGGGCATGCTCCCATACAGGTGCCGCAGCGGCGGCACCGGGTAGGATTGGGCAGTGGCGTGCCCTTCGCGTCGTCATCCAGCGCACCAAAGGGACATTCCTCGGTGCAACGCTTGCACTGGGTACAGCGCTGGAAGAAAAAGTCAGGATAGGTCAGGTCGCCGGACCGGGGATGCACGGCAACACCCCTGTTGACCGATTCGATGCACTGGATCGCCTTCAGGGCAGCACCGGTGGCGTCATCCATGGTTTCCTCCATGGTTTCGGCCTTGCGGACCCCGCCACAGGCATAGACGCCGGTACGCCGGGTCTCATAAGGGAAGCAGATGAAATGGGAATCCGCATAACCGTCGAACAGGTCCAGATCCATGAAGGCCGGCCCCTGGCGGTAGGCAAGGTTGATAGTCGGCTCATCCACGGTGGTGGGCACCATGCCCGCGGCCAGGACCACCATGTCCACCTGGAGGCTCAGACTCTCGCCCAGCAGGGTATCTTCCGCCTGGACTACCAGCGCCCCGCCCTGCTCCTCCACCTTGGTCACGGAACCCTTGGTCAGGAAGATGCCGTCATCCTGCTGAATGCCCTTGTAGAACAACTCCATGTTGCCCGGGGTGCGCATGTGCGAATAGATGATATAGGCCTTGCCGTCGGCGTTGTCATCGCGCACATACTTGGCCTGCTTCAGCGCCACCATTGAGGTGACGGAATTGCAGTAGGGAAAATCCTTGTCGTGCTCTTTGCCGCCGGGGCTCTGGATGAAGGCGACCCGGCCCGGCACCCTGCCGTCCTTGGCCAGCTTCTCGAACTCGGTATTGGTGACCACATTCTTGATCTTGCCGTACCCCAGATGCTCATACTCGGAAACATCGGCCGGCCGCCAGCCGGTTGCGAGCACTACCGCACCAAAGGATTCGCCGGCCGGGTTTTTCTCGGTGTACTTTTGCAGGCCGGCATTGGGATCCGGCAGTTCTCCCTTGTCTATCTTCTCCTGCTCGTCAACAGTAACCTTGGCCGGAGCATCCCAGTCGCTCTTAGTTCCGGTCGCCTTGATGGTGACGTTAAATTCGCCAGGGGCACCGGAAATACGGGCCACCTCGGAAGAAGTCAGGACCGTAATCCTGGAGTCGGACTGTACCGCGGCAATCATCTTGCTGATGGAATTGTCCTCCAGGGCCGCATAGGGGTAGCTGGTCGGGAACTGCTTGCGCCAGTTGTTGGCCTTGCCGCCGAGGACCGCATCCTTCTCAACGATGGTGACCTCATAGCCGGCCTTGCTGGCCTCCCTGGCCGCGGTCAGACCAGCAATGCCGCCGCCCATCACCAGGATTCGTTTGTTGAGAGTGCCCAGCTTGTAGGGCTCCGGCATTTGCGTCTTCTGCGCGCGGACCACCGCCATGCGGACATTGTCCTGGCCCAATTCCTGCAGGAAATCATCAACCTCGCCACTTTCTTTTCTGCCGCCGATCCAGGCAACCTGCTCGCGGATATTGCCGCGAACCGTGATGGTATTCTCGCCAAAATTAAACTCGTTCTGCATGACCCGCGGCGAACAGGCACAGACCACGATGGTGTTCACGCCCTTCTCAGCAATGTCCTTTTCGATCAAAGCACGGCCTTCCGCGCCGCACAGACAGGGATGATCCTGCATCGCCATGCCGGCCGAAGATGCTGTGCTCTTGAGGGCCTCGATATCCAGAACATCGCCGATTCCGCAGCCAGTACAAAGATAACCTCCGTAAACTTTATCCATTGACCTTCCTCCTATCTTCCGATCTGAATAGCTTTGAGGGCAGCTGCAGTAGAAGACTGGACGCTGGTGTACACATCAGCAGCTGATTTGGCACAACCTGCGGCAATCTGCCCCTTGTCGGGATCACTGACCACAAAGCCGTTGCCGTCCATCCTAACGCCAAGCGCCTTGCCCCTGTCACCCAGGGCAGGCTGCATGCCGGTGGCCAGCACGCACAGGTCAACCTTCTGCTTGATCTTGGCACCGGTGACCGCATTCTCGGCCACCACGGTCACGCCGCCGTCGGCCTCGGGAATAATTTCGGCTACCTTGCCCTTGATAAACTGCGACTTGGCGTCAGCCATCAGCTTCTCACGGAAATGCTCATACTTGCCGGGGGTCCGCAGATCGATGTAGAAAACATAAATCTGAGCGTCGGGATAGCGCTCCCGGATGTAGGTCATGTGCTTGAAGGTCGCCATGCAGCAAATGTAGGAGCAATATTCAAGATGATTTTCATCACGCGAACCGGCGCACTGCACGAAGGCGAAGGAAGCTGGCTCCTTGTTGTCGCCGGGGCGCAGGATCTTGCCTTGCGTAGGTCCGTTGGGCGCGGCCATCCGCTCCATCATCATGTTGGTGATAATGGCGGGGGACTGACCGAACTTCAGGTTGTCCATCTTCGTCGCGTCATAGGGATCCCAGCCCGTGGCCCAGACGATGGAGCCAACCTTCACGGTGAAGGTTTCCGGCTGCATATCGAGATCCACCGCATCATACTTGCAGGAGGCCTTGATGGCTTCGAGGCAGCTGGCGCTGCAGGCTCCCTTGTCCAGCACAAAGCGGCGGGGAAAGGCCATTTCATGCGGCAGGTAGATGGCGGTGGTCTTGTCCATGCCGAAGTTGAAGGCATTGTCGATCTCATCGGTGCACGCCCTTGCGCAGTCGCCGCAGGCGGTACAGTTGGAATTTACGTAGCGGGGAGCCGTGACCAGCTGAACTTCAAAGTTGCCCGGGCCACCGGAGATGGATTTCACCGTGGTCATTGTATAGGTCCGCACGCGGCGGTTATCCTTAATGCGGCGAAAGTTGATTTCAAGTCCACAGGTGGGGGGACAAAGTTTAGGGAAATACTGGTTGAGCTGGGCGACACGCCCACCGAAGTAGGGATTACTGTCGATGAGGAAAACATCGTTCCCGACTTCCGCGGCTTCCAACGCAGCGGACAGTCCGCTGATCCCGCCGCCCACAACCAATACAGCACCAGTTCCTGCAGTGTCACTCATGCCAGACCTCCATATATGCTGGTATTGATAAAAGGTGTTTTCTGGTTCAATCGAGCCGAGTTCTTTTTTAATCCGGTCACTTGGTTCTGTTCAACCAAAAAACTGCTGGATACTAAAAATCTCCAGGCTCCCTGAGGGAGCCTGGAGATTTCTTTCATTCAATCAAGTCTCTAAATGATTAGAGCCAAGGATCGGTTTCGAAAACGTTGATGCACTTGACCTTCTCGCACTTCCACTCTTGGGTCTTCGGATCGAAGGTGGAGTTGACGAAGCACTTCCAGTTCTCGTCATCGCAGGACGGGAAGTCAGACCGGTAGTAGAAACCCGGGTAGCGGGATTCCTTCCGGAACTCGATGTGGCGAATGTGAGCCTCGACACACCAGATACGATGGTAGTTCTCCCAGGCGCGCAGCAACTCGTGCAGGTCGCCGGCAGCCATCTTCGCCGCATCCTCGCGCAGCATCTTCAGAAGATCCAGGCAGATGTTGAGCAGTTTACCGGAGGTCATGTAATACGTGGCAACGCCGCCGCCGTACTCATCGGTGGCCTTCATCAGGCGCATCATCAGACCGGCGGGCTTGCAGTAGTTGGGGTTGACATCCGCAGCGGTAGAGGCGCCAACATGCTCAAAATACAGCTTAACCGGGGCATAGATTTCGTCAGCCAGCTGCTGATGAGTCTGAGCCAGTTCCGGCTTGAAGCTGGCATGGTCGCGGCAGTACTTCACCATCTGCTTGGCAACCATACGGCCTTCGGCATGGGCACCGGAGGAGAACTTATGACCGGAGGCGCCAACGCCGTCACCGGCGGTGAACAGACCGTCAACGGTGGTCATCCGGTTATAGCCCCACTTGTACTGATGCGAACGGGGACCATCAACGACGGGAACCCAGCCCTCGCTCGGGCCGGAGGTCCAGATGCCGCAGCAGCCGGAGTGCGAACCCAGCATGTAGGGCTCGGTGGGCATGATCTCGGAACCGACCTTCTCGGGCTCGACGTTCGCACCGGCCCAGAGGCCAGCCTGACCGACGGACATATCAAGGAAGTCTTCCCAGGCCTCAGACTCAAGGTGTTTCCAGTACTTAGCCACGGCCTTCTCATCCATGCCTGCCGCCCTTTTCGCATCAAGGAAGGCGTTCAGGGCGACATCGGTCGCCATGTAGATCGGGCCGCGACCAGCCTTCAACTCGTTGAGCATCAGGTGGTTACGCAGACAGGTCGGGGTAACCGGAGAAGCCCCATAAGGCATGAACTTTTCCAGTTCTTCCTTGACATGGGGACTGTTGCCGAAAAACTCGCCAAGGCCGTTCTGTACTTTGGCCTTGAACAGGAGGAACCAGGCACCGACCGGGCCGTACCCATCTTTGAAACGGGCAGGGGTGAAACGGTTTTCCATCATGGTCAGGGTAGCACCAACCTGGGCGCACATGGTGTAGGTGGAACCGGCGTTCCATACCGGGTACCAGGCACGGCCTTTGCCTTCACCTGTGGACCGGGGACGGAAGATGTTCACCGCGCCACCGCAGGCAACCACGGCAGTCTTGCATTTGAATATGTAGACCTTGTTCTCGCGGGTGGAGAACCCGACCGCACCGGCGATATGATTCGCCACATTCTTGTCCAGGAGCAGCTTGACAATGAAGATGCGCTCCATGACGTTCTCTTCGCCGAGTGCCTTCTTGGCGGGCTCGGCAACGATGCACTTGTAGGACTCGCCGTTGATCATGATCTGCCACTTGCCGGTACGCACCGGCTGGCCGCCCTGACGCAGAGTCGGGGCAGGCTTGGCACCGTCCAGGGTCTCGCCCTTGTCGTCCTTCTTCCAGATCGGCAGGCCCCACTCCTCGAAGAGCTTGACGGACTCGTCGACATGACGGCCGAGGTCGTAGATCAGGTCTTCGCGGACAACGCCCATCAGGTCGTTGCGGACCATCTTGACGTAACTCTCAATGGGATTCTCGCCAATGTAGGTATTGATGGCGGAAAGCCCTTGGGCAACAGCGCCGGAACGCTCCAAGGCGGCCTTGTCGACCATGATGCATTTCAGGTCGGCCGGGGCCCATTTCTTGATCTCAAACGCGGCACCGCAGGCAGCCATACCGCCGCCAACGATAAGACAGTCACACTCGACCTCTTGAATCTCCGGATTCGGGACGACCTTCAGTTCACCTTTTGGCTTATTTGGTAATGCCATATCAATCTCCTTAAATAATTATTCAAAATGAATCTGTAAAACTTAACAACGATGAACGTTATTTCGCCAGCTTGGTCGGAGCAGGGATCGATGCCTCAAGCGCCAGTAACTCGTCGTCCAGACTGGCGCCCTTGGTCCCCTCGTAGGCATTGGCAGCGCCCTCAGCCGTGGTGCGAATGGGGAACTTGAACCGCTTGATGTTGCCGTTGCGGAATTTAACGGTCCACATGATGGAATCGGAACTCCGCATGGGATGCACTTGGCCGCCCATCGGCACAAAGTCATCATAGCCGCGGACCATGATTGCGCCCTGCGGGCAGATTTTTACACAGGAGTAGCACTCCCAGCAGGCATCAGGCTCCTGATTGTACGCCTTCATCTCCTCAACATTGAGAACCATGAGGTCGTTGGGGCAGATGTACATACAGGCCGTCTTGTCGCCGCCCTTGCAGCCGTCACATTTTTCCTGAATGACGAAACTTGGCATTTAGCATACCTCCTGATTGCAGTTGATGATTGCGTAGACTTCTCCATCGACGCTTGCAGCTGTGTTTTTGCTCGCGCTACACCTCCTCTCTTTCGCCGTCATAGTATTTATGATGAGGACAACCCTTGCCGGCTTGGTTCGAATGCGATGTCCCGGGCGGACCGGTGCATGCCATGCCGGTACCCCGGCGCCAACCGCGTCACCCCTTCTCGCGAAAGTGGCTTGCGTGCGTCCTGCTGTAGAATCAAAATTTTCTTTAAAATCAGATAAATACCTCTCGCAATCAAATTGCCTTTTTACCACCCGCACCCTAGCTTGTCAAGCCTTTTCGGGCATTGGTACAGGGGGTCCCATTTGCGGGATGTCCAGGGGCGGAAAGCCTGAGCTCTCTGCCCTATCGCCACGTCTCAGCCGCCCACCCCCCTGTTGAAGCCGGCCGGGAATGCAAAAGCGATCATCCTTGATAATGTCGTAAAAAAGCCGAA
>DNUE01000023.1:0-6914 GCA_003508005.1 Desulfobulbaceae bacterium
GCATGAACCGGGCGGCCGAGAAAGCCGCCCCACAGGCCAGGGAAATATTCGTGCAGGCCATTCGCGACATGACCATTAACGATGCCAGGCAGATTCTGGGCGGCGGTGACACCGCCGCAACCTCCTACTTCAAGGGCAAAACCCAGGACCGATTGCGGGAAATGTTTCTCCCGGTGGTGCATGAATCTCTGGCGGAAGTCGGCGCCACCCGTCATTTCCAGGAATTGGATCGGTCGGTAAAGAGTCTGCCCTTTGGCGGAGCCCTGGCTTTTGACCTGGACCGCTACGTAACCGACGGAGCCCTGCACGGCCTGTTTCATGTGCTGGGGGAGGAGGAACGCAAAATTCGCCAGAATCCGGCCGCCCGTACCTCGGAACTGCTGCGCAAGGTATTTGGCAGCGTCGATTGATTTTCGTAGCCTGGTTATGCACCTTATCAAGTTTTGTGTTTGCGAAGACCCATCTTGGGTGTGGAAGCTCGCTACATTGTCAATGAAGCGGTAGCCGAACGATTGTCCTTGTCGTGATGGTAATCGTAGTCGATCCATTAAACGATTACGACAACGACAAAGAACTACTGCTACTGGAGTCAGGTGCATAGCCAGATTTTGAAAAATGCCCCCTCCACGACTTTCCCGAGGGACCTCCAAGGCGTATGTTTTTCTTAGATCGGTTGCATCAGGGGCCGATGCCGCCGCCCAAGGGAGATGGCCGGGTGCCAAAAAGGTTATAGCCATTTCCGGGCGCCTGGAAAAATGTCCACCCTCGCGCTGAAGACTCTACTCATGATACCCTCCGTTTAGGCATTTCAGGAACACTGTGGTGAAACAAACGACTTGCTTGTTGCTTTATCCTTCTTTGATGTGTATTATACACACTATGGCGAGCCGGGAGATCATCAAACGTTTGGAATCGGAGGGTTGGCGCCTCCACCACTGCAAGGGGGATCATCGCCAATATAAGCACCCCACCAAATCCGGCAAAGTCACGGTGCCCCACCCTAAAAAGGATTTGCCTGCCGGAACGCTTCGGAATATCTATCGGCAGGCCGGCTGGAACTGGAGCGAGAAATGAAATACGCAATTGCCCTGCATAAAGACACCGGAACTGATTACGGCGTGACGTTTCCCGATCTCCCTGGCTGCTTCTCGGCCGGAGAGACCATCGAAGAAGCTATCAATAATGCTCGGGAAGCGGCTGAGTGCCATTTGGAGGGCCTGCTGCTCGACGGTGAGCCGATCCCCGCCCCGGTCCAAATTGAGCAACACCAGGCCAACCCCGATTATCGGGAAGCGGTCTGGGCGGTTGTTGATGTGGACGTGAGCCGCCTGTCCATCAAATCGAAGCGGGTTAACATCACCATGCCGGAACGGTTGCTGCAAGATGTCGATCAGTACGCCCGCCGCCATGGGGAGACCCGCTCCGGACTTTTGGCCCAGGCGGTAGCCGAATATATGGCTCATCACGCCTAACCGACCCCGCCCTTCTCAATAAAAGGCCCCGGAGAGCAATTCCCAAGGGCCTTTTATTGAGTGCCGCCTCCCCCTTTTTTGTCATCATTGAATGGCATCCCGGATGCTCTTGAAAATCCGACTGCTGGACTCCTGCATGGTCGTTTTCCGCTCACCTAAAAAGCCTGCGGTTTGACCGAGGATTCTTGCTCTTCCCAGACTCCTCAGTCGGCAGCGACGAGGTTCTGTCCGGTGGTGCAGATTCGCCCTTGCAGAGAGACCCGCAGTCCGAAAGCCTCCGTGAGCAGGTCGCTGCGATCTTCGGCACAGTGCATTTCCACCGTCAGGACCTCGTGGGCGTCCAAGGTGATATCCAGCCGGTTGTCGGTCAAGCGGCAGTCCATGGCCTGCACGGCCTGATTACGCCGTCGGTCCAGGCCGTCGGCCAGGCGCAGAATGGCGGCCAGTTGTTTGACCTGGGGCTGAATGGCCGTCGGCAGCAGGGCGAAGTTTTCGTGTTTCTTGCGCGGCGTCTTTTTCCGGTGGTAGCGGGCCAGGTTGGCGATGATCTCCCTTTCCAGGGGAGAAAAGCCGAACAGATTGGCGTGCCGGATCAGGTGGTAGGAATGCTGGTGGTGTTTTTCGTAATTGATGAAGTAGCCGACATCATGTAAAAAGGCGGCGGCTTCCAACAACTGCCGGCCGCGATGGGTCAAGCCGAAACGCGGAGCCAGGGTATCGAAGAGCAGCAGGGCCAGACGGGCAACCTGGCGGGCATGACGTTCGTTGACGTGGCAGTGGCGGGCGAAGGCCAGGACCGATGCCATGCTGTTTTGCGCAGCGGCTTGCGCCGCGCCCAGACCATGTTTCTCGAGGCTTTTCAGGATCAATCCCTGACGGATGCCGACGGCGTTGATTCGCAGCAGGTTGACGCCGAAATAGCGCATCACCTCATCGACCGTGGCCACTCCTGCCAGGATGATGTCCGCCCGATCGGCGCTCAGGCCTGGCAGAGACTTGCGTTCCTTGAGGGTTTTACGTCGCAGCATGGCCAACAGATGGACCACTTCCGAGCGCAGTACTTCATAACCGTGCAATGAACTGAACTGCTCATTGCGCATCGCCATGACCATGCCGGCGATGGTGGTCATGGTTCCGCCCGAACCGATCAGGCACTGGATGTCGAAATCCTCCTCGTCGAGATTCTTCTTCAAGGTAGCGCGCACGTGTTGCCGCAGGGCCTTCAGGTCTTTTTCCGACACCGGATCCCTGGCCGTAAAGCGTTCCGTCAGAACCAGAGCTCCCAGTTCCAGGGAGCAGATGTTTTCGATGAGACCATCCGCGGTGACGATGATTTCCAGGCTGCCGCCGCCGATATCCACCAGTCCGCAGCGCTGATTTTCCAGGACGAAATTGTTGCGGGCGCTCAATACCGCCAGTTCGGCCTCTTCTTCTCCGGAGATGACGTCGATGCGGATGCCCGTGGCCTTTGCCATGGCCGCGATGAAGGCCTGACCGTTGCGGGCCTTGCGCACCGCGCTGGTAGCCACGGCTTCAATGATTTCCGCCCCATGGCCGGCGGCGATCATGCGCATGCGCTGCAGCGCGGCTTCGGCGCGCTGCCAGGCCTGAAGAGAAATTTCACCGCTGCCGGTCAGTCCTTCGCCCAGGCGAACGGTGGCTTTTTCGTCATCCAAAGTTTTGAATCTGCCCGCTTCGTCCACTTCCACCACGATGCAGCGGATGGAATTGGTTCCAATATCAATGGCGGCCAGGCGCTGTTGTGCAGGGGTCACGAGAGGCTCCGGGAGCTGGATGTTGCCGACAACCGAGTGTTCCATCCATTTGTTAGCGGACTATTGCGGCCGGCCTTGCTTTGCAAAGCCTGCTTGAGCAACTATACTAACCTGAACAGTCGGAAACAACTCAAGGATGATGAGGTTTTTTTATGGGATCCTGTCTCAAGGGCAAGTCCGAGGTCAAAAAACATCCCGGTGCTTTCAAGTGTGAGAAATGCGGAGCGGTAAGCGACAAGAAAAAACATGTCTGCAAGCCTGCCAAGCTCAAAAAGAAGGATCTCGAAAAGGGGAAAAAGAAGAAATAATGAAACAGCGGAAAACAGCCGGAAACCCACCAGATCAACCGATTCTGCATCTGGCCGGCGGCATGCGGACGGACGCTGCGGCGAAAATCATTCTTCGGCAGCAGTTCGAGATCCTGCAGGCCATGGAGGCGGGGACGATGGCGGGTCTGGATCCCGAGTGCCTGCACGATTTTCGCGTTGCGGTGCGACGAATGCGCAGCGCCCTGGGGCAGATTCGCGGCATTTTTCCGCAACGCAAGCTGAACCGGTTCCGCAGCGGTTTTGCCTGGCTGGGTGAAGTCACCGGGCCGGCACGGGACATGGATGTCTACCTGCTGCGCTATGCGGACTACGCCGACCGTCTGCCGTTGATGGCTCAGTCGGACCTGGAACCGCTACGCACCTATTTGCAGAATCATCAGAGCCGGGAGCAGGCCGGGGTGGTAAAAGCCCTCAAATCGCATCGCTATCGGCAATTGCTGGGCGCTTGGGAAGGTTTTCTGGACGAATCCGTGCCCGTCAATACGGTGCTGCCCAATGCCATGCGCCCGGTCTTGACGGTGGCCGGAGAACAGATCGCCCGCGCCTACCGACGTGTGATCAAGCAGGGTCAGGCGATTCGCCGCTCGTCTCCGCCCGCCGACCTCCACCAGCTACGAAAAAGCTGCAAGAAGTTGCGTTACCTGCTGGAATTTTTTCAAGGTTTTTATCCGCCCAAAAAAATCGACCGGCTGATCAAAGCGTTGAAGTCGCTGCAGGACAACCTGGGGCTGTTTCAGGATCTGGAAGTGCACGGTAATGCCTTGCGCCAATTCGGCAATCAGATGGTTGAGGAACAGCAAGTCCTGCCCGCTACCCTGATGGCCATGGGCATGTTGGCGGCCGATCTTCAGCAGCAGCAACGACAGGTTAGAAAAGCTTTCCGGGAGACGTTTGCCGAATTCCAGCGAGCCAGGCAGCGCCAGTTGTTCGAGGAATTGTTTCCCGTCAGGGAGCGTCTCTCCCGTCCGTCCCAAAGCGCGGAACCGGTGGCCGATTCCTTCCCGGGGCAGGGGTGACCATATGGCGATGGAAATCGAGCGGAAGTTTCTTGTGAAGGACGCAACCTGGAAAAACCATGCCTTGGGGGTTCTGTACCGCCAAGGTTATCTGCTCGCCGAAAAGGGTTGTACCATCCGGGTTCGGGTCGTGGACCAAGGGGGTTTTTTGACCATCAAGGGACGCACCTCCGGCCTTTCGCGTTCGGAGTATGAATATCCGATCCCGGTGCAGGATGCCGACGAGATGCTGGATCGCCTCTGCCTGAAACCGCTCATCGAAAAATACCGCTACCGCGTCGAACATGCCGGACTGGTCTGGGAAGTGGATGAATTCCTGGATGAAAACAGGGGCCTGATCCTGGCTGAAGTGGAACTGCAGGAAGAGGGACAGGCCATTGCGCTGCCGCCATGGATCGGTGAAGAAGTATCCCATGATCCGCGCTACTACAATGCCAATCTGGTGCGTCATCCCTTCACGCGGTGGTAGAAAGGGAATGCCGTCATGAAAATTCTGACCCTGCTTCGCCATGCCAAATCCAAGGGCAAAAATGGCCCCGTTGAGGACCGGGAACGGCCTTTGAGCAAGCGCGGCAAGGATGCGGCGCAACGCATGGCTCAGCGGTTGGCTGAAAAGGGATTTATGCCGGACGCAATCCTGACCAGTCCCGCCCGGCGAGCCGTCAAGACCGCGCAGTTGGTGGCTCGCGGTCTCGGCTATGCTGAAGCCCGGGTTGCGTTGGAGGAGGGGATTTATGAAGCTTCCGCCGAGGAATTGCTGGATATTCTGCACGGCCTGGACGAGGCGTGCCGGCACGTCATGCTGGTCGGGCACAATCCCGGGTTTACCGATCTGAGCAATGTTATCAACAGTTTTGCCATCGACCATATCCCCACCTGCGGCGTGGTCTGCAGCGAATTCGACATCGCCGCCTGGTCGGACCTTGCTCCGGGGCAGGGTTGCCTGATTTTTTTCGATTACCCGGACGGAACGCCACAATAGTCCCAAGGGGTGCGTGCCATGTTCGAATCCGCGGAACTGGGTCATCACATCGACAAGGATACCTACCGGCAACAGGTGCCCGGACTGCGGGAAGCCCTGCTGGATGCGCAATTCGATGTGCTTCAGAACCGGGAGTTTCCGGTCATTATCGTTATTACCGGTTTTGACGGCGCGGGCAAGGGGGAGACGGTCAACCTGCTCAACACCTGGATGGATCCCCGCCATATCGTCACCTGCGCCCCGGACAAGCCGGACGCCGAGGAACGGGATCGACCACCCATGTGGCGATTCTGGCAGGCGCTGCCGCCCAAGGGCAAAACCGGGATTTTTATCGATGCCTGGTACATGTCGGCTATTTTCGACCGGGCCTACGGACGCATCGGCCTTGCGGAACTCGATCAGGCCATGGATCGCATCTGCCGTTTCGAAAGGATGCTCACGGATGAAGGCGCACTACTGGTCAAGGTCTGGCTGCATCTTTCCAAGGAGCGCCAACGACAAAGATTCAAGGTCCTGGAGAAAAATCCGACGACCCGCTGGCGGGTCAGCGAGACCGACTGGGACCATTATCGTTATTACGATAAAATCCTGCGGGCCGCCGAGCATGCCTTGCGCCATACCAGTTCCGCCATCGCCCCCTGGATTGTGGTCGAGGGGGGCGATGCGGCTTATCGTTCCCTGACCGTGGGCCGATCCTTGTTGCAGGGACTGCAACAACGCCTGGAGGCCAAACAGGAATCCGGCCCGCTAGAGACCTTGCCGCCCTTGCTGCCGGCCATCGATGACATACATGTCCTCAAAACCCTCGACTTATCCCGTTCCCTGATAAAGACCGATTACGAAAAACAACTGGAAAAATATCAGGGAAGACTCAATCTGCTTTCACGGCAACCCGGATTCCGGGATCTGTCCGTAGTGGCGGTGTTCGAAGGCAACGATGCGGCCGGCAAAGGGGGCTGCATCCGGCGTGTCACCGGGGCATTGGACGCCCGCCATTACCGGGTGGTGCCTGTCGCCGCGCCCACGGACGAGGAACGGGCGCAGCCCTACCTCTGGCGATTCTGGCGGCACTTGCCGCGGCGTGGCCATTTCGCCATTTTCGACCGGTCCTGGTATGGGCGGGTGCTGGTGGAAAGGGTGGAGGGCTTCTGCAGTCCCATGGACTGGATGCGAGCCTACGGAGAAATCAATGATTTTGAGGAGGAACTGGTGCGGCATCGGATTCTGGTGGTCAAATTCTGGCTGGCCATCAGCAAGGATGAGCAATTGATCCGTTTTGAGGAGCGGCAGACGGTGGAATTCAAGCGCTTCAAGATTACGGATGACGACTGGCGCAATCG
>DNUE01000023.1:6922-9306 GCA_003508005.1 Desulfobulbaceae bacterium
CTGGTCGAGGCCAACGACAAGCGTTTCGCCCGCATCAAGGTTCTGAAAACCCTCTGCAAGCAGATTGAAAAAGCCCTCTGAGGACTCATTCTTATCGGAAGTCTGCGGCGTTCGCCAACAATCGCCTAACATTTTCCGGTTACTATCAGGTTTTGGTCGGGGTCGAACCGCCTGAGATGAGGTGCCATGTTGCATGGTAGCACAAGTTTTATTTAATCATGGGGGCATCGGGGTAATCGTGAGCAAATCCTATATCAACAAAGAGATCAGTTGGCTGCACTTCAATGGCCGGGTTTTGCAGGAGGCGGCCGATCCGGCCGTTCCCTTGCTGGAGAGGGTCAAGTTTTTGGGGATATTTTCCTCTAACCTCGATGAATTTTTTCGGGTTCGCGTCGCCACCTTGCGACGCCTGAGCAATCTCGGCCCGCGCGCTAAAAAAATCATCGGCGATAACCCCAACAAGGTTTTGAAAAAAATCCAGGAAATCGTTCTTGAACAAACCAATGATTTCGATCGGCTGTATCGCCAGATTCTCGATGAATTGCGGAAGGAAAATATTTTTCTGATCGACGAATCCTCTCTGGACTCCGAACAGGAAAATTATCTGCGGGAATTTTTTTATAGGAATATCCGGCCACATCTGGTTCTTCTGTTGATTGATCAGATAGAGCAGTTTCCGATTCTTAAAGATCATTCCATCTATCTGGCCGTGCAGATGAGTGAAAAGGGAAATGAAAAAATCCACCATTATGCGCTGATACACGTTCCGGATCAGAAAATTTCCCGATTCATTATTCTTCCGCAAAAAAACGACAAAAAATTCATTATTTTGCTGGAGGATATCATTCGGCTGTGTTTGCCGGATACCTTTTCGTTTTTTGACTATGATAACTTCAGTGCCTATACCATCAAAGTGACGCGAGACGCGGAATTGGATTTCGAGGATGAATTCTCGAAAACCTACGTGGAAAAAATCCAGGATAGCCTGCGCAAACGCAAAGTCGGCCGTCCGGTACGTTTTGTCTATGATCGGGATATGCCGAAGCCATACCTGAAATACCTGGTCAACAAACTCGGTCTGGGCGAGGACGACAGCCTGATTCCGGGCGGCAAATATCACAATTTCAAAGATTTCATGAAGTTCCCCGCAGTCGGCGGGCAGCACCTCTATTATCCGCCATTTACGCCTTGCGTGCATCCGGCGCTGCAGGGACAGACAAGTCTTTTGGCCGCCATCCGCAAGCAGGAGATCCTGCTTCATTTCCCCTATCAGACCTTCAGCAGCTTTGTCGACCTGTTGCGGGAAGCCGCCGTCGACCCGGCGGTCAAATCCATCAAGTTGACCATCTATCGCCTGGCCCGGGACTCCCATATCGTCAATGCCTTGGTCAATGCCGCCAAAAACGGCAAGAAGGTGACCGTGGTCATGGAATTACAGGCCCGCTTCGACGAGGCCGCCAACCTCGAGTGGGCCGACACCATGCGCGAAGAGGGGGTGCGGGTCATCTATGGGGTATCCGGTCTGAAAGTTCATCCCAAGGTGTGCCTTATCTCCCGGGAGGAGAAAAAGCGACTGGTGCATTATTGCGGTCTGGGAACGGGGAATTTCAATGAAGATACCGCTTCGCTCTATACCGATCACATGTTGCTGACCTGTGACCGCCGACTGACCGGCGATGTGGTGAAGCTGTATGATTTTTTTGAAAACAAGTATCGCATGGCGACCTTCCGCCACCTTCTGGTGGCCCCGTTCCAGATGCGCGACAAGTTCAAGCGCTTGATTCGCGGAGAAATCAGGAACGCGCAGGCCGGCAAGCAGGCTTATGTCCTGCTCAAAATCAATAACCTGGCGGATCAGGAAATGGTCCGGTTGCTCTACGAGGCGGGCCGCGCGGGGGTGGAGATTCGCCTGATCGTGCGCAGCATGTTTTCTTTGGTTCCGGCGGAGCAGGGGTTGAGCGATCACATCCAGGCCATCAGCATTGTCGACCGATTCCTGGAGCATACGCGCTTTTGCATTTTCGCCAACGGCGGTGAGGAGAAGGTGTTCATCGGTTCGGCCGACTGGATGGGTCGTAATTTCGATCGCCGGGCCGAGGTCATGTGTCCCATCTACAGTCCCCAACTGAAGCAGGAGTTGCGGGAATATTTTGAAATTCAATGGGTGGACAACGTCAAGGCCCGCCCCTGGTATGCGACTTCAGAGGGAGATCCACGCGATCTGGACCCTGCCGCGCCGGCGCATCGCTGCCAGCAGGTGCTGTTGCAAAAATTCGGCGCTCTGCCCTAGCATCGCATGCTGGCCATGGACCAGCCTGGGCTATGGCTGTTCCATATCCGTCCGGGCCTTGTCCCAACAGGTCAGGCCGAGACCGGCCAAGCCG
>DNUE01000026.1:0-3284 GCA_003508005.1 Desulfobulbaceae bacterium
ATGGTCACGTTGACACCCCACAGATTCAGGGCCCGCAGGCTCTGGACGGCGCCGGCCAATTCCTCGCTACGCACCCGGAACGGCAGGTAGACGGCATCGATGCCGGCCCGTTGCAACGCGGCGTTCTGCATCACCGGCGACAGGGAATGCCGGACGGGATCGCCGAAGATCCCCAAAACGCGGGTTTCGCCGGTGATGTTCATGGGCAATCCCTCTGCCCACGGCCGCAATCCAGATATTCCTGGTACTGGATCAGTCGGGCCGCGGCCAGTATTTCCCGGCCACGGGCAATATCGTTGTTGATGGCGCGCTTGAGCTGTTCCAGTTCCGCGAAACGGATCTCGTCCCGCAACCGCTCGACGAAATAGACCCGTAGTTCTTCGCCGTACAAGTCGCCCGAGAAATCCAGCAGATGAACTTCGATGAACAGGCCGGCGGCATTGAAGGTGGGATTGCGACCGATATTGAGCACCCCGTCGAGAATCTCCTCGCCCCGCTTCACCTTGACCGCATAGACGCCGGGACAGGGCAGCAACTCCTTGTCCGTGGCCAGATTGGCGGTGGGAAAACCCAGCTTCGAACCGCGGCCGAAGCCATGCACCACCCGCCCGGAAAAGTTGTAATTGCGTCCCAGCACCTTGGTCACGGCCCGCACCTCTCCCTCGCGAATCATCTTCCTGACCCGGGTGGAACTGTAGACTTCGCCGTTTTCCCGGATGGGATCCAGCACCTCGACGGCAAAGCCGAGATATTCCCCCATGCGGCGCAACAGATTCACATCCCCGGACCGATCCTTGCCGAACAGGTAATCGTAACCCACCACCAGATGGGAAACGCCAACCTTTTCCACCAGAATCTCACGCACGAATCGATGAGCCGGCAGATTGGCCAGTTCCCGGGTGAAGGGCGCGCTGATCAACACATCGATGCAGGAGGCTTCGATGAGGATCTCTTTCTCATCGTAGGTGTTGATGAGGGGGGGCGCGTGTTCCGGCGCCAAAATCTTGAGGGGATGAGGCACAAAGGTATAGACCACGGATTGGCCGCCGATTTCCCGCGCCCGGCGCACCACCCGGCGGAAAATTTCCCGGTGGCCAAGATGGATGCCGTCGAAGTTGCCGAGGGTGAGCACGGCATTTTCGAGGGGAGTTTTGAGTTCGTCGAGATTGTGAAATATTTTCATATATTAAGACTGAAGGTTGCCTCACATCAACTCAAANNAACAGGCGCCGGCGGCGCTGACCGACAAGGCGGTGGAGATGTTCTTCGAACTCATAATAATCGTCATCCAGGCTGCTGACATGCACCAGACCCTCGACGAAAACATCGATCAATTCCACGAAAAACCCGAAAGGCTGGACATCGGCGACCAAAGCTTCGAATTCCTCGCCGATCTTGTCCTCCATGAACTGGCAGCGCTTGAGGGCGACGCTGTCGCGCTCGGCNNTCCATGGCGCGCCGTTCACGTTGGGACGTGACCTCGCCCAAACCCGGCAGATTGCGTTCGAGATTTTGCTTGAATCGGGCGGAAACGCCCTCTTCGGACAAGGCCTGGCGCAGGATGCGGTGCACCACCAGGTCGGGATAACGGCGTATGGGTGACGTAAAATGGCAGTAGCAGTCCGCCGCCAGACCGAAATGCCCGGCGTTGTCTTCACTGTAGCGGGCCTGCCGCATGCTGCGCAACAACAACTGGTTGACCATCCGCTCCTCGGGATGACCGGACACCCGGTCCAGCACCGCCTGCAATTCACGCGGATTGACGGTGTCATCCTGCAACTCCAGACCGATATTGAAATGGCTGAGGAATTCCTGGAATCGCTGCAATTTTTCCAGCTCCGGCGGTTCGTGGATGCGGTACAGCAGAGGTATTTCCCGGTCGGTCAGAAAACCGGCCACGGCCTCGTTGGCGGCCAGCATGAATTCCTCGATGATGCGGTGCGCCAAGGTCCGCTCGGAGCGCAGGATCTGGTCCGGACGGCCCTGCAGATCCAGCACGATTTCCGGTTCCGGCAAATCGAAGTCGAGACTGCCGCGCCGACGGCGCATGGCCATGAGACGTTCGGCCAATTCGGCCATGACCTGAAACTGGTCAAGGCGCAGCACCAAGGGGGAATCCGCGTCAAGCCGATCCTCCAGGGCGGCGGCAACTTCCCGATAGGTCAGGCGTGCACAACTGCGCATGACAGCCGGATAAAAACGGGCCTCCAGTCTCCGACCATCCCCACTGAAGAGCATTTCGGCCACCAAGGCCAACCGATCCTCATCAGGTCGCAGGGAACAGATGCCGTTGCTCAACGTTTCCGGCAGCATGGGGAGACAGGCACCGGGAAAATAGACGCTGGTGGCCCGTTCCAGGGCCTCGACGTCGATGGGGCCGCCCTCCGGCACATAGTGGCCGACATCAGCAATGGCCACCCACAGGCGAATCGTGCCCCGCTCTTCGCGCTTTACGGCGACGGCGTCGTCGAAGTCCTTGGCCGTTTCGCCGTCGATGGTCACAATGTCGAGTTGGCGGAGATCGGTGCGTCCCTGGCACTCTGCAGCAGTGACGACTTGCGGAATTTGGCGGGCCAGGTCCTCAACCTGCCGGGAAAAGCGATGGGGCAAGTCAAACTTGTGGGCAATGGCGAGAATTTCGACCTGCGGGTCGGCGGGATCGCCCAACACCTCCACCACGGTGCCCAAGGGACCGCCGGTGCGATCCGGATAGCGGTCGATACGCACCAGAACCAGGAATCCCGGGAGCGCCTTATCAGGCGGCGGGGCCGCCAGGGGAATGGCGAAGGACAAGGCCGGATCGCTGGGTATCACCATCCCGTGGCGACCGCCCTCTTGCAACCGGCCGAGCAACTGCTGGTGGGCACGATTCAACACCCGAACCACCTGGCCCTGCACGCCGCCGCGAGGCGCGGGACCGACCTGGATGGCGACCCGATCGCCGTTCATAACCCCGCGCAAGTAGCGGGCCGGAATGAAAACATCCGGCCCCTGCCCTTGTTCCGGCGCGACAAACCCGTAACCGTCACGATGCACCGATACGATGCCGGTCACCACCTGCCCGGAACGGGCCGCCAGGTAGTGCCCCTTGCGGGCCCGTCGCAACAATCCCTCCTCAACCAGAGCATCAAGCAGCGCCAAGGTCTCCTGGCGTTCCTTTCGGTCCAGGTCGAAGTGGGCCAGAACCTGCCGCCCGGAAAGGGGTTTGCCCTTTTGGCGCCTGAACAAATCGAGGAGAAGATCCGGGGTGGGAATCATTATAAGGCAGTCCGAAGGCTGAAGAC
>DNUE01000026.1:3387-4467 GCA_003508005.1 Desulfobulbaceae bacterium
TTGGGATAGAAATAGGTCGACTTCTGGGGCATTTTTTCGCCGGCATTGGCAACATCCCGGACCTGGCTCATGCGGGTGGGATTCATCAGGAAAGCCAGTTGGCATTGGCCGGACCGCACCAGGCTGAAGGGTTCGTCGAAGTTCTTGACATAAGTGAGGTGAGTCTGCGCTTCCTGGGCTTCGAGGGAAATGTGCAGCCCCTTTTCCAGAACCACCCGATGCAGGACGGAAACATCCAGGGTGCGCAAGGCCTTGGAGGTTTTGGCATCGAAAAAACCGTCCATGAGTTTTTTGTCTTTGAGGATCAACAGGTACAATGTATCGCCGCCGCCATACAAGCCCAACGCAACTTTGTCCTCCCCCCTCTGCTGCAACAGGGAACGCATCTGCTGACGGGATTCGGCGTCATCCGGGTCGAAGGTATGCGCTTCGACCTGAAAATACTCACCGACTGAGGTCAGCAAGGGTTCCAGCCGAAAATCCTGCAGACCATGCACCAGGCGATGGGTCGGGAAGATGAGCATGCCCTGGTCTTCCATGTTGGCGAAATACATCAGGACATAATTATACAATTCCTTGCCGCTGAAATCCGGGTCCTGGTCGCGGCGCAAGTTTCGATAATTCAGGGCCGTTTCATAGCGATGATGGCCATCGGCGATGAACAGCGGCTTATTGTCGAGCATATCACGAATCTTTTTGAAAACGGTGCGGTCCGTCACCTGCCAGAGGCGGTGAACAACGCCATCGTCATCCATCACCTCCAGATCCGGCACCCTTTTCTTTATTTCCCAGGTGAGGGCTTCCTGTACGCAGCAGGGATCGGAATACAAGCCGAAAATGGGACTGAAGTTGGCCCGACAGGCCTTGGTCAGTTCCAGACGATCCGCCTTGGGACCGGACAGGGTTTTCTCGTGGGGCTTGACCACTCCGGTAGCAAAATCCTCCAGACGAGCCAGAGCAATGAAGCCCTGCCGCACCACCTTGCCGATGCCCGTTGCCTGGTATTCCTCGTCATAGAGATAGAGGGAGGGGGTTTCATCCCGGACCAGCACCCCTTCTTCCCGCCACTGACGAAAAAAG
>DNUE01000026.1:4474-4941 GCA_003508005.1 Desulfobulbaceae bacterium
GATCAGCCGGACCACGTTGAAGGGGCTGCGCTGGTAAAGAGTTTCCTGTAATTCGGGAGAAATAACATCATAAGGAGGGGCCATGACCCGGGCAGGATCGGCCAACTTGTCAAGATTGTAACGAACAGCCCGAAACGGAGCGATCTTAGCCATGCGTTGCATCTCCCTTGGGTAGGTGTGGGTTCTTCAAAGGTTTCACTATAAGCAAGCCGGAAGGGAGGTGGCAAGGAAAAAGCTGGAAAGGCGCGGAAACGGCAACGGGCGACGCATGCGCCGCCCGTTGCAAGGTGGATATTTCAGAACCAAACTACCAGCAACCGTCCTGGGCCGCCCCGCGCGCGCCGGCCTGATTGATGGTGAGCTGACCGCATTCGTCGCCGGTCTGGCTACCCTGTGGAGTGGCGGAGATGGTAAAGGTGGTGGCCGTACGATTGACAAAAGCGATAGCGTAAAGGCCGTGAGGGGAC
>DNUE01000052.1 GCA_003508005.1 Desulfobulbaceae bacterium
CCAGCGTTCGTTCTGAGCCAGGATCAAACTCTCCAGTTTAATATCCCAACCAAATCGCTGTTCTAAATTGACTCGATTGGATTTCCTTTCAACAAAAATACAATCGGCCCGCTCGTCTTCTGTTCAGTTTTCAAAGATCAAAATCGCCACATAAAAAGTGGCTCCGCATATGCGGACAAGTCTGTTTATTACTTGTTATTTCCGGCAATGTCAAGTTCTTTTGTCAGAATGTGTTCCATCTTTTGGAGATGTTCCACCAAGCAACGGAGCGGGAAACTATTCTATCCTCTGCAGGAAGTCAACGACATTTTTCTCGCCATGCACCGCCCGGAGTTCTAAGTGCCAAACTTCACGCCTCTATAGCCGATTATATTTTTCTCGTTGCGTTTCCAGTGCCAAGTATCGTAACATTATCAATACATTTGTATAGATATCGTTGAATCCCACTTTATGATGACAAGACCGTGAGCCAAAAGACGAATACTCCAGGCAGGGCCGGCCAGGAACTCCTGCGGGCCATTCCCAATGTCGATCGTTGCCTGCAGGCGCTTTCAGGCCTGGATGAGGTCGCGCAAGCCCCGCTTCTTCTCGTCAAGAACAGTGTCCGCGACGTTCTTGCCGAACTGCGGGCAAAGATCCGCGCCGGAGAATCAATTCCCACCGCACAGCTTGCTCTGGAGGCCCTTCTGCCTGTCTTTGCCGAACGAATCCGGAAAGAGCAGCGTCCCTGTCTGCGGCGGGTCATCAATGCTACCGGGGTGATCATCCATACCAACCTGGGCCGGTCCATCCTGCCCGCTTGCGCGATGGACAGCATCCATCAGGCTGGATCCCGCTACTCGAACCTGGAATTCGACTTGGCGACGGGACAGCGGGGCAGCCGCTACAGCCTCGTGGAAAAGCTGCTGTGCGAATTGACCGGGGCTGAGGCCGCCCTGGTCGTCAACAACAATGCGGCCGCCGTCCTCCTGGTCCTGGAAACCCTGGCCAAGGGCAGGGAGGTTGTCGTGTCCCGCGGGCAGCTGGTGGAGATCGGCGGCTCGTTCCGGATTCCAGAGGTCATGGCCCGCAGCGGCGCCCTGCTCGTCGAGGTCGGGGCCACCAACCGGACCCACCCGCGGGACTACGAGAACGCGTTGACCGAGCAGACCGCCCTGCTGCTCAAGGTCCATTGCAGCAATTTCCGGATTATCGGCTTTACCCGGGAGGTGACGCTCGAGGAACTGGTGGAACTGGGCCGGCAGAAGGGCCTTCCGGTGATGGAGGACCTGGGCTCCGGCTGTTTCATCGACCTGCGCCGGTTCGGCCTGGAGAAGGAGACCACCGTGCAGGAAACAGTGGCCGGCGGCGCGGATGTGGTCACCTTCAGCGGCGACAAGCTTTTGGGCGGGCCTCAGGCCGGGATCATCCTGGGGCGGCGCGAAATCGTGGAGCAGGTGAAGAAGAATCCCCTGAACCGCGCCCTGCGGATCGACAAATTCACCCTCGCCGGGCTGGAAGCCATTCTCCGCCTGTACCTTGACGAGAAGACCGCAATGGCGAAGATCCCGACCCTGGCCATGATCGCGGCCCCGGTTGAAGAAGTGAACCGCCGGGCCAAGAGGCTGGCCGGGCGGCTTCGCTCGCTCCAGGCCGAAGCCTGCGGGGTGAAGGTCGTGGAAGCCGTCGCCCGGGTGGGGGGAGGGGCCATGCCCGAGCAGAACCTGCCCAGCCGGGGGGTGCTGCTTGCGCCCCGCGGGATGAGCGTCAACCGTCTGGAAGTCCGCCTCCGGTCCCTCGATGTGCCGGTGATCGGACGGGTCGAAAATGACAGCCTGCTGCTGGACATGCGCACCGTGGCCGATGACGAGATTGCCCTGCTGGCAGCCAGCCTGCATCAGGTCCTCGGCGGACCCGCCGCCTGATCACCTCAGGATATGCGGATTCCATTTTATTCTTCGGCCATTCAGCTCAAACTTCAGGATTTTATTCTCTTCCGCCGCGAATTCGTCCGTGAAATAGAAAAAATCCTGCCTGTCAGGGCGACCACCTTGTTCTGGGCAACCAGTGGGCAGGACCAGCTTCCCGGATTTGCGGAGATGCAGGCGGCGGAGGTGCTGCCGCAGCTGCAAGGTATCTGTGCTGCCGGCGAACCCGGGCGGATTCGCGATCTGCTCGTCCTTCCTTTCGCGGTGGCGGATGGCGAAAAGATGGCGGTCATTCTTCAGGGGATTGATCCAGGGCTGTCCAGAAAAATGGCCCTGGAATGGCTTGCAACGATCAGGGATCAGCTGCGGACCAGCCTGGAGCTGGTCAAAGAGGCCCATGTCCACCCGGAAACCGGCCTCTACTCCAGCCGTCTCCTGCAAAGTCAGCTTGTAAGAATTCCTGAAGTTCCTGCCTCCTTATTTCTGGTGGGTGCGGCGCACCGGACAAGCTCCTCCTCTGCCGGGGTTGGACAACTGGTCGAGATTGCCCGGCTGCTGGAAGCAGCAGCTTCCGGCGAAGTGTATTACCTGGCCGGAAATCTCTTCGGAATACTGCAGGACAATATGGGGCGGGAAGACGCCTTGCGTTTTGCCCGCAGGCTGCTTGGTCGTTTGAAACGCGAGGGATTGGACAGGGTCCATATCGGAATGTCTGTTCGGGGTGAGCCGGGTTATGCCCTGGAAAGCGGCTCCTGGTTCGCCGAATGCTGGCAGGCGCTTGAGGCCGCGGAGCTCCGGGGACCGTTCAGCCTGTGCGAATCATCGTCGTTGCGGCAGCGGCAGGCGCACCCTCTTGCCAGGCCTTCCGGTGAGGTTGTTCGTCAGCTCCGGCGGGGTTGGCGGGACAGCCATCGGTTTGGTCTTCTGTTGTTGAGAAGAGAACCGGGAAGGGAGTCGAGGGACCTTCCCGCCCTGCTTGCAGGCTGCATTTCCTCCCCTGCGGTGCTGGCGTCGGTATCTTCCGGGGAGGCCTATGTCCTGCTGCCCGACAAATCTCCCCAGGAAACGCTGCGCCAGGGCCGTGCTCTGAAAAAAAAGATGGAACGGCTGGCCGGGAAAGGCTCTGTGGCCATAGGCATAAGCTCCTGGCCCTGCCTCAATTTCGCCAGGACCGAGACTGCGGTCAACTGCCGCAAGGCCCTGCTGCACGGGAGATTTTTCGGGCCGGGCAGCGTCACGGTTTTTGATCACGTGAGCTTGAATGTCAGCGGCGACCACTATTTTGACGAGGGTGATTACCGGCAGGCGATCAGGGAGTACCAGGCGGGTTTGCGGATGGATAACGGGGATGTCAATCTCATGAACAGCCTGGGCGTGACCTTGGCGGAATTGAACCGGCAGCAGCAGGCGGTCAACGCCTTTGACCGGGTGCTGGCCAGGGAGCCCGGAAATTTCATGGCCCTGGTCAACAAGGGTTTTGCCCAGCGCATGCTGGACAAAAACGATGAAGCTCTGGCCTGCTTTGAACAGGCCGCCAGGCAGCGGGGATTCAGTGAATCTGCGGTTTTTTCCGATATTTCCCTGCAGCTTGGGCGCCTGCACTGCATGGCGGGCCGTTATCGCCAAGCGCTGAACATCTTGAAAAAACTGGAGAAATCGAGCAGGGAGCGGCAGGGTTTCCATCTCTATCGACTCCTGGGAGAGGCCTATGCCGGGGTCGGCAAGAATGCCGAAGCCATGCAGGCGCTGCAGCGCGCTATCCGGCACAACCCCGATGACGCCCAGTCCCTGAGCATCCTGGGCGAGCTGTATGCACGGGAAGAGCAGGGGGATGATATAGCCCTGTCTCTCTGTCTCCAGGCCCTGGCCCTCGATGCCAAGCCTTCCGGGTACTGGCTCCGGCTGGCCCGGGTGAGGGAGAAGATGGGCGACGCCGCCGGCGCGCTTGCCGCCGTCAAGGAGGTTTTGCGTCGGAACCGCGGGGATGCCGAGGGGCTGCTCCTGGCAGGCCGGATATACCGAAAGCAGGGACAGGTAAAGCAGGCCCGGGCAATATACCGCCGTGTCGAGAAAACGGCCCCGGGACACAAAGAGGTGCGAAAGGCCTTGCAGGGGCTCGCCGCGAATGAACAGCACAGAAAAGGACAAGTTCATGCTTCATAGACGCACGAATGACGGCAGGCGCGATAATGAAAAACGAACCACGGACATGGAGCACCAATACTGGCTTGATTATTTCAACCCCGGTGACTCCTGGCGGCTGTTCAGGATCATGGCCGAATTTGTTGAGGGATTTGATACCCTGGCCGCGGTTCAGGGGCCGGCAGTGTCCTTCTTCGGTTCAGCCCGGTGCGGGCCCGATGATCCCTCCTATAAGCAGACCGTCACCCTGGCCGGCGACCTGGCCAGGCTTGGCTACGCTATAATCACGGGTGGCGGGCCGGGTATCATGGAGGCCGCGAACAAGGGCGCGGCTGAGGCGGGCGGCAGTTCCATCGGCTTGAACATCAACCTGCCGTTTGAACAGGAGCCCAACCCCTATGCCAATGTCCCCTTAAGTTTTAAGTATTTTTTCGTCCGCAAGGTCATGTTCGTCAAGTATGCCATGGCTTTTATCTGCATGCCTGGCGGTTTTGGGACCCTGGACGAGGTGTTCGAAGCCATCACCCTTATCCAGACCAGGAGGATCAAGCCCTTTCCCATCATCCTGGTGGGCAGTGATTTCTGGGGCGGCCTGCTGGACTGGATCCGGGCCAGGCTGCTGGCCGCGGGCAATGTTGGAAAAGACGATCTGCTGATCATCAATGTCATGGATGATCCGGCGGAAATCGTCTCCTTTATCAAGCGGACGATCATCGTCTGATGCGGCGGCAGAACCGCCGGCTGAGGGGAGGAATATTGAGAGCGATTCGCCTCGATCCCGATACCGGCAAGGTGGACGATATCTTGCACCCGTTGAGGCAAAAGTTCCATGTTTTCATTTTTTGCTAAGTCACAAGGATTCAGGTATAGTTGAAGAAGGTTGTTCATAGCCGTCCTCAGGGGACATGACGATTAAGGCAAAGGAGTAGAGCAATGGCGCAGATTGATGCTTTTTTCAAATTGATGAACGATGAGGGCGCGTCCGACTTGCACATGGTTGCCAATATGCAGCCGGTCCTTCGCATCAGGGGCGACATGGAGCGGGTCAAGTTCAAGGTGCTCAGCAACGAGGAATTGAAGGCCATGCTCTACGAGATCTGTCCTGAGGACAAGATCAAGATCTTCGAAGAGACCGGGGACATGGACTTCGGCTATGAAATCCCGGGGCTGGCCCGGTACCGCTGCAACTTTTTTCAGCAGAAGTACGGCATCGGCGCGGTCTTTCGTGAAATTCCCAGCGAAATCCTGACCTGCGAGCAGTTGGGGCTGCCCAAGGTAGTCAGCAAGCTTGCCACCCTGCCCAAGGGAATGGTCCTGGTTACCGGGCCGACCGGTTCCGGCAAATCAACCACCCTGGCCGGCATCGTGGACGAGTGCAACAAGATCCGCAAGCACCATATCCTGACCATCGAGGACCCCATCGAATTCGTGCACAAGAGCCAGCAGTGCGTGGTCAATCATCGCGAAGTCGGCACCCACACCAAGTCCTTTCATGCGGCCTTGCGCGGGGCCCTGCGCGAAGACCCGGACATCATCCTGGTCGGCGAGATGCGCGACCTGGAGACCATCTCCCTGGCCATGGAGGCATCGATGACCGGTCATCTCGTGTTCGGCACCCTGCACACCCTGAATGCCATGAAGACTGTTGACCGTGTCGTCGAGATTTTTCCCGCCAACCAGCAACCCCAGGTCCGATCTACCCTGGCGGATGCGCTGAAGGCCGTCGTTTCCCAGACCCTGCTGAAGCGGATCGACATCAAGGGCCGGGTCGCGGCCCTTGAGATCCTGATCTGCACCCCTGCCGTCCGCAACCTGATCCGGGAAGGCAAGACCTACCAGATCCCCTCGGTCATGCAGACCGGCAAGAAGTACGGCATGCAGAGCCTGGACGATCATCTTTTTGAGCTTCTCCAGCAGAGGAAGATCAGCGCGGAAGACGCTTACATCAACTGCATGGAAAAGCAGAAATTCCTCAAGTTCCTGAAGAAGGCGCCGGCGGACTTCACTGAAGTGTAGCGGGTCTCTGAAGTGGGGTCTGAAATGGGGTCAGGGTCTGAAATGGGGTCAAATCTTTATTCTTGACACAAGCAGGTCAGCGAAAATTGCGAAAATCGGGCGCCAGGTTTTGCAATCCAACATTTGGTTCTGCTTTTCTCTTCCGTTGCCCGCGCGGCCGGAGCGCAGCGCGGGTCGAGCGTTAGCGCGAGGGCGGGCTGGCAACGTGTTTGTTTAGCAGCGCATATCTCTCACAACTCAAAACTGCGGAAATGTTACAGCTGATTGGCGGATTTTTGGTTGTCTCATCATGGCACCGGCGGCAAAAAAAAAGATGCGCTTTACCTGGCGCTTTCGAAGGTTTGGAACGAGTACCGCCGGCCGTCGGTGCGGACCGTGACCGTTCCGTTCAGGGCGGTGGCCAGCACGGTTCTGCCCGCCTGCCGCCAGGCAGCAAGATGGTCCTGGTCCAGATAGACGCTCTTCGAATTGCGGCCGGAAGAGACGACGATCAGCCCCGGGTTCACTGCCCTGATGAAGGGCTCGCTGCTTGATCCCCTGCTGCCGTGGTGGCCGGCGAGCAGGATGTCGGCCTGGACGTTGCTCCCGTTTCTGAGCAGAACTTCCTCACCCTGTCGTTCCAAATCCCCAGGAAAGAGCATGGTGACGTCCCTGTGCGCCAGCCTGAGGACGAGGCTCTGGTTGTTGCCGGAAAGATTTGGCCCCTCCTGACAAGTCGAGTCCGTGGCAATTGCACCCTTGACGAAACGGAGTTGGACATCGCCGTCTGTCTGGAGAATCTGATCTGCCTCGGGTTCCAGGATTTCCACGCCGTTTTCCATGGCTGTCTGCAGCAACGCGCTGTAGGGCCAGGTTTCCCTGTCCGCCCCATTGATCCATAGCCGGCTGGGTCGGAAACGGCGCACCACGAAGGGCAGGCCGTTGTAGTGATCGCTGTCCGGATGGGTCACCACGACGTCATCAATGCGCCATATCCTTGATTTCCAGAGAAAGGGGGCGAGGACCCGTTCGCCGATGTCGAAGCCGGGAGAGGTTTTGCTGCCGCCGTCCAGGAGAATGGAGCTCCCTGCAGGCAGGCGGATGAAGGTGGAGCTGCCCTGACCCACATCCAGGAAATGGGCCTCGGTCACCCCGTCTGTCCGGGGAAGCCAGAGACCCCGGGTAAACAGTGCTGCCAGCAGAACGGCGGCCGCGCAGTGCAGGGCCATGCTTTTGCCTGACGCCGGCCGGGAGACCCAGGTCCACAGCAGGAGAACATAGAGACATATCTCCAGAGGGCTTGGGGTCACGGTCCAGAGGGAGGCAAAGGGCAGGGCGCTGCCCAGAGCGGTGATCCGGTCGGCGATGCCAATGCCCAGTCCCCCGATGTTCAGGAGAAATTCCGCTGCCTCCGGGGCAATGAAGAGCAGGGGGATGGCCAGCAGGCCGCAGGGCAGCGTCCAGAAACAGAGAACCGGCTCGACCAGCAGATTGATGACCGGGCCGATCAGGGAAAACCGGTTGAAATGGTAGAGGAGGAAGGGCAGGGAGCCCAGGGTGGCGGCCACGGAAACCAGCAGGCCGGTGCAAAGGTAGCGCAGCATCCGGCCGGCGGTGCCTGTCGGCTGCTCAGGGTCGAGAAAGGCGAGCAGGCGCGGATAGATAATCGCCAGGGCCAGCACCGCGGAAAAGGAGAGCTGAAAGGAGATGGTGAACAGGGCCAGGGGCCGGCAGAGCAGGATGAGAAGCGCGGCCGCGGCAATGAGGGGGAGCAGGGAGCGCTGCCGCTGCAGGACCACTCCGACCAGAAAGAGCACGGACATCAGCAGCGCCCTGACCACCGGGGTGTTCATCCCGGCAATCCCGGCGTAGGCAACCAGCGGGACCAGGGACAGGAGGATGGCCACCGTGGGCACATGGGTATGGAGCAGGAGCCAGGTGGAGCGCTTGAGCAGCCAGGTGATGCTCCAGGTCAGCAGCAGGCCGAGGAGCGCCATGTGCACCCCGGAAATGGAGAGGATATGCATGCAGCCCGTGGCCTTGTACTGCTCCAGGGTTTTGTCGTCGAGGCCGGACTGGTTGCCGAGGAGCAGCGCCTGGTAAAGGGCGGCCTCTTTGGGGTCTTGGCTCGCGGCCAGAAAGGTGTTCAGTCGTTGCCTGAGAGCTTCCGGAAAAAAGCGCAGGCTGTGCCATAGAGAGTCCTCCCGGTCGGTGAAGCTGAGAATTGCCACGGGAGAATCGATTCTGCCGGAGACATGAATTGCCTTGTCGGCCATGTGCAGCCGATAATCGAACACACCGGGGGTCTGGTAGGAAAAGGTCCTGCCGACGGTGGCCATGACCAGCAGGTGCGTCCCGGCATGGATGTCCTGCGGCAGGGCATCATCAACACTCAGGCGGATTCTCCCGCGGGCGGGCTGCTGTCCGGCGCGTCCTTCTCCCTCTCCATGCATGAGCACGCTGTCGGCGTCCAGGACCAGACGGGTGGTGCGGCCGTCAAATTCGGGCATGGCCATAACGGTTCCGGTCAGGGTCGCTGCCGCCTTTTCCGGGAACAGCTGGTAGAGATGGTCCGGGGAGGATGGGGGGAGCAGGCCGAACCCGGTGTGGGTGAAACCGGCCAGGACAAAGGCAAGAAGAAGGGAGAAGACAGCTGCGGGTTGGTGGCGTTGGAAAAAGGTCAGGGCAAAGAGCAGCAAGGTGACCGTACCCATAGGATAAAGGGACGGGGGCTGTGGGGAGGCAAGGAAAGCCAGGGTTGCCCCGGCCAGGTAACAGAGGGCCGTGGCAGGGAGCAGGTGCAGTCGGAGGTGCGCGGAAAGGGAGGCGGTGCGCATGGGCGGGATCGATAACAGGGTTTCAGCCCTTGCCGGCGGCGAGCAGGCCGGTCAGGGCGTCCAGGTGGCGGTCGACAACGCCGGCCTCCCGGGTCACCAGTTCGATGGCGCTGGTGCGCATGGCCGCATGGGCATCATGGTCCTCCAGGATGCGGCGGACCGCAGCGGAAATCTCCTCGGGAGTTGAAACTACCATGGCTCCGCCGCAATGGATCAGGTCCCGGGCTATTTCGGCAAAATCTTCCATGTGCGGACCGAATAGCACCGGAACACCATGGCGGGATGCCTCGAGCGGGTTATGGCCGCCGCCGGTCACCAGGCTGCCGCCGATGAAAGCCACCCGGGCGAGGTGGTAGCAGGCGGCCAGTTCACCCAGGGTGTCCAGGATAAGGACGCGGGCAGGACTGTCCTGTGGGCGGGATCGACGGATGGTGGCCAGACCGAACTGGTGGGCGAGATGAACCAGTTCAGGGGCGCGTTGCGGATCCCTCGGCGCCAGGATGAGGCAAAGGCGGGGATGGTCGGCACTGAGGGAGGCGAAGGCCGGCAGCAGGAGCTCTTCCTCGCCGGCATGAGTTGAGCCGCAGACCCAGGTCTGGCCGTCGGCCGGCAGTTTCAGCTCTTCTCTGGACAACCGGGTGGCGGCCGGTCGATCCGGGGCAGCGTCCTGGGCATATTTGAGGTTGCCGAGGGTGAGGAGTTGCCGGGCCGGCACCCCCAGGGTACGCAACTGGGCCGCGTCGTCTTCGGTCTGCATGGCCAGCAGGGCAAAGGAGGAAAAGAGCGGCCGGAAGAAGATGCGGAAGCGCTGGTACCGTTCGAAGGAGGCCCTGGAGATCCTGCCGTTGACCAGCATGGCCGGGATACTCTGCCGGCGCAGGCCGTAGAGCCAGTTGGGCCAGAAATCAGTTTCCACCAGGATGAACAGGTCCGGCCGCAGGGTGCGGATGAAGCGGGAGACGACCGGGAGCAGGTCAAGGGGCGAGGCCAGGACCAGGTCCGACCAGGGGGCCAGCTGCTGCTCAGCCACCCGCATGCCGGTGCTGGTGGTGACCGTGACGATGATCCGGACGTCGGGCAGCCGCAGGCGCAGGCCCCGGACCAGGGGCAGGGCGGAGGTCACCTCGCCCACGGACAGGCAGTGGATCCAGACCCGTCTGCCGCCGGGGAGGGCAGCCAGTTGTTCCGATCGGCGGCGCAGGCCGAAGCCCAGCCGCTGCCGGAAGCGCTCCCGATACTTACGCCGGCCCAGGATCAGCAGGGCCAGCAGGGGCGCGGCCACAGGGAGCAGGAGGACCTGCAGAAAATTATAGACGATGAGCATTTACGGTTTTAAGGTGCGAGGTTAAAGTTAAAGATTCAAGGTTCAGCCTGCCTGCGAACCGGATAACAGCCTTGAGCCTTCAGCCTTCAGTCTAACAACCCGAAAGGCTAACAGTTTAACAACGTTGTAGCCGCATAGTTAACTGGTTGTCAAATAAAGCATTGCGTCACTATTATGAATATTCTTCTCTTTGAACCCGGCGAACTGAGGAGATCCCTCCTCAGCCTGCCCGAACAGGACCGCCGGGTGCAACACATCGTCAATGTGCTCGGCCTTGCGCCGGGTGACGACCTGCGGGCCGGGATGCTGAACGGCAAGATGGGGACCGCCCGTATCCTGGGACTAAGGAACGGCACGTTGGAAATGGAGGTTTCGCTGACCGCATCTCCGCCGAAGCCGTCGGGAATAGAGCTGATCCTGGCCCTGCCCAGGCCGATTATGCTGCAGCGGATCCTGAAGCAGGCCACCGTCCTTGGGGTCAGCCGCTTTCATCTCATCCGCTCGCAGAAGGTTCAGAAATCCTATTTCCAGGGTTCGGTTCTCCAGGCGCAGAATTTGCGGGAACTGCTGCGGCAGGGCCTGGAGCAGGCGGTGGATACACGGCTGCCCGAGGTCTGCCTCCATCATCGGTTCAGGCCCTTTGTCGAGGACGTGGTGCCGACCCTGAAGGCGGCCAGCCGTCTGCTGGCCCATCCCGGGGCAGGGCCTACCCTGGCTGAGCTCCACGGTGGGCGGCCTATCGGTGAACCGCTGCTTCTGGCCTTAGGGCCTGAAGGGGGATGGAGCGAGCACGAGGTCGGGGCATTCCGCGACCAGGGGTTCACCTCTTTTTCCCTCGGGCCGCGGATCCTGCATGTGGATACCGCAGCACTGGTCCTGCTGGCCCAGGTGAGGTTCCTCCAGGAGCTTTCAGAGGACAGAGGGCAGAGGACAGAGGATAGATGACAGAAGACGGATGACGGAGGACGGAAGTTGGAACATGCTTGAATTTTGTATTCCCTTTTCCCTGTCTGGCTACCCCTGATCAGTCTGTTTTTTCGATCCCGATCCCGACCCCGAGTGGTTGTCCGTGCCCTGCATCTCTTTTCCAGTCGGAAGCTATCTGTCCCCTGTCCTCTGTCCTCTGTCCTCTGATTTGCGCAGGCGCTGGGTAATTTTGGCGGTGATGACCGTCAATTCCGGCAGTTTCAGGGCGACGAGCACCAGATAGTAGATCACCGCCCCGGCCCCGACAATGCCCAACACTCCGATTAACTGCAGGAAAAGGGCGCCGTGCAGCAATGGCGCAAGCCATCTGCCCAGCAACCAGACCGAGAAGGCCATCACCGCAGTGGCGAGCAGGATTTTGCCGCCCCCGAGGAGCAGGGGCCGCAGGGTAAAACCCACGAGCTTGCGCGAGAGGATCAGGCCGAGAAAAAGAAAGTTCAGGGTCATGGAGCAGGAGGTGGAGAGGGCGATAGCCCGGTGCTGGAACAGGTCGATGGTCAGGACGATGAACAGGATGTTGGCCACCACCGCGAGGAAACTGCCCATCACTGGATAGCGGGTGCTGCCCAGGACGTAAAAGACCGGGACCATGACCTTGACCGCAGAGTAGGCGAAGAGGCCGACGGCGTAAAAGGCCAGGGCCTCGGCAGTGCGCTCCGTGTCAACGCTGGTGAAGGCGCCGTGCTCGAAGATCAGGCGGATGATCGGCTCGGCGAGCAGGATCAGGCCGGCGGTTGCCGGAATGGTGAGGCTCAGCACCATCACCAGCGACGAGTTGAAGGTCTGCCGCAGGCCGGTCATGTCGCTGCCCGCCGCCTGCCGGCCCAGGACCGGCATCACCGCGATGGAAAAGGCCACCCCGAAGATGCCGATGGGCAGCTGCACCAGGCGGAAGGCGTAGTTGAGCCAGGACACCGAACCCTCGACACAGGATGCGGCAAAGTTGGTATTGACGAAGATGTTGATCTGGGTGGCGGAGAGCCCGACGGTTGCGGGCAGCATCAGCAGGAGGATGCGCTGCAGGCCGGGGTCCCTGAGATTGAGCCGGGGGATAAAGGTAAAACCTTCGCGGCGCAGGGCGGGCAGCTGCATCGCCAGCTGCAGCATGCCGCCGATCAGGGTGCCCCATGCCATGCCGGCGATGGCCGGCTGGCCGAACCGGGGAAAGATGAGCGCCAGGCTTACCCCGCCGACGATGGAACCCAGGTTGAAAAAGCTCGAGGCCATGGCCGGGATGAAAAAACGGCCCCTGGTGTTCAGGATGCCCATGACCACGGCGGCCAGGGAGATGAACACCAGAAAGGGGAACATGATGCGGGTCAGCTGCACGGTCAGCTCCGTCTTGCCGGCAACGAGCTGAAAGTCAGGGGCGAGGATGTGGACGATGGGCCCTGCCAGGTACATGCCGGCCAGAGTCAGCAGGCTCAAAAACACCGCAAAGAAGGTCAGCACCGTACCGGCAAGCTGCCAGGTGGCCCTGGCCCCGCGGTTGGTGTCATAGTCGGAAAAGACGGTGACAAAGGCCGCGGACAGCGCCCCTTCGCCGAACAGGTCGCGCAGCAGGTTGGGGATGCGAAAGGCCACGACAAAGGCGTCGTAGGCATAGCCAGCCCCGAACATCCCGGCAAAGACCTGCTCGCGGACAAGCCCCAGAAGCCGGCTGCACATAACCGCCCCGCTGACCGTCCCGGCGGAGCGAGCTATCCTGCCGGTGAATTCGCTTGTCTGACCACCCATTATTCCTTCTTCAGCCCCCTCCGACAAGAAGGCATGTTAATACTTGACTTCCAAACTATAATAAGAATATAAAGCTGTTATGCTGTTCAAATGGTTACCACTCCTGCCGTAAAAGAGAAAGCCCTTTTTCTTTGATTCGCTGTATCGCCTCGTGGTGAGAGGTGAGTGGGGCAACCCGGTACCAGTTGCCTGCGGCAGGGTGCGAGATTTTATTCCCGTTAATTCTCAACCGTTTTGCGGAGGAATGCATGCACGACGTCAAGCAGATCAGGAACACGGTTCTCATCGGTCACGGTAACAGCGGCAAAACCACCCTGGCGGAAGCCCTGCTTTTCACGGCGGGAACGATCAAGCGCCTGGGCCGGGTTGACGACGGCACGGCCAGCCTGGATTTTGAGCCTGAGGAGACCAAGCGCCATATCACTATCGGCACCGCGTTCAGTCATCTGTCTTGGAAAAAACGGGAGATATTTCTGGCTGATACCCCTGGCGACGACAACTTTGTCAACGAGTCCAGGTTTGCCGCCCATGTTGCGGACAGCGCCATCCTCACCGTCGAGGCGGCCACCGGCGTCCGCAGCCAGACCGAGAAGTTCGTCAGCATGATCCGGGAACGGAAACTGCCCTGCCTGATCTGCATCACCAAGATGGACCGGGAGCGCGCCAACTTCGGCAAGGTTGTTGACGATATCCGTTCCGCGTTCGACCTGAACCCGGTAGTCCTCTATCTGCCGATCGGTTCGGAAGACAAGTTCCGGGGGGTGGTTGATGTCGCTGGACGCAAGGCCTGGTTCTTCAAGAGCGACGGCAGCGGCCAGGCCGATGCCGGCGAGATTCCCGGCGAGCTGGCGGAGGAGGCGGAGATCCTGCGTGACAATCTGATGGAGTATGTGGCGGAAACCGATGACGAACTCATCGAAAAATTTTTGGAAGAGGGGACCCTGACCGACCAGGAACTTTTGCATGGCCTTGCCCGGGCAGTCCAGGCCGGCAAGATCGCCCCGGTCTGCGCCTGTGCGCCGCTGGCCAATTTGGGCACCAACCTGGTGCTGGACACCATTGCCGACCTGCTGCCCTCACCGGATCAGCGCCCGGCCCAGATGGGGATGAATCCGAAAACGAAGGAACTGGAAGAGCGCCAGGGCGTGGCCGACGCCCCCTTTTCCGCGCAGGTATTCAAGACCATGGCCGACCCCTTTGCCGGCCGGCTGACCATCTTCCGGGTTTTTTCCGGCACCCTGGCGGGCGACAGTTCCTACAACTCGAGCAAGGAGATCTCCGAGCGGTTCGGCCAGCTCTACATCATGGAGGGCAAGGAACAGAAGCAGATCGACCAGGCCCTGCCCGGGATGATCGTGGCCGTGGCCAAGCTCAAGGAGACCGTTACCGGGGATACCATCTGCACCGAGGCAAAACCGATCGTCTATGACCGGCTGGTGCCGCAGGATACGGTAATTTCCTACGCGGTCTCGGCCACCAAGGGGGACGAGGAAAAACTATTCTCCTCCATCACCCGCATGCTGGACGAGGATCTGACCCTGAAGCTGACCAGGCAGCAGGAAACCCATGAGGTGCTGATCTCCGGGGTTGGCCAGGTGCACCTGGAGGTCATCGGCGAGAAGATGCGGCGCAAATTCGGGGTGGAGATGGAGTTGAAAATGCCCAAGGTCCCGTACCGGGAGACCATCAAGGGCAAGGCCCGGGTCCAGGGCAAGCATAAAAAGCAGAGCGGCGGCCGAGGCCAGTTCGGCGACTGCTGGATCGAGATGGAGCCCATGCCGAGGGGAGGGGGCTACGAGTTTCTCGACAAGATCGTCGGCGGCGTCATCCCGGGTCAGTACCGGCCGGCGGTGGACAAGGGCATCCAGGAGGCCATGGAGAAGGGCGTCATCGCCGGCTATCCGTTTGTCGATGTGCGGATTTCCCTGATCGACGGCTCCTACCATGCAGTGGATTCGTCGGAAATGGCCTTCAAGGTTGCCGGGTCCCTGGCCTTCAAGAAGGCGGTCAAGGAAGCCAATCCCGTGCTTCTGGAGCCGATCATGGAGGTTGCCATCCAGGTGCCCAAGGATTTTGTCGGCGACGTGATGGGCGACCTGAACAGCCGGCGGGGCAAGGTCCTGGGTATGGACTCCGCCGATAAATTGGAGATAATCAACGCCCATGTTCCGCAGAAGGAGATCCTGCTCTATGCTCCGGACCTCAACTCCATGACCGGCGGCCGCGGCACCTTCCAGGTCAAATTTTCCCATTACGAGGAGGTGCCCGCGCATCTCGCGCAGAAGATCATTGCCGAGGCCAATGTGGAGGAATAGCCGGGGCTGGCCTTATCCGCAAAGGAGGCAGTTATCTGCCGGGCAACAACTGTTCAACTCGGGGTCGGGGTCGGTATCGGTATCGGTTTCGAAGGGGGTAGCAGGACAGGAACACGGAAAAATGGACGTGCCCGCGTGACGGATCAGGTTTCAGGGCGGGCTGTCTTCCATTACCGCCGAAGCCGATCTTGAATCGTTCGACCCCGATCCCGATTTAAAGCCCGTCTTTACTCGATTACCCCTTTGATTTCGACAAGGGGGCGGTCAGCGTCTCCGCTGGCCTGGATCTCGCCGATCATATAGGGAGTCTCGCCAAAGGCCTCGAACTGATGGAGCACATCCTCCACTGCATGGTCGTCGACCAGGGCCATCATGCCGATACCCATGTTGAAGGTGCGGAACATCTCCGCTTTGGAGATCTTGCCGTTCTTCTCCAGAAAGGAGAAGATAGGGGGGGCGGGCCAGGTCTTCGGGTCGATAATGGCCTTGCAGCCCGCTGGCAGCACCCGGGGAATGTTGTCAACAAAGCCGCCGCCGGTGATGTGGATGAGGCCGTTGATTTTGGAAGTGCGCAGGGTCTTGAGCACCGGTTCCACGTAGATGCGGGTGGGTTTGAGCAGTTCCTCGCCCACGGTGCAACCGAATTCCTTCATTTGCTGATCCACCGCCAGGTTCAGTTCCGCAAAACAGACCTTGCGCGCCAGGGAGTAGCCGTTGCTGTGCAGGCCGGATGAGGAGAGGCCGATGATCTTGTTACCGACTCGGATATCGCTGCCGTCAATGATTTTGTCGCGGGCCGCAATCCCCACCACGAAACCGGCGAGATCGTAATCGCCCGCTCGGTAGAGGCCGGGCATTTCAGCGGTTTCGCCGCCGATCAGCGCGCAGCCGGCAATCCTGCAACCTTCGGCAATGCCCTTGACCACAGCGGTTGCCTGGTCCAGGTCCAGTTTGCTGCTGGCAAAGTAGTCGAGGAAAAACAGGGGTCTGGCCCCGCTGACCACCACGTCGTTGACGCACATGGCCACCAGGTCGATGCCGATGGTGTCGTGGCGGCCGCACAGTTTTGCTACGGTGAGCTTGGTGCCCACGCCGTCGGTCGAGGCAATGAGGACCGGGTCCTCCAGGCCGAGGTTGCCTATGGCGTACAGGCCGGAGAAACCGCCGATATCGCTGAGAACCCCGCGGCCATGCGTTTTGGCAACGATGGATTTAATGCGGTTGATAAATTCATTGCCTTTGTCAATATCGACTCCGGCTTCTGTGTACCGGGATGAAGAATGCGCAGTCATGAATACTCTTGTCTGAATAGCCTCGCAAAGAGGAAATAGCCAACCTTATCTGGTTAGAGAGGGGGTCCTCCTGCCGTGAATTTCTTCACGAATTTAGTAATTTTTTTCAATGTTGTCAATGCCTTTGTCAGGAACATTGCATCGCTTTGCTCCTTCTGTTACGATGTGGGACATGAAGACATTCATCATGTTCCTTGGACTCATTCTAGTACTCGAGGGATTGCCTTACGCGGCCTCCCCTGAGGCCATGCAACGATGGCTCAGGCAGCTTGCTGAACTCCCGCCGGCCCATCTGCGGGTCATCGGACTCCTGTCCATGATCCTGGGGTTTGCTGTACTGTTTTTTGTCCGGTACTCCGGACTTTTGCCATAGCATTTTTCACGGTTGTCTGCTAAGACGATCTGGCCAGTCTTGCGCACTACGCAGAGCTTTGCTGCCCCTGGAGAGTCGGTTTCATGGAAAAGTCACCCCAACGCGAAATGATCGGCATCGAAGGCAAGGTGCTGCTCGACACCCTGCGGCGTCTGCACCGGAAAAAGGCGGTCGACAACATCATCAAGCTGGTGCGCAAGACCCATCCCGCCGACCTCGCCTGGGTCTTCCGCTCCCTGAACCCCCAGGAACAGAAAGACATCTTTCAGATCGTCGCTCAGACCGAGATCGTTGCTGAATTCCTGAGCGAGTTGGACGAGGGGATCATGGTGGAGTTGGTGGAGGGCTTTTCCCCCCGCTTTCTCGCCAAGGTGGTCAGCAACATGTCCCCGGACGATGCCGCCGACTTCCTGGAGGCCCTGCCCAATCAGGTGGCCGTCGAGATCCAGACCCACATGGCCACCGCGGACCGGATCGAGGTGGAGGAACTCCTCAAGTACCACCCCGAAACCGCCGGCGGCCTCATGTCTCCCGACTTCATGTACCTGGACGAGGAACTCACCGTCGAGGAGGCGATCAGGAAGGTGCAGAAGCGGAGCGAGGACAAGGAGATGGTGTTTTATCTCTATATCACCCATGGCGATGGCCAGCTCGCCGGGGTCCTGTCGCTCAGGGAGCTGATCCTGCAGCCCATGCACCGGCAGCTGAAAAACATCATGAACACCAAGGTCATCTCGGTGACTACCGATACCGACCAGACCGAGGTAGCGCATCTGGTCTCTCAGTACAACCTCCTGGCCCTGCCCGTGGTCGATGCCACCTTCAAGCTGGTGGGGATCATTACCGTGGATGACGTGATTGACGTTATCCGCCAGGAGGAGACCGAAGATTTTCTGCACATGGCCGGTGCAGGCAAGGACGAGGAGATCCTGCTCAAACCGCTGCACCTGAAGATTTTCTTTCGGGCGCCATGGCTGTTTGCTTCCTGGATCGGCGGCATCGCGGCCATGTATATCATTACCTCGTTTCAGGCCGAGCTGCAAAAAGTCCTGGTCCTGGCCTCGTTCATCCCGATTATCGCCGGCATGGGCGGCAACATCGCCACCCAGTCGTCAACCATCGTGGTGCGCAGCCTGGCCACCGGCCGGATCAACGTGGGAAATTTTTTCTCCATCATCGGCAAGGAGTTCCTGGTCGGGGTGGTTATGGGCGGCTGTTTCGGCCTGCTCCTCGGCTTCCTTGCCCATTTTGAATACGCAAGTCCCGGCTATCTCGGCCTGGTCGTCGGCCTGTCCATTTTTTTTGTGATGACCATGGCCGCCACGGTGGGGACCCTGGTCCCCCTGGTGCTCAAACGCCTCAATATCGATGCCGCCATCGCCACCGGTCCCTTTATCACCACCACTACGGATATCCTGGGCGTGTTTCTCTTCCTGACCGTGGCCAGGGTGCTGCTCGATTTGTGATGGCGTCGCAAAAACTCCCCAACTGCTGTGTCGGAGTCTGCGCTTACCTGCGCGGCATCCTTCGTCACTGCGGCGTACCGTTTGTACGCCCCATACCCCAGAACTTGCGCGCCTTGCACTTGGGGCTTTTTGCTTAGCCATAACGGGGAGGACAGGTTGAGTGCCAAGAAACTACCTCAGGTGCCTCTCTATTTTTGGCTTCTTCTTGCTGTCGGGCTCTGGCTGGCTTACGAGACCTTCCGTCCCTCCCTGCACGATCGTGACGCTACGCCAAGGGTGGTGACGGCCCGGGGGGACCTGGCCGCGGACGAACAGGCGACCATTGAGCTGTTCCGAGCTGCCTCGCCGTCGGTGGTGTATATCACCAGCATCGCCGTGCGGCGCAACCTGTTCAGCCTCAACCTCTACGAGATTCCCCAGGGTACAGGCTCCGGCATGATCTGGGACCAGCAGGGGCGGATCGTCACCAATTATCACGTGATCAGTGACGCGAACCGGATCGAGGTCACCCTGGCCGACCACAGCACCTGGAAGGGGGTGCTGGTGGGCGCCGCCCCGGATCGCGATCTGGCGGTCCTGCAGATTTCGGCGCCGGCCGCCAAACTGCAGCCGATCACCATCGGCGACTCCGATACCCTGCAGGTGGGACAAAGGGTCTTTGCCATCGGCAACCCCTTCGGCCTGGACCAGACCCTGACCACGGGCATCGTTTCCGCGCTGAACCGGGAAATCACCTCGGTCACCGACCGGACCATCCAGGGGGTAATCCAGACCGATGCCGCCATCAATCCCGGCAATTCCGGCGGTCCCCTATTGGACAGCGCCGGCCGGCTGATCGGGGTCAACACGGCCATCTACAGCCCGTCCGGGGGCAGTGCCGGCGTGGGCTTTGCCGTGCCGGTCAGCGAAGTGAACCGGGTGGTGCCGGAGATTATCCGCAGCGGCAGGGTTGTCCGCCCTGGACTCGGCGTGAGCCTTGCCAACCCGGATTTGAGCCGGCGCCTCGACATTGAGGGGGTCCTGATCATCAATGTCCAGCCCGGTTCGACCGCGGACAAGGCGGGCCTTCGGGGGACCACCCAAACTACGGAGGGTCTGGTGCTGGGGGATGTCATTGTTGCGGTCAATGACAAGAAGGTTTCTGACTACAACGGGCTGCGCGACGAACTGGAACGATTTCAGGTCGGCGAAAGCGTCACCCTCATCATCCTGCGTGACGGGGTTGAGGCACGGTTGCCGGTTCAACTGGAAGCCTTAGATTGACCTGGGCGAGGCGAAACGAGGTCACGGCTTTCCCTGCTGGACGACGGTCAGCCTTTTTTGCCTGGACCTGGCCAGTTCCCGCATATCCTTGGCCTTATCCGATTCATCGATTATTTCCCGGCCCACGATTTCTTCGATAATATCCTCCAGGCTGATCACCCCGGTGACGCTGCCGTATTCATCCACCACCACGAAAAGATGCTGGTGGCGTTCAAAAAAATCGATCAGCACCCGGTTCAGGGCTGCGGTTTCCGGCACGAAGTGGGCCTTGTGCATGATCTGCGCAAGTTTCAGCTGCCCCTTGTTTTCGGCCGCGGCCATGTACACGTCGCGGCTTAAGACAATACCGACCACGTTGTCCGGGTCATTGCTGTAGACCGGCGCCCGGCTGTGAATCTGCCAGAGGTCCTTCAGGGCCGCCGCCTCCTGGATGGTCATGGAACTGTCCAGAGTGAAGGTGACGGTGCGCGGGGTCATGATTTGCCTGACGTTTTTATTGCTGAGATTGAGGATATTGGAAATAACCTCTTCCTGCTCAGATGCGATTTCCCCCGCCTTTCTGCTGATAATGGCGATGGCCTGCAGTTCCTCGGCGGATATCTTGCCGTGCGAGCCTTTTTGCGGGATGAGCAGGGTAACCTTTTGACAGAACCAGACAATG
The DNA here is from genome assembly GCA_003508005.1 of Desulfobulbaceae bacterium. Lineage (GTDB taxonomy): Bacteria > Desulfobacterota > Desulfobulbia > Desulfobulbales > Desulfobulbaceae > UBA10518. Next base: position 20,300 of record DNUE01000052.1, read on the forward strand.
GGGTGGAGGATAATGATCATCCAGCGGATCGGCCGGGCGATGTAGGGCGCAATCTGGCGGGAATAGACCACCCCGGTGGTCTTGGGTATGATTTCTGAGAATATCAGGATGGCAAAGGTGAAGGCGATCGAGAACCAGACAAGGTTGCCTTTGCCGAAGACTACAGCCGCGGCGGCGCCGGAAATGGCAGCGCCGATGGTGTTGGCGATGGTGTTGAGGGTGAGAATGGCGGTAATCGGATCATTGATGTTGGTTTTCAGTTTTTTCAGCAACCTGGCCGTTTCCGGTTTTTTTTTGGCCATCACTTCAATATGGCTCAGGCGCAGGGAATAGAGCGCTGCCTCCATCAGACTGCACAAGGCTGAGAAAATGATGGCGATACTGACGGAACAGATCAGGACAGTCAACACGGCGATTCTCCTTTCAGAAATTCGATTTGAAGGGGTATCATAGCGAAAAGAAATCATTTTGCCAATCAGAAGACAGAGAACAGAGGACAGAGAAGACAGACTGAAGCCGTTTATGCTGAAGGCTTTGCGGGGGCGGCTACATCGGGAGTCGGCCAGTTATCATTCTCCTGAGGAGGTAAGCAACCGAAGGGAGACTGAGGGGAGGCCGGCATCGTTACCGGATAAAAAAGAACGATTCCGGTAATTGTGCGAAGCCGCTGAATGGTGTACAAATTGAATGAACAGGATTGTTCAACGCCGGAAGGAGGAGATGGGGTGATGATCAGCCGCACGGCCCGGGATCCGGAAAAGACGAGGGTTGATCTGCTGGTCTGCTTTGCCGCGCAGGTTGAAGGGAAAATACCGGCGGGACAGGGCGGGCAGGTTTCGGCCATGGTGCGGCAGGCCTGGCAGGTGGGGGATTTTTCCGGAAAGGTCGAGGAAACCCTGTTCTGGTATCCACCTCGGCCTGCCAGGGCAAAGGTCCAGGGTATTGAGGCCCAGCGGGTCCTGGTCGTCGGCTGCGGCAAGGTGGAAGAGGAGCCTGCCAAACAGCGGGAGCAGTTGCGGCTGGCTGCCGGAACCGCCGCATCCCGAGCGCGCAAGGTCAAGGCCGGCAGTGTGCTGGCGGTCCTGCCTGCTTTCACGACACTGGCGGCGGACGAGGTGGCGGAGTGTGTTGCCGAGGGGCTGCTGCTTGGCAATTACCTTTTTGCCAGATATAAACAAAAGAAAGGGGACGAGGATCAGCACGTGCCGGTGCAGCAGTTTCTGCTCCAGGATGGCGGGCTGCCGCCTGCCCGGGTCAAGGCAGGAATGGAGCGAGGCCGCCGGTCAGCCCTAGCCGTCTGCGCAGCCCGGGATATGGCCAACGAGCCGGCGAATTACTGGAATCCGGCCCGGTTTGCCGAATACGGCAGAAGGATTTCCGGCCAGGGAGACCTCAAGTGCACGGTGCTGGGCAAGGCGGCCATGAAAAGGCTCGGCATGGGCGGGATCCTTGCGGTTAACCAGGGCTCGGCCGAGCCGGCCGCCATGGTCATTCTTGAATACCGCTCCCCAGGGAAGGGTTGTCCGACCCTCCTGCTGGTGGGCAAGGGGCTGACTTTCGACTCAGGGGGAGTCAGTCACAAGCCGGCGGCGGGCATGGAAGACATGAAATATGACATGTGCGGTGGCGCTGCGGTTCTGGCCGCCATGCAGGCCGTGGCCGAGGAGGGTCCGCGCGGCCTGAACGTGGTCGCCCTGGTGCCGGCCACGGACAATATGGCGGGGGCAGCCGCCCTGAAGCCAGGGGATATCATCACCCAGTACGGCGGCCGGACGGTGGAGGTGGTCAATACCGATGCCGAGGGACGGCTTCTCCTTGCCGATGCGCTGGCCTACGGCATTGAGAAATTCAAGCCGGCCGCGGTGGTCGATGTTGCCACTCTGACTGGGGCGGTCATCGTCGGCCTGGGTCATCACCGTACCGGCCTGCTCGCCAATAATGACGTCCTGGCGGCCCAAATCCTGGTGGCGGGAGAACAAAGCGGCGAGCCATTATGGCGTCTGCCCCTGGGACCGGAGTATACAAGGCTTCTTAAGTCTGAAGTGGCGGACCTGAAGAACGTGGGCGACAAATCAGCGGGGACGATAACCGCGGCGGCCTTTCTCCAGGAGTTTGTCGGGGAGACGCCCTGGGCGCACCTGGATATCGCCGGCACCGCCTGGGGTTTAGAAAAATCATATATCAACGGCAAAGGTCCAACCGGCACGGCAGTCAGGACCCTGCTGCAGCTGATCCGAAATTGGCAGCCCCAGGACCGGAGATGTCCATCCGCGAAAAATTGATGAACCCTGTACAGGATGAAACAAAGGGAGAAAAGATATGATTAAGCGCAGAGGTGTGACGGTCAGCAGACAGATCATGGACAGCCAGCGGCTGCACCCGGAGGCCACCGGCGACCTGTCTGGCCTGCTCAATGAGCTTATTGTGGCGGCGAAGATTATCAGCGCCGAGGTCAACATGGCCGGACTGGCCGAAATCCTCGGCCAGTCCGGCAAGACCAACATTCAGGGTGAAAAGGTCCAGAAGCTGGACGATTTCGCCAACGCCACGGTTAAGCGGCGCATGGAGCAGTGCGGGTATGTCTGCATCATGACCTCGGAGGAGGAGGAAGAGACAATCCCGGTGCTGGAGGGTTACGAAGGCAAGTACACTCTGGCTTTTGACCCGCTGGACGGCTCGTCGAACATCGATGTCAATGTCAGCATCGGCACTATTTTCTCCGTGCACCGCAAGCTCTCCGAGGGTAGGAAAGGCACGGCCTCGGACCTCCTGCAGAAGGGCAGCCAACAGGTCGCCGCCGGCTATATCATCTACGGCTCCAGCACCATGCTGGTTTATACCACCGGCGAGGGGGTGCACGGTTTCACCCTGGATCCCAGCGTCGGCGAGTTCTTCCTCTCCCATCCAGACATCCGCATCCCTGAGCGCGCCAAATTTTACAGCATCAACGAGGCCAACACCAACTACTGGTTCGAAGGGACAAAAAAGTATGTGGAATATCTCAAGGAGATCGACAAGGCCACTGGCCGTCCCTACAGCCTGCGCTATATCGGAACCCTTGTCGCGGATTTCCATCGCAACCTGATCAGCGGCGGCATTTTTCTCTACCCCCGTGACCGGAAAACCACCTCCAAGCCGGAAGGTAAGCTGCGCCTGCTCTATGAGGCCGCCCCCATGGCGATGATCGCCAGGGAGGCGGGCGGTATGGCCATCACCGATGACGGGCGGGATATCCTGGAGATCGAGCCCGAATACCTGCACCAGCGGGTGCCGCTGATCATCGGCAACTGCCAGGATGTGGAAATGGCGCGCCATTTCTATCTGGGAAGCTGAGCGTCAAAAAGAAAGATGGCGGCGCTGGCGAGGGCCGCCATCTGCGGTTTCACTCTTCGGCAATTTTTGCCCAGGTGTCGCGCAGGGTGACGATCCGGTTGAAGATCAGGTTGCCGGCCGTGGAGTCTTTGGGGTCGGTGCAGAAATAGCCCTGGCGCTCGAATTGGAAGCGATTTTTCTCAGTCGCGCCGGCAAGGGAGGGCTCCAGCCGGCAGCCGCGAAGGACTACCAGCGAGTAGGGATTGAGGAATTCCTTGAAATCCCGTTCCTTGTCCATGTCCGGATGCTCCACGGTGAAGAGGCGGTCATAGAGTCGAACCTCCGCCGGCACCGCATGCCGGGCGGATACCCAATGGATTGTCCCCTTGACTTTGCGGCCGTCCGGGGCCGAGCCGCCGTGAGATGCCGGATCATAAGTGCAGCGCAGTTCCACCACCTCGCCCTTCTCGTTTTTGATGATCTCCCGGCAGGTGACAAGGTAGGCGAAGCGCAGCCGCACCTCACGGCCGGGGCTCAGCCGGAAGAATTTTTTCGGCGGCTCCTCCATGAAATCTTCAGCCTCGATATAGATCTCCCGGCAGAAAGGCACCCGCCTGGCGCCCATCTCCGGTTTTTTGGGATGGTTCTGGGCCTCGAACTCCTCCACCAGGTCCTCGGGATAGTTGGTGATCACCACCTTGAGGGGCCTAAGCACGCCAAGGACCCGGGGCGCAGACTCACCCAAGTCTTCGCGCACCGCGTCCTCCAGAATCCCCATATCGATCCAGGATTCCTTGCGGCCGATGCCTATGGTAGCGCAGAAAGCGCGGATCGAGGCCGGGGTGTAGCCTCGCCGCCGCAGTCCCGAAATGGTAAGCATCCGCGGGTCGTCCCAGCCGAGTACCCGCCCCTCGTTTACCAGTTGCAGCAGCTTGCGCTTGCTCATCACCGTGTAATTGATGTTCAGCCGGGCAAACTCGATCTGCCGGGGGTGGCACGGAGTCGCCAGGGTGTCCAGCACCCAGTCGTAGAGCGGCCGGTTGTTTTTAAACTCCAGGGTGCAGAGGGAGTGGGTGATGCCCTCGATCATGTCCGAGAGGCAGTGGGTAAAGTCGTACATGGGATAGATGCACCACTTGTCGCC
>DNUE01000012.1 GCA_003508005.1 Desulfobulbaceae bacterium
GCCCGAGGATACATCCAGCCATGGACGATGGAGTGATTAGAGAGTATACAGAATGGCAGCAATGAGTGTCTAAAATTTAGGCAATATGGGCTGGCTTACGCTTCGTAGTCGAAATCATCGACCTTGCGACAGGGCGATGGCGCACATATCCAGCATCAAACCGGGAGCCAGGGGCGCATGATAAAATAGATGCCAAGGACGCCGATCAGAATTCCCGCTCCTTTTCTGAACCAGGTCCCGCTCTGCCGGAACGAGGAATTCCCCAGAAGCCTTCGCACCACCGCCGCCGAACTGCCGGCAATGACAATGGGCAGGCAATGGCCCAGGGCGAAGAGCAGCAGCAGGATTATCCCGGTGATGATTTTTTCCTGGACGGTGATGATAGCCAGGATCGGGGCGATGAAGCCGAAGGTGCAGGAACCGGAGAGAACACCATAGGCAAGGCCGAGAACGAAGGCGCCGGCCAGCCCCTTGAGTTGCAGCTTGCTCAGGAAACCTCCCGGCAGGCCGCATTTGGCGATTCCGAGCATGTCAAAGGCCACCCAGAGGAGGATGGCCCCTAAAAAGATAGTCCAGTAGGGGCCGACATCACCCAGCATCCTCCCCAGCAAAATACAGATCACGCCGACCAGGGCGATGGTGATGAACAGGCCGGTGGTGAACAGGACGGCGAACGGAATGGCCTGCCGGCCACTGATAATGGCATGCTGCCCGCCTACATAGGCGATGATCAGGGGAATGGAGGCCATGTGGCAGGGGCTGAAGAGGACGCTGACCATTCCCCAGGCGAAACAGCCGAATGCGGCCAGAAGAATGCCGCCGGACATCCATTCATTGATCGCAAGAAAGAGGGAACTCATCGCTATTTCATCTCAAGGAGCTTATCCAGCATTTTTTTGATTTTCTCCTTCTCCATGAAGCCGACGTGCCGGTACACCTCCTTGCCGTTTTTATCATAAAAAATCTGGGTGGGTATGGCCTGGATACCAAAACGCGGTCCCTGGCTCCGATCCTGCCAGACATCAATAAAAATCACGGCGGCCCTGCCCACATACTCGATCTTCAGTTCTTCCAGAATAGGAGCCATCATCTTGCACGGAATGCAGGATTTCGCCCCGATATCCACCATGGTCACGGTATCTTTGACCGGAATAGCAGGTCCCTGGTCCGCCCAAAGATTTTCCGTCGTGTGCACAAAGAACAAGACGGCTGCCAATAAAATAAAACGGACAATGGACTTCATTTGTTCTCCTTGATAAATTATTAAAAAGGTTCGAAGCAACATAATCTGCCTGGTGGCCGGCAGCATTGGAGTCTCTTGCACCCTTATCCATCAAAACAGGGATTTCAAGGATTGATTATTGATCAAGGCCACATTGTATCTCCTTTCACTTCGCCGTAAGTAAATACACTGCTCCAGCAACCCGGTTCCGGCTCAATCCGGTTCATCCCTACATAGGTTCGTCGCATTCAACATCCACCTGGCATTCGTCCTCGCCTGCGGGTGCAAAAAATGATTGCTGGTAGTCCAAAAAACTTCCTTCGGGGTTGATTAACTCCCGCCCCAGCAGGGTGGAATTGCCGATATTGTCACAGTTGGCGGCAAAATAGGCTTCGATGCCCAACTCACTGCGGATGATCCGGTACCCCCCGTTGTCTGGAACGACCAGGACAGGCACGGTATCGATCTGCAGCATGCCCAGCAGTCGCCGATTCATTTCCGGCTGAAAGGGAGCCATGCGTTCGAGACCCTGAATGTCAGCAGGAGGGGACTCATCGACCGGATTGAGACGAACGGTACAGTCGGTCAATCCCGGCAGTTTTCTGAGCAGGGTCATGCAATGCGGGCAATCATTGGAATAGATAATGAAAACGCCCCTGCCGCCCATCGGACCGTGACGAACCGCCGCGGTGCCAGCCGCAAGACCGCCGCCTTGCGCGTCCAACACCGCCGGCTCAAAACGCAGAAGGGCAAAAATGATATTGATCGCCGCCACCAGCACGACGCCGCTGAAAAGTTGCCGCAGACCGACCAGCAGATTACAGAACACCACCAGCCCGAATATGATCAGGCAGTACGAGCACCAGGCTCGGGCCACATGATACTGGTAGGCAAGCAGCACCCCTTCCCCAGCCATGGCGGCGAGCAGCAGCAGGGAAAGAAGGCGCCCCGCGGCGGGACTGACCCGGAGAAGCAATGCCAGCAGGCCGACCAACAGGAAAAAGAGCAGGCCGAAAAGATTAAAGACAACCGGCGACACCCGCGTCAGCCCTTCAACGATGCTGCAGCCGTCATTGAAACAGGCAGTCTCTCCCTGGAAGGCAATGAGATAGAGTTGACCGCCAACCATCAGTGAGGCCGCCAGCGCGATACAGGCAAGGACACTGTCCTTGGCCCTGTATTGAGCAGTTTCGGGGAGTAAAGTCATTGATTATCCTGATCGTGTGAGGTGTCGCGACAATGCTTTTTATCCTTTGATGTTCGAAGTGCGGGCTCAATGATGACCTTGCGCTGCAATTATCTCATAACTACCGAAGAGCCGGGATGAACAGGACAGGTTGCTCGGCATGACGGGCGACATGATGGGCGACACTGCCGAAGAGCATTTCCCGGGTGATGCCCTTGCCCTGGCTCCCCATCAGGATCAGGGTGCACTCCTTGAGCCCCGCCTGCCTGATGATTTCAGCGCCAGGCTCCCCATGCGCCAGTTCAATGTCCACCCGCGGCGCTCCGGCCTGTTCCAGCCAGAGCTTCATCCGCTGCAGCCGGTTTTGGGCAAGGTTTTGCAGTTGCGGGATGCGGTGGGGGGGGTGCGGGGCCGGCCGGGACCGGTCCTGCACATGGAGCAGGGCTACCGGGCAGTGGATGGCGCGAACCAGGTTTTCCAGGTAGGCCAGGGCTATCTCCCCGGTGTCGGAAAAATCCGTGGGAAAAAGGATGCGGGTGAACAGGGGACACTGCCTCTCCGTCTCTTTTGCCGAGGTCCTGCCGGTCCGGATGAGGAGAACCGGTCGCCGGGCGATATGCAGTAGCTTGGCGGAGACATTGCCCAGGGCGCTGGCGGCCAGGGACATGGATTCGAGGAACCCACGGCCATGGGAGCCAATGACCATGACCGATGCGTCGTGGTGTTCGGCCAGTTCATACAGTTCCTTTGCCGGATAGCCCACCGGCATCTCGATGGTGACCCTGAGCCCCGCTTCTTCGAGAATGTTTCGCTGCCGCTCCATCTCAGGCTCTGCCTGGGCGACCAGCATCTTTTCAAGACCGGGGGCGTCGCTGACGATGATGTGCGCCAGCACGGCTTCTTCCGCTCCCGCCTGTTTCAGGGAAGCGGCGCAGGCAAGCAGGCCGAGGTCCGGAGGAAAGGGATCAATGCAGATCAGCATTTTTTTGAACATTTCAGACCTCCATCAGGAAATCAATTTTTCCCGCAGCCATTCTTGGGCCTATCCGATCCAGGCGAGCACTTCCTTTTTGCTCGGCACCTTGCCGACGCATTTGACCTGGCCGTCGATGACCACTGCCGGGGTTGAAAAAACACCGAGCCCGGCGATTTCGTTGAAATCGGAAACCTTGACCACGGCGGCTTCCTTTCCTGCTTCCGCCAGGGCTTCCCTGACTATTCTTTCCGTTTCATGACACTTGCCGCAGCCGGGGCCACATACCTTGATTTCCATGATAATCTCCTTTCAGCTTGAATAGAACGTTCCGAAAATAAGTCCGCTTACCGTGGCCATCACGATAACCAGAGAGACAAAAACAACGGTTTTTTTCGTGCCCATGATGCTGCGGATGACCAGCATGTTGGGCAGGCTGAGCGCCGGACCGGCAAGGAGCAGGGCCAGGGCCGGCCCCTTGCCCATGCCGCTGCCGATCAGCCCCTGGAGGATCGGCACCTCGGTCAGGGTGGCAAAGTACATGAAGGCCCCGGCAAACGAGGCGGCGAAGTTCGCCATGAGGGAGTTGCCGCCCACGGCCCGGCTGACCCACTCCGAGGGGATCAGCCCCTCGTTGCCCGGCCGGCCGAGGAGGAGCCCGGCCACCAGCACGCCGAAGAGCAACAGGGGGAGGATCTGTTTGGCAAATCCCCAGGATTCCTTGAACCACTCGCCGGTCTCATCTTCCCTGGTGCTGATCAAAAGCGACAGGGCGATCACTCCGGCGATAAAGGCGACGGTGGGGTGGTTGGCAAAGAGCAGGGCCATGACCACCGGCGGCGCGGCAGCCAGGGCCACCTGCCATTTCGGCAGATGGAACCAGAGCATGAGGCAGATGCCCATGGCCGCTGAAAAGAGCGAGGTGATCAGCCACTTGTTCGCGTAGATAACGTACCAGAGTCCGGAGGTATCGTCCGTTTTGCCCCAGTTGGCGAACACCAGGATGCCGATCATCATTGCAAAGTAAATGGCGTTCTGCCAGAGCGGCCTGCTCACCTCAGCCTCGGGCAGGGCCATCTGCGCCGCGGCCTTGTCCAGCTCTTCCTTTCGGAAGAAAAAGTGCATGAGCAAGCCGATGATTATACTGAAGACTATGGCGCCGACGGCCCGGGCGATGCCCAGCTGGGGCCCTAAGATGCGGGCGGTGAGGATAATGGCCAGGATGTTGATGGCCGGCCCGGAATAGAGAAAGGCAGTGGCCGGACCGAGGCCGGCCCCCATTTTATAGATGCCGGCGAAGAGCGGCAAGATGGTGCAGGAGCAGACGGCCAACACCGTGCCGGAGACGGAAGCCACCCCATAGGCGACCACCTTGTTGGCCTTGGCGCCCAGATACTTCAGCACCGAGGCCTGGCTCACGAAAACGGCGATGGCCCCGGCAATGAAAAAGGCGGGAATCAGGCAGAGCAGCACATGTTCCTGGGCGTACCATTTGACGAGATGCAGCGCCTCCATCACCGCATTGTCGAAACGGACGTTGCCGATGGGCAGGTAATAGCAGGCGAGAAAACCGGCAACGAGCCAGCTCAGTGTTTTCCATTCCCTCTTCCATTCCATGATGGTCCTTCCTTATCTCTGTTCCGTGCCTGGGAGGCGCTTTTTCTTGCGTTGCTATTCTCTGCCGGTAGAAGATCAATCAGCAGCAGCCGGCGACCTTGCACACCGCCTGCCGGATCAGATCCTGGGGAATGGTCTCAAAAGTCCGGCCCAGGTGCACCAGGGTGCGGCACTGTTCCGCCTGGCCGGTGAGATCGCCGCAGGACGGGCAGCAGCTTGTCGCAGCCTGAGCTCCCGGCAGGATCTGCTCCAGGGGTTTGCCGTTGATCAGGATGGAGTTGGACCTGGCGATGTCCCTGGGCGGGAGCAGCGTTTCCTTGAACAGGATCTCCACCCCCTTGGTCGCGCATTCGCTGCGCAGCCGATCGACGGCAAGCCGCAGTTCCAGGCCGGTGTCTTCGCAGCGTTCGCAGGTCGCGCCGCCGACCTCCAGATGGAGCCAGTCGATAATGATGGTGGTGGCCATTGGTGCATCTCCTTACCGTTTAGGTCTTTGTAAATTTTTCCAACTTCGCAAAAAGTTAAACCCGGCGTCAGCCGGTCATTTTCCGGTTGAGTCCTTCCTCTCTCCCAATGATTTGATATCCACAATCGGGGTGCCGTTGATCACATCGACCCCGGTAACCTCAATAAGGTTGCCCTGCACTTTGAGCACCTTGAACTCTGAGAGGGCGATGGGGTTCGGCCGGATGGGGCTGCGGGTGGCAAAGACGCCGCGCAGACCGCGGCTGCGGTCCCCTCTGGGGTAGACCTTGAGCTGGTCGCGGCGCGCCTTGTGCAGCCAGAAGAGCACCACCAGGGTCTGGCCGGCTTCGATGCCGTCCATGGCCTCCAGGTAGGGCGGAAAGATCTCCAGGGTGCCGGGGACATCGGATATTGTGTAGTATCTGGGGGCCTCCTCGGGTGTCTGCAGGCTGCAGTGCACGACCCCGATGGGGGTGATGGTGATCGTCTCAGGTCCGTTCATGATCTTCCTCCTTCACCGGCAGCTGCCGGTGAGAGTGCTACGGTCCACACGCCCGGACTGCCGGACGAGGTGCAGGATGTCCCGGTCGTCGTTCAGCCATTCCCGGAGGCAGGACTGCATCCGGTCGGCATAGAGAGAGTCAGCCCTGTCCGGCAGCCGGTAGTTTACCCAGGGACCTTCCTTGCGTCCTTCCACCAGGCCCGCCTCCTCCAGGATCCGCAGGTGTTTCGACACCGAGGGCTGGGCCAGGCCCAGGGCGGCCCGCAGCTCGCAGACGCACATTTCGCGCCTCTGCAGGAGCTTGATGATTTTGACCCGGTTGCCGTCAGCCAGGGCCTTCATGACCTTGAGGTAGGTTTTGAGCATGCTGTTCTCCCGAAGTATGCATATAAACATATTCCTATTTGGCTATATGTCAACAGGAAAAAAAGGACATAGATCCCCTGTGTCCCTCCCTGAGTCTCAGCTTCGATTCCGATACCGACGCCGACCCTGATTGGCAAGGTAGGCGGATGATCAGCAACCCTTTCTCTTTTTTTCTCCGGGCCAGTTGACGGCCAGGAGCAGCGTCAGCACTGCCACGTAGATGCGGGGCTCGTTGCTGGCCCTGGGGCCGGCAACATTCAGGGTCCAGATACCATAACGCCTGAGCCAGTTTTCCACGGCAACCGCCGCATCGGCTAAGGGCACCTCCTGCAGGTCAATGGCAAGGCAGGGCCGGTCATAGCGGAGGGCCAGGCTCTCGGTCAGGGCTGAGCCGCCGGTCAGCGGGCCAAAGGAGAGGATCAGGGTTCCGTCGCCGGCGAGGATGTTTTTTTCGGTGCGTTCACGGTAGCTGTCGGATTCTGTCTCTCGGAGGCGATAGCGGGCCGGCAGCGGGCCGTCCTCCGCCTTGCGGCCCCTGGGAACCCAGCCGCCATGAGGAATGCCGAGCCTGATGGCCGCGTCCAGGGCGGCCCTATCCGCGCCGCTTTGGCCGCCGGAGATTATCTGCACGGTTTTTCTGCTCCGCCCAGGCAAATCAAGGGTCCTATTTCGGCGGAGCTGGTTGCGCGGCGGCGATTTGCAGGGCAATGGTTTTCAGGTTCGCCAGATAATCCCGGGAGAGAGGGTCGAGGGCCACAACGCGGCCGCCGATGGAGCGGGCGATGGCTTCCGCGGTTTTTTCGGAAAACTGGGGCTGGACAAAGATGACCCGCACCTTGTCCCTTTTTGCCTCCTCGATCAGGCGGGCAAGATGCTGGGCCCCGGTTTCCTTGCCCAGGACGTTGATGGCCTTCTGCTTGAGGTTGTAGGCCTTGCAGAAATAGCCGTAGGAGGGATGGAACACATAAATTGTCTGTCCGGCGAGGGGTTGCAGGATGGTCCGCACGGTTCGGTCAATTTCGTGGAGGTCGTCGGTCAGCCGGGCCAGGTTGCGGTCATAGTCCTCTCTCCCCTCCGGGTCAAGGGTCACCAGGGTAGAATGCATGCGCTGCGCCTGTGCTAACGCCAGGTTCGGGTCGAGCCAGGTATGGGGGTCCAACTCGCCGGCATGGTCATGATGCTCTTCGCCAGATTCTGCTAACGGCAGCAGATCGATTCCTTCCTGCAGGTCAACGATCTTGAGGTCGGGAACGGTTCGTTGCAGCTTGGCGATCAGGGGGGCCTCGAAGGGGACGCCGATGCGGAAATAGATCTGAGCTTTGGCCAGCCTGGCCATCTGCCTGGGGGTTGGGGCGTAGGTGTGCGGGTTGTGACCGGATTGGACCAGGGTCTCCACCTGTACCCTGTTGCCGCCGACCCGCGCGGCCAGAAATTCTTCCGGGAGGATGGAGACAAAAATCTGCAGCTGCGGGACAGGTTCAGAGGTGCTGGCCGCCAGGGGGGCACAGAACAGACAGAGGAGAAGCACAAGGGCAGGGCACCGCAGGGTTTGAAATATGCTCATGGCAGGGCGACGTTGTTATGTAGTTGAATTTTGAGGATTGATTCTGTAACCATTTACCACAGTTTTACGCCTGCGGCAATCCGTAACAGGAGCCGTCGATCGACATGGGCGGGACCTGTATCCGTCAGGATTGCTGCCTTGGGATAGCTGCCTGGCCCGCGTGGCTGAGCACGTACGTCGGAAAAGCTCAGATTGACTGGCGCAGGACATTTTTTCCTCATGCTTTGAGATGCATCGCGTACGCTGATTTGATTCCAACGCTGCATTGCGTGAGTTAGATGGTGTAATTCGAGTGAATCTGACCCGCGGCACCCTCCAGTCGGTTTTGAAATTTTTTCAAAAGGGGGTTATGTACAGATGATATGCCAAAAAAATCCACTCTTGGGGTAGATCGTCTTTTCTGTCGGTTTGTGTTTCCTGATGCGGTATTCTGCAAAGAAAAAATCCGGGTCCGGCGTTGCCGTGAATCCGGCAGGTTCTGTGCAGAGCCCCGCAGGCATGAACGACACGATGTTCAGTCGGAGAATGCGAAACGCATTGGAAATATGTAAAATGGCGTCCTTCGGTTTCCTGGATTTCTAACCATGAATCTGCTCCTCACCATCCTGATTCCCTTGTTTGGCGCAGTACTGCCACCGCTGGCCATGCGTCGGGGGCGCATGGCCAGCGCCTGGACCGCGGCTGCTGTGACGGCGGCTGCACTCTTGCTGTCGCTGGCACCGCTGCTGCTTGTTTTCAGCGGCAACCCGGTGGAAGCATCCTGGGCCTGGCTGCCGCAGGCCGGATTTGACATCCGCCTGCGCATGGACGGCCTCGCCCTCCTGTTCGTGCTGCTGATCCTGGGCATGGGCCTGCTGATCATTCTTTACGCCCACTACTACCTGGCGGAGCACGAACCGGTCGGCCGCTTCTACGGCATGCTTCTCCTGTTCATGGCTTCCATGCTCGGCATTGTGCTGTCCGACCACCTGCTGCTCCTGCTGGTGTTCTGGGAACTGACTTCACTCAGTTCTTTCCTGCTCATCAGCTTTTGGCACCAGCTACCAGAGGCCCGCTGCGGGGCGCGCATGGCCCTGGCGGTCACCGGCGCCGGCGGCCTGGCGATGCTGGCCGGTTTCCTGCTGCTGGCCCATATCGTCGGCAGTTTTCAGATATCCGTCATCCTCGCTGCCGGCGACATCATCCGCAATCATCCGCTCTATGCGCCGACCCTGCTGTTGATCCTGCTCGGTGCTTTTACCAAGTCGGCGCAGTTCCCGTTCCATTTCTGGCTGCCGCATGCCATGGCGGCGCCCACCCCGGTCAGCGCCTACCTGCACTCGGCCACCATGGTCAAGGCCGGCGTATTCCTGCTGGCGCGGCTCTTCCCCGCCCTGTCCGGCACAGACCTCTGGTTCTTCGTGGTTGGCGGCACCGGTCTCGTTACGCTTCTGTTCGCGGCCTATACCGCCCTGTTCCAGCACGATCTGAAGGGACTGCTGGCCTATTCCACCATCAGCCATCT
>DNUE01000059.1:0-645 GCA_003508005.1 Desulfobulbaceae bacterium
CCACCTTCACATCCGCATTTTCCGGCACTGGTACCTTGAACGTATAGCCTACCCTGGCTCCGGGTTCCATCAGCTTTCGGTCCGGATCCAGGCCGGCCAGGGTCGCCCCGCCCCAGCTTTTGCCATTTAGGGCCAATATCAGGGTCAAGGCATCCTGGCCTTTTCGAACATAGAGATCTTCCGTCAACCGCCCTTCTCCCAGATTCTGCACTTCAACATAAACGCTCTCAGCACGGATATCCAAAGCGGTGATGCCGAGATCGCGCGGCAGCAAAAAGACCTTGTCGACCTGGTACTGGGTTCCCGGGAAGGAAACCTTGACCTCCAGTTCGGGGGCAAGCTGGGTGAAATTTTCCAAAACCAGAAAATACATGCCCTGGGTCTCGGAAAGCTCTTTAAAATCGATATCGTGGCGCATGCGACCGACCGTAATGTGGTTTTCAGGCGTATCGGGAAACCTGACGGAATTCGTCGAGGCATGGAGATAGACGGGAGCCTCTTTTTTCTGTTTATTGTTCTTGCCAAACACAAAATCCAGGGTCTGCTTCGCAGCCCTGACCAAACCGCGAATCCCATCGCCGGCTACATATTCAACCGGATTGTAGTTGTTGAACTCATTGACCCATTGCTGGAATTTGCTGGGCT
>DNUE01000059.1:800-1090 GCA_003508005.1 Desulfobulbaceae bacterium
TTGACATTCTGGTGGAATAAACCCTTGTTTTCGGATATTTCAGCATAAACACAGTTGCTGGACGAAGTGATAAACAAACCCAAAACCATTAAAAGGACAATTAACTTATTCATCGATTCCCTCCTAAGCTGTTTCCCGGAACACGATTTTCGCTGCTGAGGTTTTGGCATCCGGCCAATGGCAGACTTGGCGACAACGCTAAATTTTGGCGTTACGTAATGAAATCATGCTATGCACCAAACCGAAAAGTCAATGACAATTGCGGATGTTTCCCCGGTAAAATCTCCGTC
>DNUE01000059.1:1214-3356 GCA_003508005.1 Desulfobulbaceae bacterium
AGCCGGCCGAGAGGCTTTCGAACTGCGTTCAGAGAATGGACCCAGTGGTCTTGAATCACGGCATCCCTGAAGAGCCCGGCGGCCTCCTGCCAGCTTGCCGCATACCTTCCCGCATCAACCATGGCCAACCATTGCTCGGCAGCGGCAATGGCGGCCGCCTCCTTCCCGGGATTTCCCGCCAATGCAGTAGCGCAGGACAACATCACGCCAAGCAGGACCAGACTCCATACTTTACGGACCATGTCTCTCTCCTTTTCCTAATTCGACAGTCGAATGCAGCATAGCGCTATCCGGACGATTATACTACCTCCTCGCCTCCTCCGAAGGAACTGGACTGCAAGGATGAGGTATCGAACCGGAAAAGGCAGAGTACCGAACCTTCCACACTTCCAACCTGCGGGAGCAGGCACAATGCATGCCGAAAGTCAGAAGATGGCTTTTTCAACACCCCGCCAAAACCGGGCTATACTATCTCCATCAGCAATGCTCCAAACGGCTCCGCCATGGCCGGCCAGGGCACGTCATAGGAAGCCGTGCCCGCTCCTTGCGCTTCACCCAGCTGCAAGTTGGCCCGCGCGCATCCCCGCCCCTGACCGGTCCTGACGTGCTGTTGACGGTTTGCGACGTAGCCCCATGAAGAAACCAGATTCAGCCGCTCTCGGCAGCCTGATTGACCGGCTGAAACGACGCAAGTAATCCGGCAGACAACCTTCAGGAGTCAGAACGATGGAAATTCGTCCCGGCACTCCTTACCCGCTGGGTGCCGCCTACGATGGCGCGGGCACCAATTTTTCCCTCTTTTCCGAAATCGCCGAACGGGTCGAATTGTGTCTGTTCGACGACCAGGGCCGGGAGGCCAAGGATGATCTTCCCGAAGTCACCGGACATTGCTGGCATGGCTACCTGCCCGGCGTAGGCCCCGGACAACGTTACGGTTTCCGGGTCCACGGGCCCTGGCAACCGGAAGCGGGCCGCCGCTGCAATCCGGCCAAACTGCTCCTTGACCCCTATGCCAAAGCCATTGAAGGAGAGGTTCGGTGGCATCAGGCCGTGTTTCCCTATTCATTCGATCAGGGGCCCGACGTGGCAGACAGCAGCGACAGTGCGCCTTTTGTGCAGCGCGGCGTCGTGCACCAGCCCACCTTCGATTGGACCGGCGATCGCCGCTTGCAGCGCCCCTGGCATGAGACGGTCATCTATGAAACCCACGTCAAGGGCTTTACCATCCTTCATCCCGAAATACCTCGCGAGTTGCGCGGCACCTATGCCGGCCTGGCCCACCCCGCCGCCATCGGTTACCTCCGGGACCTGGGCATAACCGCCGTCGAACTCCTGCCGGTGCATCAGTTCGTGCATGACCGGCACCTGCTGGACAAGGGGCTGCGCAACTATTGGGGCTACAACAGCATCGGCTATTTCGCGCCCCACAATGAATACGCCTCCGACCGGCGCCCGGCTGCCGTGGTGGCGGAATTCAAGCAAATGGTCAAGGCCCTGCATCAGGCCGGCATCGAGGTGCTGCTGGACGTCGTCTACAACCACACCGGGGAAGGCAACCACCTCGGCCCCATGCTGAGTTTCAAGGGCATCGACAACGCCTATTACTACCGCACCGTAGAGCATGACCGCCGTCACTACCTGGACTATACCGGCACCGGCAACAGCCTGAACATGCGCCATCCTCACGTGCTTCAATTGCTGATGGATTCTCTGCGCTATTGGGTGCTGGAGATGCATGTCGACGGCTTCCGGTTCGATCTGGCGGCCGCCCTGGCCCGCGAACTCCACGATGTCGATCGACTCTCGGCTTTTTTCGACCTGATCCAGCAGGATCCGGTCATCAGCCAGGTCAAGCTCATCGCCGAACCCTGGGACATCGGCGAGGGAGGCTACCAGGTCGGCAATTTCCCGCCCGTATGGTCGGAGTGGAATGGCAAATACCGCGACTGCGTGCGCGATTTCTGGGCTGGCCGCGATGCTACCCTTGCGGAACTGGCCTACCGCTTCACCGGCAGTTCCGACCTGTATCAGAACGATTGCCGTCTGCCCTTTGCCAGCATCAATTTCGTTACCGCCCATGACGGCTTCACCCTGCGCGACCTGGTCTCCTACGACCACAAGCACAATGAAGCCAACGGCGAA
>DNUE01000046.1 GCA_003508005.1 Desulfobulbaceae bacterium
ATGATCGGCACCTATGACCCCTGTGCCAAATTCATCAAGCTGGCCAGGTCAAAAGGTTTTAACCCCGTCTTTCACAATGTTTCCTTTGTCGGTTCCGATGAGTTGGCCAGGAAATTGGGCGGGGATGGGGAAGGGGTCATCATCACCCAGGTTGTCCCTCCACCCGGGGAGATGGTCCTCCTTCCGGCCGCAGAGGATTATGCCCGATTACTGGCCAAATATTACCCGCAGCATACCCCCACCTTTGTGGGATTTGAGGGATTCATAAATGCCAAAATCCTGCTGGAGGGCTTGCGGCGGGCCGGAAAAGACATTACCAGGGAAGACTTCATCGATGCCATAGACACCCTGGATGTATACTTTGTGGGTATCGGCGCCAAAGTATCTTTTGGCCCCGATGACCACCAGGGGCTAAGTAAGGTGTACTTTACCAGGATTGAAAATGGTGAAATCACAATGTTTACTGACTGGAAAAGTCTCAGGAAATAGTTGTGGGGCAAATGGACACCCTGCGCAATCTGAGTTTTAAAAACAAGGTATTATTCAGTACCACATTAATCGTGGTCCTTTTAGGCATAGCCGTGGTTTTTGTCGTCCAGTGGGTACTGCTTCCAAGTTTGACTTCAGAGCTTAAAAACAGAGGGGTGGCTATTGCCCAAAGTATAGCCGGTCAAAGCAGGGGCTATGTCCTGGTGCAAGACAAGCCTATATTGACCAGCTTGATTTTTGATGAAAAGCAGCTTGAAGAGAGAAGGCTCTTCATATCATATATACTTGTTCTTGATGACAACCAGGAGGTGCTGGCCCACACCTTTATCGGCGAATTTCCTTCGTGGATTGTGCAGGCCAATTTACTTCTGCCTGATCAGGTACGGAGCATCAAGTCCGTTACTATTCCCGAAGGACATGTCTACGATATTGCTGTGCCTGTAAAAGAAGGCATATATCAGATCGGGACCGTTCGTGTGGGTTTGAATAAAGCAGTTATCGACCGGCTAATAGCAAAATTGGCCTTTATCCTTCTGGGGGCCATATCTGCGGTAATCGTGGTCGGATTTGTTATCAGTCAACGCTTGTCCAAGTATATTACCCGCCCTGTCTCCCAGCTCACCCATTTAGCAGGTGAGATCAGCCGTGGAAACCTGGATGTACCCTTTGATTTCGGGGAAAAGGTCAAGTGCTGGGAGATTGAGAAATGTGTCAAAACCAATTGCCCGGCTTATGGCAAAACCGATAGAATGTGCTGGTTTACTGAAGGGACCCTTTGCACCGGAACTCCCATGGGAATGTTTCCCGAGAAGCTTGAAGATTGTTTCAAGTGCAGAGTCTACAAGAAGCATGCCGGCGATGAGATAGTTCAGCTTGCAGATGCCTTTTCCAACATGACCAGGAACTTGCAAGTCTCCAGGGATGAATTACGGAGAGTCTATGATTTCCAGAGAAATCTCATTGAGGGCTCTATTGATGGAATTATTGCCACGAATGACCGGGGAAGCATCGTAATTTTCAATGAAGCCGCCGAAAAGCTCTTTGGCTATGTGAGTGAGGAAGTTATCGGGAAGATGGATATGGCCGGTCTCTACCCGTCCGACCGGTCCCAGCAGGTCAGGGAAGACCTGAATGGAGAAGGATACGGGGGGGCCGGCAAGCTCCTAAACTATGAGACCACCATTGTAAACAGTGCCGGCAATGAAGTCCCTGTGTGGCTGTCGGCAAATATCCTGTATGAACAGGGGAAGGTGCTGGGAACTGTCATGTTTTTGCAGGATTTGACCGAAAGGAGGAGATTGGAAAAAAAGGTGCTGGAATCGGAAAAATTGGCAACCGTTGGTATGGTGGCATCCTATATCTCTCATGAAATAAAGAATCCCCTGACGGTAATTGGCGGCTTTGCCAATCAGATTCTTCGCACCATAGGAGAGGATGCCAAAAGCAGAAAAAAGTTGGAAATCATCGTTAATGAAGTCAATAGATTGGTGGGATTCCTTTCAGATGTTCGAGACTTCAGCAAGCTATCCACGCCAACAAAGGAGATGGCCGGCATTAATGGTGTCCTGGAGGAAGTCACCACCTTTTTTGCGCAGGAGTTTGAAGCCCATCATATAGCACTTGAAAAATCATTTGATCCCGCGATCCCGGAAGCCTTGTTTGATCCAAGACAGATTAAACAGGTAGCTATCAATGTTGTCAAAAATTCAGTTGAAGCCATGCCGGAAGGCGGGAAGCTGTCCATTGAAACATGCCTCAGGGATGATTGCATTGAAATTCGCATCAGCGACACAGGAAAGGGAATCGCCCCCGAGAACTTAAAAGATATTTTCAGCCCATTTGTTACCACCAAGCCCACAGGTACAGGGCTTGGGCTGGCCATCTCCCAAAAGATTATCCATGATCATGAAGGTGAGGTGAACATTCAAAGTACATTGGGCGAAGGAACCGTTTGTACCATTGTTCTCCCTGTTCAATATTCCGTTAGCAAAGAGTAACAGGCGCCATCCGGCCACGTCTTTCTTCTTTGGCGATGTGATAGCCTGACAACCGCATGTCATGGATAAATAAAAAGGCCGGGGTCAGAACCCCGGCCAACAACTGTTAGTCAGCAATTATACGGTTTCGGGAACTACCGGCATCAGCCGCCGAAATCGTAGTCAAACTTTTCATTTCTGTCGATGGTAAAACTCTGCTTCACTCCGCGCCCGACTTTTTCCTCCACGGTTCCTACCCCTTCCTCAACCGTCGGACAGGACTCAAGCAATTCACACAGCCTGTCGTCCAGTTCGGTCATGATGATATGCAGTTCATCAATATGGGGCTGTAATTTATATTTATTAATAGACGGAATCCTGTCTATCTTGCTGGAAAGTTTATGCAGCCTTTCGCTCCACTCCTCCAGCTCCACTGCCACACTTGAACAATAATACCGGGTTGCCATAATGCACCTCCTGTCTTCAATGCTGTATATTTTATTCAAAGTATAGGGAAAACAGGTAATAACCACAGCATCACCGAGACAAGGAACCCTTTTTCCCTACTTGATATAATAAGAATCAATATCAGGTTGGCAATGGTATTTCTTTTGCCCGTATTGATTTGCCCGTAGCAATCCGTGGGGACCTGACCCCCTTGCCGAAGGAAATTGAACCAGAGCTGACTCCGCAGCGGCTCAAGGAACTTGGCATACGCGGTGTAAGCGAAGCAGAGGTAATGCAAGCCATAAGAACAGCTTACAGGATCACTGAAGGATAAGCATTCTCTAGTCTTGCGCCTAAGTGCGGACGTGCATTCACTGCAGCCGGGTTCGGGAGGCAGTTTTTTCTGAAAAGGGGAACTTCCGACCTGCTGCAGAGAGAGATCTGTGGAGCTGAGGGCAAGGGAGCTGAAAAATGGCAAAAGGGAAAAAAATGATTGTTATCCTGTCGGAAAAAAGGCTAAACAAAAGGGGTTGAAAAATCGGGGCGCGGCCTTTTTTATTCCGGCCCGAAAGAAGCGGTTTCCAGATATTGACTCACCAACCAGATACTGGAGTGAACAGGAGGGAATCATGAAATTGTTGCGTGCTTTCGTGGGATTGAGTGTCTTCTTGCCGCTGGCCATGGGCGCCGCGCCGGGCCACGCCTACGACCTGCCGGCGGTGAACCTGGGGTTCACCAGCTTCATGGACGGCGGCCCGCCTTCCGGACCGGGCTTCTATTTCTCCCAGTACATCCAGTACTGGTCATCGGACACGTTCACGGACCATGACGGCGACCGGCTTCTTCCGGACGCGGCCGACGAGGATCTGGGGGCCTGGATCAGCTTGAGCCAGTTTCTCTATCAATCCGACAGGGAACTGCTGGCCGGCGGCAAATTCGGCCTGGACGTGATCGTGCCGGTGGTCAGCCTGGATGTTTCCTATGCGTTCAACCCCGGCTTTCCCGAAGACAACGGCACCGGCCTGGGCGACATTCTCATCGGGCCCTATCTGCAATGGGACCCGGTCATGGGCCCCAACGGCCCGCGCTTCATGCACCGGGTGGAACTCCAGCTCATCCTGCCCACGGGCAAGTATGACGAAGACAAGGAGTTGAACCCGGGCAGCAACTTTTTCTCGTTCAATCCGTACTGGGCCGGCACCCTGTTCATCACCCCGCGCTGGACCGCTTCCACCCGCATCCACTACCTGTGGAACGCCAAGAACGACGATCCCGGCATTCCCGGCGTCGACGATACCCAGGCCGGCCAGGCAATTCACCTGAACTTCGCCACCGCTTATGAAATCATTCCCCAGACCCTGCGGATCGGCATCAACGGCTACTACCTCAAGCAGATCTCCGACTTCCAGGTGGACGGCAACGACGTGGACGACACCCGCGAACAGGTGCTGGGCATCGGCCCCGGCCTGCTGTGGCATATCAACAAGGACGCCCACCTGTTCTTCAACACCTATTTCGAGACCGCAGCCGAAAATCGGCCCGAGGGCACGCGCCTCAATCTCCGCCTGGTCTATCATTTCTAAGCGGCGCCCCTCACAATGGGGGTGGAAAATTCCACCCCCATTGTCATGCTGATCTTCACCCATTCGCGATAATTCAGTCTCGACATGCCGGGGGCGAACCTCTCATGCATCTCAATGCACCTTGGGGGCTTTGGGAGGTTTCTGTTTTTCAATTCCTTTTGCCCGGCAGGTTCGGGGCGTTCAGAACAGGATCGACGGGCCATCGACGCCAACCAGATTCCCTGCACGACGGAGCACGCTCCCTCCTTGTAATTTTCTGTCAGTCAACTACAATGAATCCGGGGCGAGATAGATGGCCAGGCCACACTTTCCGTGCACAATGTCGAGACAAATGAAAGGGACAAAAGCCGATCTCCAGCAGGAACTTGAAGAACGTCTGCGATTCGAAACTCTGCTGGCGGATATCTCCACCCGGTTCATCAGCCTCCCCGCCGACCAGATAGACAGCGGGATTGAAGATGCCCAGCGCCGCGTCTGCGAATGCCTTGGCGTTGATCTGTCTTCCCTGTGGCAGAGGTCTTCCGAATCATCGGGGTTCCTGACACTGACTCATCTTCACAGCCCTCAGGAGGGACTGGCTTTCCCGGGGCAGATTAATGGAGCGGAGATGTTTCCCTGGCAGTATCAGAAGATGATGCAAGGTGAGGTACTCGCATTTTCCACTGAAGATTTGCCGCCGGAGGCTGCTCGCGATCGAGAAAGCCGCCGCTATTTTGGAATCAAGTCGTCTGTGTCTCTTCCGCTCTCCGTGGGGGGCGGACCGATCATTGGCATACTGACATTCAGCACCTTGGAGGTGGAACACAACTGGCCGGCAGAGATCGTGCACAGGCTCACGTTGGTCGGGCAGATCTTCAGCAATGCCCTGGCCAGGAAGGAATCAGACCGGAAAATACGTGAAAGTGAAGCCAGGCTGCTTCTGGCGGCCGATTCTGCCGGAGCGATGCTATGGGAGCTTGAGATGGAGTCCGGGCGCCTCTGGACCACGGATCAGGGGAAAATTTTTTTTGGTTTTGCCCAGGACAGCGAACTGACCCTGGACAGTTTTCTCCGTGTCGTTCATCCGGAGGACCGCGTGATGCTCCGGCGCAAAGTGGCGGAAACCATGCTCTCCGGCAAAGACAACAGAATTGAATATCGCATCGTACTTCCGGACGGACGCACGCGGTGGGTCCTCTCCCTGGGCCGGCCGTATTCTTCGCCTGCGCCCCACATGATGGGCGTGTCGCATGACATTACCGAGCGCAGGCTGTTCGAAGACCGAATTCTCGACAGCGAAGCGCGCCTGGCTGCGGCGATAGACGTTGCCGGGCTGGGGTTTTATGAAATTGGCTATGACATGCGCGTCAAATTTTTCGATGACCGGCTGTGTGCCTTGCTGGGAATTACACCTGCCGATGAGGAGCACGGCCGGGAATTCTGGCTATCTCGTATCCATCCGGAAGATTTTCCCCGTATGCAGGATCAGATCCGACGAATGCAGATGGAGGGAGTCGACCGGGTCAAGGAGGAGTACCGCTATCTTCATCCTGAGCGCGGGATGATATGGCTGCATCATTTTTCCCGCGTCCTGGAGCGCAACGCCGCCAGCAGGGCGGTCCGGAACATCGGGGTGATCCAGGACATTACCGAGCGCAAGCAGAAGGAAGAGAACTTGCGCCAGAGCGAGGCCGCCCTGAGGAACAGCCAGAAGGATCTCCGGCGGCTTGCGGGCCGGCTGATTTCCGTCCAGGAGGAGGAATTGCGCCGCCTGTCGCGGGAACTCCACGACGACCTGACGCAGAGACTCGCGGTGATTGCCATCGAGGCCGGCCAGTTGGAAAGGCAGGCGGAAACAACGGAACAGGCACTGCCGGATGGATCCCTCCAGAGAATATCGCGAATAAAGGAGCAGCTGATCAGTGTTTCGGAAGATGTCCACCGGATCTCGCGCCAGCTTCATCCGACCATCCTTGACGACCTGGGCCTGGTCCGGGCGATGGGATCCGAGTGCGAGGCCCTGCAGATGCGGGAGAAAATCGAGGTCGTGTTCCGGCATGAGAATGTCCCGGACAGGATTGCCAAGGATATCTCGCTCTGCCTCTACCGGGTGGTCCAGGAGGGGCTGAAAAACATCGTCCGCCATTCCGGTGCCGCCAGGTGCGAGGTTCTGCTGCAGGGAGACGCCGAATCCCTCAGTCTCGCGGTACAGGATGAAGGGAGGGGATTCGGTCGGGCGGAGTTGACGATTAAGGGGGGGCTTGGCCTTGCAAGCATGCGCGAGCGGGTGGAGCTTGTCCGGGGGGATTTTGCCATTGACTCCCGGCCGGGCAAGGGAACGGTCATTCACGTCAGTGTCCCGTTAACAAGGGGGAAGGCATGAGAAGGCCGCGCGTTCTGCTTGCCGATGATCACCGTATCATCGCCGAAGGCCTGCGCAGCCTGATTGAGCCGGAATTCGAGCTGGTCGGCATTGTCGAGGACGGCCGGGCGCTGGTCGATGCCGCCGAACAACTGCGGCCGGACGTGATTGTCGCCGACATCTCGATGCCCCTGCTGAACGGGATTGAGGCGGTGCGGCAGATCAGGAAAGCCAACCGGGATGTCAGGGTGGTCTTCCTGACCATGCACCCCGACGTCGCCTACGCGGTCAGCGCCTTCGAAGCGGGCGCCCTGGGCTATGTCCTGAAGCACTCGGCGCCTTCCGAGCTGAGCGTGGCCATCCGCAGCGCGCTCAGGGGAAAAAAATATGTCACGCCGCTTCTTGCCGGTGAATTCATCGAGGGAGGGAAGAAGGGCTCCCAGGAACGGCACGAAGCATCATCCTTCCTCACGCGGCGCCAGCGTGAAGTGCTGCAGCTTCTCGCAGAGGGTCGCAGCGTGAAGGAAATCGCCTCTCTGCTGGATGTCTCCACCAGGACCGCGGAATATCACAAGTATCAGATAATGAAAGAGATCGGGGTGAAAACCGTTGCGGAACTGGTCCGGTATGCCGTCAGGCACAACATTGTCAGCGACTAGCAATTTCTCCCCCCTCACCTCGTAATTTTACGAGTTCCATCCTCCTCCCGCCCCCTGCTACAATAAAGCAAACTGGAGATATCATGAATTTTTGCCTGCCGCCAATTCCGGACCTGCCGGGGATGGAGGAGGAGCGGATGGGAGCGGCCGATGCAATGCGGCAGCAGCAACAAAAGGTTGGCGCGCGTCGCGGGCGGAATGTTCCGCGCCAGATGACTTTACGGGGTTCGCTGAAGACTTGTTCAAGGAGGTGTGCGCATGAAGTGCAGGTTCCGAAAAAGAAGGATGATAATGGCCGGGGCAGCCCTGGCGACGCTGCTGCTTTCCCTGGGCGGGGCAGAGGCGCAGCAGTCGATTTCTTCCTCGCTGGGAGTGCTCGTCTACCCGGCCAAGGGGCAGCAGTCGCAGCAGCAGAACATGGATGAGGGTGAGTGCTACACCTGGGCGAAACAGCAGACAGGAATTGATCCGGTGGCGGTAGCGGGTACCCCGACACAGCAGAGCGGACCCGCGGTCGGCGGGGGGGAGCGGGTTGCCGGCGCGGCTCGTGGAGCGGTCGGCGGCGTGGCTATCGGCGCTATTGCCGGTGATGCCGGAGAGGGGGCCGCGATCGGGGCCGTAGCCGGCGCCATGCTTGGCGGCCGGCAGGCCCGGAAGAACAAAGCGGCCAAGGAACAGCAGGCGCAGCAGGCCAAGTCCTCAACCCTGCAGCATTTCAACAAGGCATTTGCCGTCTGCATGGAAGGCCGGGGCTACACTGTCAAATAGGGGAATTCACGGAGGTGCACATAATGAAACCGATGCAATGCCTCATGCTGCTGATTTTTTTGCTCATGGCATCTGCGGCAACAGGCGAGGAAATATTTGACGGTTCGAAGACTCTGCTTTGCGCAAGCATCGAGGCGATTGACTGCGCCTCCGGGGAAGCGTGTGCCAGCGGCCGGCCCGAGGCCATTGGCGCCCCCCAGTTCCTGAGGATCGACTTTGCGAATAAGGAGATCATCGGTCCCAAACAGACCACTCGTGTCCTGCACACCCTGGAAACCGAGGACCAGACTCTGCTCCAGGGCACCGAACTGAATATGGGGTGGGTCTTTGCCCTTGATCGGGCGACCGGCAAATTCACCGCCACCCTTACCGATCAGAGCGGCGCCTTTGTAATTTTCGGCGCCTGTACCCCGCTCTGATATCGGTGCATGCCCTATCAGCCTGGAGAAAATTTGCGGTTGCGGCTCTCGTTCACCTTCCGGATGTGGAGCGTCCTCCTGTGCCGAATACCGCCATTGCCATGAAACAAGGGAAAAGGAGACGGTCGGGAGGCATGCTTGCCGCGCTGCTTACCTCTGCCTGCCTGCTGTTCATGCCTTACCGGTCAGAGGGCGAGGCGGCGGAATTGGCCGCACCGGTCCCCAGGCAGGCATTTGCCTGGAATCAGGACGCCTACTGGGAAGGCCTCGAGGAAGGGTATCGCACCCGGCGACAGGAAGGCTGCGCTGGCGCGGCGGCAGAAGTCCGGGGGCGGACGGAAGCCCTGCGCCAACTCCTGGCGCGCATCGCTGCCGGGCAGTTCGGCCCCGCGGCCGGCGAATTCGGGGATCTGGAGCGGGCCATGTTCGAAACTGCCCCGCTTTTAGCCGCCTGCGGCGAGGGGATTGCCGAGTATCTCCTTCTTGCCGCCGAGACACGGACCGTGGTCAAGCGCCAGTCGGAAAAGTGGGACATGAAGAGCGATGCGGCCAGGACAATCCTGTACCGGCTGCTCTACGGGTCCCGGGCAGCGCTGGAGGAGGTCATGGTCCAGGCCCCGCCGGGCGCGGTTCCGACCCTGATCCGGGGAACCGACGAGCCCTCCGCCACGCCTTCGGCAATGGTCAGCAATGTCCGGCTGCACAGCGGCGACATCCTCGTCTCCCGCGGCGGCGCTCCGACCTCGGCGCTCATCGCCCGGGGCAATGACTTTCCGGGCAATTTCTCGCACATCGCCCTGGTCTATGTCGAGCCGGCCTCTCAGGAGGCAAAGATCGTGGAGGCGCATATCGAGGTCGGGGTCGTTGTGTCCACGGTGGAGCAGTATCTGGCGGACACGAAGCTGCGGATGATGCTTCTCAGGCCAAGGGCCGACCTGCCGCAGCTGGCCAGGGACCCGATGCTGCCGCACAAGGCGGCGGAATACGCTTACAAAAGGGCGGCCGGAGGCCATGTGGCCTATGATTTTGCCATGGATTACCGGGACCATGCCAGGCTGTTCTGCTCAGAGGTGGCTTCCGAGGCCTATGCGCGCTACGGCATTGATCTCTGGGAGGGCATCTCCCGCATCTCGTCCCCGGGGTTGCGGCGCTGGCTGGCCGCATTCGGGGTCGAGCATTTTGAGACCCAGGAGCCTTCGGACCTCGAGTACGATCCGCAGCTGCGGGTCGTCGGCGAGTGGCGCGATCCGGCGACCCTGCGGCAGGACCGGTTCGACAATGCGGTGACCGAGGTGATGCTGGAGGGTGCGGAAAAGGGTGAAGAACTCGACTACCAGGGGTATCTGCGGCCGGCCGCCCGCCTGGTCAAGCTCTACAGCAGGACGCGGAACCTGGCCGGTCAGGCCGGTCCGATCCCGGAGGGGATGTCCGTGGACGCTGCCCTGCGGACAGAGGAATATATGGCGCGGCATAAAGCCATCGACGGGCGCCTTGTCCTGAAAGCGGAGCAGTTCAAAAAGCAAATGGAGTACGAGGCACCCTACTGGCAACTCGTGAAACTGGCGCGCGCGGCAAAAGAGGAGGTCGAGGAGGCGAAGTGAGGACAGCCAGCACCCGTGCCGCTGCCGTCATGGCCGTTGGAATGCATCCTTATGCATGCATGGATGCAAAACCCAGTAATTTTACGAGTTCATTCCCTCCCCCGTTTCTCCTATACTACGAATGAGAAAGGCGGGCAAACCCTGCCCGGGCAACTTCCGATACTGTTCCTCAGGGCGACCGTCTCTCGTTTCGGGGCGCAGGAGAACGGAGCGCCGCGCAGCAGTCTTGGGCTGACGAATACAATTCGCTATGGGTCCGCAATGAGGGAGCAAGGGATGAAACTGGGAAAGGTCATTCTCGCCGACACGCATCAGAATATGCTCGCCGGGGTGAGAATCCTCCTGGAGAGCATGTTCGACAAGGTCTTCATGGTTGCCGACGAGGCCTCGCTCCTGGAAGCAACGGAGAAGATCGGACCCGACCTGATCATTGCCGACCTCTCGTTTCCGGTTACCAGGGAGACCAATATCGTCCGACGGCTTAATCGCATCTTTCCCGAGATCAAATTGATCATCCTGAGCGTGCATGATGAACGGAACGCGATCAATGAATGCCTTGAAGCAGGGGCTTCGGCTTTCGTCCTCAAAAGGACCGCGGTCAATGATCTTGTGCCGGCGATAGAGGCCGTGCTGCGAAACGGTTCCTATATCTCGCCTCTGGCCCTGAAGGCGACGGAAGTTCCTCTGCAGGGAAGAAGCGAGGTTTGATCTTGATCCCACACATCTGCCCTACAAGGAGATCGGCATGAACATAAGAACAGCAGGCATCATCCTGATTCTGATCCTCATGGCAACCGGTGGCGCAATTGCCGCCTTCGCCCAGGAACCTCCAGCCGATCCAGGCTGGCCGCGGGTGATCGAGAAGAACGGCAGCGAGTTGACCGTCTATCAGCCGCAGGTGGATTTCTGGAACAACTATGCGAAGCTCGGCTTTCGCTGCGCCATCTCGGTCAAGCCCGCCGGCGTCAAGGAGGAAAAATTCGGTATCGCCGAGATAGAGGCCGATACGGTGACCGACCATGCAAACCGCACGGTGATCCTGATCCCCAAAAAACGGGAGCTGCGCTTTCCCAATGTTGGAGAGGCAGAGGCAAAATCGCTGCGGGGCATCGTCGACGAACTGCACCCCCCGGTTCAGGCGATGACGATCTCCCTGGACCGGATACTCACCTACCTGGAACCTGAAAAGCAGCCGGTGCAGCAGGCGGTTGATCTGAACCTGGAGCCGCCGAAGA
This sequence comes from Desulfobulbaceae bacterium, assembly GCA_003508005.1. GTDB lineage: Bacteria > Desulfobacterota > Desulfobulbia > Desulfobulbales > Desulfobulbaceae > UBA10518. The sequence continues at coordinate 11,519 of DNUE01000046.1, forward strand.
TCTTCCACAGCCCCACACCGGCCATCCTGGTGATTTTCATGGGTGAACCCCAGCTGCAGCCTGTGGTCAAAGACAGGAGCGACCTGATGTTTGCGGTGAACACCAACTGGGATGTCTTCTACGATACGGCCGGGCAGCGCTATTTCCTCCTGAACGGGGACAGCTGGCTGACTGCGGCGGACGTACGCAAGGGGCCATGGTCGCCGGCAACGGGCCTGCCGCCGGGGTTGTCGTCCCTGCCGGCGGACGACAACTGGGCTGATGTCCGCCAGCACCTGCCGGGCAGAACGGAAACGAAGCCGCCCGTGGTGCTGATCACCACTGAACCCGCGGAGCTGATTCTCACCAATGGCGCCCCCAGCTACAGCCCCATCCCTGGCACGAAGCTTATGCGCGTGGCAAACAGCGATTCGCCGGTGTTTCTCAACACCGGCGACAACAAGCATTATTTCCTGACCGCGGGCAGATGGTTCCGCGCCGCCAGCCTGGGCGGCCCCTGGTCGGCCGCCAGCACCGATCTGCCAGCCGACTTCAGCCGGATCCCGGACGACGACCCGGCCGCCTTCGTCAAGGCCTCCGTGCCCGGGACGACCGAGGCCAAGGACGCGGTGCTGCTCGCCTCCGTGCCCTCGACCACGGAAGTGGACCTGGCAAATCCCACCGTGGTGGAGGTGACCTACAGCGGCGAGCCGCAATTTGAAGCCATACCCTCCACCACGGTCCGGTACGCCAAAAATTCGCCCAACGCCGTGTTTCTGGTCGACGGCAGGTACTATTGCTGCGATCAGGGCGTCTGGTTCACCAGTACCGCCGCCACCGGCCCGTGGGCCTACAGCACGAGCGTCCCGCAGGCAATTTATGCGATCCCTTCGTCGCATCCCCTGCACAACGTGACCTACGTCACCGTTGTCGAGAGCACCCCGACCACGGTGGTCTACACCCAGACCGCCGGCTACAGCGGCGAATACGTGGCATCGACCGGGGTGCTGATGTTCGGCGCGGGCATGCTCGTGGGGGCGATGATCGCCGATGATCACGATCACTATTATTATCCCTGGTATCCCGTCCCCTATTCCTACGGGTGCGGCGCCAGATACAGCTATGCCCATGGCGGGTACTACAGAGGGGCTGTTGCGTATGGCCCTTATGGAGGGGCCGGGGCCGCCGCGGCCTATAATCCCCGCACCGGGACCTATTCCCGGGGCGCCTATGCCTACGGCCCCGCCGGCAGCGCTTCGGTGCGGCAGGCCTACAATCCCTACACCGGCACGCGGGCGCGTTCCGCGCGGGTGGATACCGCCTACGGTTCGGCCGGCAGGGGTGCGGCCTACAATCCGAACACCGGCACCGCGGTGCGCGGCGGCTACCGCAGCAGCGAGTACGGCACTGCCGCCGGCGTCCAGACGAACAGGGGGACCGGCGCCGCGGCCTGGGACACGGAACGCGGCCAGGGCGCGGTGGCCAAGGACCGGCAGGGCAATGTCTATGCCGGCAAGGACGGCAATGTGTATAAAAAGGACAATTCAGGCAACTGGAGCACCAATTCCGGCAGCGGCTGGCAGACGATGGACAAGCCTCAACCGTCCCGTGACCTGAATGCACAGGCCCAGGCACGGAGCCGCGGCAACCAGCTCAGCCAGACCACAACTGCCACCCGTAGCACCACTACCACCAGGAGCACCGGCACCACCAGAAGCGGCGGTGGCGGCCGGGGCGGTGGTGGCCGGAGGTAAGGGTCGCCGCATGCTCTTCGGATGCAATGGTTCTGAAATTGTGCACACTGCACGAAATGTTCCTTGGCGCCACTGCTGTTGCTGTTTGTTTTAGATTGCTCTTTCACCCCTTGTATGTTTCGTTTGCCAGGCATGAACAAATAGCGAATTATAATTCAGCCTGGTCCGTCTCGGCAGCTCGGTAACCCCTTGGGACGCCAAGCCCGCTGGTTAGCGAAGAGCGCCGAGACGGTGTTTCATTGACAACCCGAACGGTTGCTTGGGCAAATAAGCACGCAATTTTACAAGGATGGGTGCCATGAACGAAGCA
>DNUE01000053.1 GCA_003508005.1 Desulfobulbaceae bacterium
GATGACCGACAGTGGTTGCAGGTTCCTCTGGCCGCCTTGGACAGCGCTCAAGCACCCCTATCGGGCAAGGCGCCGGCCGCTCCGCTGATGCCTGCGGCCACGTCAGAGGTGCCGGTTTTCCGCGTCAGCGAGTCCGTAGCTTTTGACTTTCGGGGCCGGCCTGTCGAGGGTCGAATCACCCGGCTCAATCCCAAGCGCGCCTTGGTCCTGGGCGAAGACGGACGGGAATTTCAGGTGCCCTATAGCCGGCTCAGCCGTCCGGCCGGGTCAAATGAGGTGCTGCCAACTCAAGACGACCCACTGGCCGCTGTCACCGATCAGGCGCAGGAACTGCTGCGGCAACACGGCCTGCCCGACTGGCGGTTTCGGTTCGACCACGGCAGCCGCCGTGCCGGCTGCTGCCGTTTCGACCGCAAGGAGATTTCCCTGGCCCGGCAGTTTGCCCTGGTCGCTCCGGCGGAAGAAATCCGCGACACCCTGCTGCATGAAATCGCCCATGCCCTGGTCGGCAAGAAGCATAACCACGACGCCGTCTGGCGGGCCAAGGCCATGTCCATCGGCGGGACCGGCCGTCGTTGTCATTCCCTGCGTTTTGCGCCGCCGCGCTACATTGTCTTCTGCACCCGGGGGTGCTGGATCGCCACCGCCGAGCGCCGGCGTCGCAATGTGATATGCCGCCGTTGTCATGGCGACATCCACTATCAGACTTATACCGAAGAACGCTGGCGGCAGCTCAAACCCGACGGGCCCCAAACTCCCTCCTGAATTTCTCGGCAACAGTTCAAGGTTGCTCCGGTGCCGCAAAGCAACTTGTCCGTAAATAATCCCCGAATTGATCTCCATCAAGCTTCCGTTCCTCTCTTCCCGCTATAGTTTCACCATCCGCAGTCAAAAGTCACCCTGTCCCGGGGGCACCCACAAGGAAATGTTTTCCCATCAGGGAGGATCGTGAATCATGCAAATCATCGAACTGCTCAAAGCCGCGACCATCGACGTGCCCTTCGAAGCCCGCAAGCTCGTCACCCTGCCGGGACTGGAGCTGGTGCACATGGTGCTGGAGACGGGTCAGAGCGTACCCGCCCATGCTCTGCCCATTACTGTTCTGTTCTACGTGCTGTCCGGCACCGGCACCCTAGAGGTGGACGCCCGCACCGAAACCGTGGGTTCCGATACTCTGGCCCTCGTTCCGGCCCACGCCCAGCGCGGCTGGACCAACCACGGCAGCACCCCCTTGCGCCTGCTGGTGGTCAAGCAGATGGCCTCTTAGGGGCGCCTAACGCGCGCCCGGCGTGCTTCGCAGCAGCGAATTTCAATGCGCCTTCCACGACAAAAATCGAAAGGATCTGCTATGATTAAGGTCACATCCATGGCCCGCCTTGAACCTCAGGCCAACCCACACCAGGTCAAGGCGCACAAACTCTATGATACCGAACATGCCCAGGCCATGCACCTGGACCTGGCACCCGGCCAGTCCCTTAAAAAGCACATCACACCGGTGGATGTCTTCTTCTATGTGCTGGAGGGAACCGGGGTGGTGGAAATTGGCGACGAACAGGAAACCGTCACCGCCGACAGCCTGGTGGACAGCCCGGCTCACATTGCCCATTGCTGGCATAACCGCAGCGATGGCCCCCTGCGCATCCTGGTGGTGAAGGTGCCGAGGCCGACGGCGCCGACCAAGTTCATAACCTGAAAGGAGCAGGCCCCATGAGCATTCCGATTACCGAAAGCGTCACCTGGGTAGGCAAGATCGACTGGGAATTACGCAAATTCCATGGTGAGGAATATTCGACCCATCGGGGCTCAACCTACAATTCATACCTGGTGCGCGACCAGAAAACAGCCCTCATCGACACGGTCTGGGCCCCCTTCGCCAAGGAATTTGTGGATCGCCTGTTCGAAGTGGTGCGTCCGGAGGACATCGATTTCGTCATCGCCAATCATGCGGAATCGGACCATAGCGGCGCCCTGCCGGAACTGATGCGCCATCTGCCGGGCAAGCCCATCTACTGCACCGCCAACGGCATCAAATCTCTGCGCGGCCACTATCATCAGGATTGGAATTTCCAGCCGGTCAAGACCGGCGATCGCCTGTCCCTCGGCAACCGCGAACTGATCTTCGTCGAAGCGCCCATGCTGCACTGGCCGGACAGCATGTTCTGCTATCTGACCGGCGAAGAAATCCTGTTCTCCAACGATGCTTTCGGTCAACATCTCGCCGCCGAGGAGCCTTTCAATGACCGTGTCGATCCCTGCGAGCTTTGGGCCGAGTGCATCAAATACTACGCCAACATCCTCACGCCCTTCAGCCCGCTGGTGAAAAAGAAGATCGAAGAATTCGTCAGCCTGAAGCTGCCCCTGAAGATGATCTGCACCAGCCACGGCGTCATCTGGCGCGACAATCCCCTGCAGATCGTCGAGCAATACCTGGCCTGGGCAGAAGCCTACCAGGAAAACCAGGTGACCATCCTCTACGACACCATGTGGAACGCCACCCGGATCATGGCTGAAACCATCGCCGCCGGCCTGCGCCAGGCGGCACCGGATTTGACCGTGAAAATCTTCAACTGCGCACGCTCGGACAAAAACGATCTGATTACCGAGGTGTTCCGTTCCAAGGCGATTCTGCTCGGCTCGCCGACCATCAACCAGGGCATTCTCTCGGCCGTGGCCGGGCTCCTTGAGGAGATGCGCGGCCTGCGCTTCCGCAACAAGCGGGCCGCGGCCTTCGGTTCCTTTGGCTGGAGCGGTGAGTGTGTGAAGATGCTGACGGAGAAATTGGCTGAAGCCGGTTTCGAAACGGTGGAGGAGGGGCTGCGTCTGTCCTGGCAGCCGGACGGGGAAGGGCTGGAGCAGTGCCGCCGCTTCGGCCAAAATTTCGCAGCCAAGATCCGGTGAATTGCAGTTGTCGCCAGCGCCCCTTTGTCCGCCATACCGGCCCCATGGTGAACCTTGTCCTGGGGCCGGACGTCTATTCAGGCAGCCTTCGTGCAAATGGTGGAGCCAAGGCCTTGACATGGGCAGTTAAAGAACTATATTCGCAGATAGGAATTATTATCAAGAGGTCCCATGACCAAATCGATGTCATCTGATTATTCCGACTCGCATCTGCTTCGAGCCCTGCGCGAGGCCTGTCGGATATCGGGGATGCGGTTGACGCCCCAGCGATTGGAAGTGTATCGGGAGTTGGCGCGGTCCGAAGATCATCCTTCCGCGGAAGAATTGCATCAGAGGTTGCTCGAGCGCATGCCCTCCCTGTCGCTGGATACGGTATATCGCACCCTGGCAACCTTTGCCCGCCATGGTCTGATTCACAAGCTGGATACGGCTGAAAGCCAGGGACGGTTCGAAGTGGCGGACGACACCCACCACCACCTGGTCTGCAGTCGCTGCAAGGAAATCATGGACTTTCACTGGCCCGGCTTCGATCAGTCCGGGGTTCCGGAAGAAATCGCTCACTGGGGCCGGATAGAAAGAAAGAACGCCGTGATTTATGGCATCTGCAACAAATGCCTGAAGAAGGATCGGACCGGCTGACCTGGGAAGCGAAGCGATTCCTCGTTTATCTCCCCGAAACAGGTTTCTAGGCTTGACCCATTGCCGGCATCTATTGAACGTGGGCTTGCTCACCCTGTTAAGCCCAATGTCCCATCCAACGCCCGCAAGGGCCTATTATGACAAGGAGCATGGATCGTGAAGAGCGTCAAAGGCACCGAAACCGAAAAGAATCTTCTGAAATCCTTTTCCGGCGAAAGCCAGGCCCGCAATCGCTACACCTATTTTTCTTCCGT
>DNUE01000018.1:0-88708 GCA_003508005.1 Desulfobulbaceae bacterium
TGAGTTTCGTACGTAATCAGATTTTTATTTGAAACCAGATGAATTTGATTTTGCTTATTGGGAATGGTTTAATTTTAGAGAAAGGGTTGTTGCTGTCAAAATTTTCAAGGGGGGATCATGAAAACAATACTATCAATAATCGCTCTGGCAGCGCTGCTGTTTCCGACTTATTATGTATTCGCACAAAACAAGGTGGTGGTTATTCCAATGGGTTCAGGAGCGAAAGGAACCAATGGGCAAGTTCAGTATAACGATGAAGGCAAGACTGCTGGTGCTGAAGTCTATTATGATAAGGCTACCGGCAAGCTGGAACTGCCAGGCGAGTTACGGACTGTGGATGGATCAGGAAATAACAGGCTCTGGGGAAAAGGGCGGCCTGGAACCGGCTTGCTGACCCATAATGTTACCAACGGCTATTGCACGACAAGCGCAGGTATCAATCATGCTCTTTCGTCCCGTTTGCAAACATGGGCCAACGCGGCGGATGTCTGCCCTTCCGAAACTTGGGTCTGCAATCAAGTTGACCTACCAACTTCTGGGGAAGGGGGAGCATGTCCAATTGAACCGCTAATAACCTACCCTTCTGTTGCTTGCGACGGTACGCCCGTTACCCCTGGAGAGCAAACTTCTCTTAGGGGTTGGGTATCCGATGCCGATGCACAGGAATTCGGCGTATTCAATGGTATTTCGCGCACATCATCTTCTTGGGACACTACATATTATTGGAAAACATGTGAAATGTATCGAGTTTGGTGTTGTTGGGAATAGTCTGTTTCAAAACAAAACTATTCTGTAGGACCTGAACCCTGGGCCTGACTCCTGGTTTTTTTTGCCGGTGCAAATCTGTGCTGACCCCAAAAAAGGGGCCGGGGCCGAATCCAAAAACTGATTGGGGACTATCCACTTTCGGACTGTCCTCCTGGCGGTAAAAAAAATTGCCGTGAGGATTTTTATCCTTTCTGGGTAGTAATGGGGTAGTTATTAAAAAAACTGAGAGGAAGACTGATGTAACTACTTGATTTTATTGGTCGGGAAGAGAGGATTCGAACCTCCGACCCCAGCGTCCCGAACGCTGTGCTCTACCAGACTGAGCCACTTCCCGACAACACTCAGCTAAAATAAAAAACAGCTGGCAAAAATGCCAGCTGTTTTTGCTGTATAATCAAAAAAAGTTATTTCTTTACCGCATCGGCCAGCTTGCTGCCCGGTTTGAACTTCGCAACCTTCTTGGCAGGGATATTGATCATTGCTCCAGTACGGGGATTTTTCGCTTTCCGCTTGGCACGTTTTACCACAGAAAAGGTTCCGAACCCTACAAGGGTTACCTTGTCGCCCTTGGACATTGCTTTGGTCACAGACATCAGCATGCCGTTCAGCGCTTTTTCTGCAGCAGCTTTGCTAATATCGGCAGCACCCGCCATTGCTTCAACCAACTCCTTCTTGTTCATACTTCCCTCCCATTTTTTTGTTCTTGCCAATATGGCATCTGAGGCCCATCGGTGAAGATACCGACTCACAAACAATGCTTACTTCTCAAATTTAATACGATAGATAAATCTTTGTCAAAGGAAAAAATAGGTTTTCTTCACTGCAAACCTTGATTTTTACAGGGCTCAGGGCTTTTTTTGGGGATTGCATTGGTTCCGTCTTATCGCCCACGTAAATCGAGGAATACCTTTTTCGTACCGAAATCATTGAAAAAATCAAGCAGGTCGCCCCTCTCCCAGCCGGCAACGAGCCGGGGCAGATCTTTTTCCTGCACCTGCACGTACACGGTATCTTCATCCCTGCGATCCAGGCGGACCCGGCAGCCCTCGCAGCCAATACCCTCCAGGTATGTTTCCAGAATGTCGATCCGGGCAAGGCGTGCCGGGGTAATAGCCAGGCCCTCGGGAATCCTGGTCGCCAGGCATGAAGCCGACGGGACATCCCAGGTATCAAGACCAATCTGCCTGCTCAGGGCTCGAACCTCGGCCTTGCTCAAGCCAGCCGCAGCCAGGGGAGTCACGATCCCCAGTTCCTGGAGAGCCTTCAGGCCAGGTCTTTCGCTCTGCAGATCATCGGCGTTGGTGCCGTCGAGCAGCTCCGCCATGCCCTGCCGCCGGGCATGATCCAGGAAAAGCCGGTACACCCTGCTCTTGCACAGATAACAGCGGTCTGCAGGATTGCTGGCAAATTCGGTCCAGGCAAGAGGCTGGATGTCGACCAGGAGATGGCTGACCCTGCCCGCCAATCCTTGGCGCGCAGGCCAACTCGTTGCCCATTCCAGATGCCGTGGCGGGAGGAGGGAAGAACGGGCGGTCAGGACAAGGACATTGGCCGGCCCCAGGGTATCAAGGGCCAGCCACAGCAGCAGGGAGCTGTCCGCTCCGCCGGAAAAGGCGATCGCTACCCGCCCGGCCTGCACCAGGATGCGGCGGACAGCCTGTTCCTTTTCGCTAAGCGGCAAGACCGGAATCTGCCCGAGCCTTACTTGTTGATGTCCACGGAATAATCCACCGTGGGCAGCTGCGCCACCGGCTCGCCCAGCTCGAACTTCCGGTCCAGGATCCACTGCTTCAGGATCTCGGCGATCTCAAGGGCCTTGACCCGGCTGGAAAGCGGCGCGGTGGGCACCTTTTTGCCGGCCACCTCAATCTCTCCGGAGCGCAGAGCGGCATAGCTGACCTCGCCGTAGTTGCGGTCGACCCGGTTGGTGTAATCATGACCGTAATCAACCACTTGCGTAAAAATCTCCGCGTCAGACACCCCGGTGAAATAGGCCATTTCCTCATCGAGGATAGGGATCGGAACCCCCAGCCCCACGGCAAGGGAGCAGCCGTAGCCTTGCAGGCTGACCCCGCGCAGCCAATGAGCGGACATCTGCTTCAGGTCGCCCTGGACCATGATGGTTCCGGCCGGCCGGCGCGGCGTACCGTTAGGACTGCGGGGCGCATGCGGATTGTGCTGGGAGCCCTGCCAGGTCACGTAACCCACGCCGCCGCCGAGGAATATCCTGGTTCCCAGGCCGATTGTCCGGTAATAGGGATCATTGAGCAGGGGGCTCAACTCGCCGGCGCTGCAGTAATTGGCATTTCGGCAGTGCGGCTTCAGGGTGCCCATATAGGTGTAGACCGTCCGGTCGGTCATGTTGACCGCACAGTTGTAGTTCTGGTAGCCGTTGCGCGGGTTGCAGAGCAGTGCGTGCCCCATGTCGGCCAAAGCGAGTTCCTTTTTGCATTTGCGGTTGGCATAGCAGTCCGTCGGATAGGCCTTGGCCTCAAGAAAGACCTTTCTGCCGGCCACCAGATCCTCGATGATATGACCGCCGCCGTAACGGAATTCGCCTGGGTAGATCTTGTTGAGGGGGTCATCTTCAGCAGGTTCCGTTACGCCCAGATAGATATCGATGGCCGCGAGACCCGCATAGGCAGGGACCTTGTTGATCCAAACCCTGGCCGCCTTGATGGTGGGGGTAGTTTGGCCGAAATTCAGGAAGGCGCCGGAGGAACACATGGTGGAAAAGGTCCCGGTGGTAACCACGTCAACCTTTCGAGCCGCCTCCACCGGTCCATCCCTGCGGACGATGTCGATCATCTCCTCGGCGTTCACCACCACCGCCTCACCGGCCCTGATCCGGGCATTTATTTCCGCGTAGGTCTTGTTCACCTGAAACTTGCTCATGCCGCACCCACTGATAAATATTTTTGACGCCGGACAAACCGGTCCTGACCGGCGTATATTATTGAAAAAGGTGACAAGCGCAAGACTTTTCAGTTTTTTCTTTGCAAGTCCTCGCAGATGCTTTAGCATGTCCCCGCGGTACCGGATATCTTTCGGCAACCGGAACCCGAGCTGATTTAGAGAGACAGGCCTGCCATGCCCAAAAAACCGACGATTGAAGACATTCGAAAAAGAATCGACGCCATCGACGATCAGGTCCTCCAGTTGCTCAAGGACCGCATCGACTGCGCCAAGCGAATAGGCATCCTCAAGGACGAATCGAGCCGGGCTAAATGGGACCCGAAACGCGAACTCGAGATCTTCACCAGGCTCCAGCGCGACAACAACGGGGTGTTTCCCGAAAAGTCCCTGTTCTCCATCTTCCACGAGATCATCACCACCTGCCGCCTCTCCCAGAAGAATATCAAGGTGGCCTACATGGGGCCGGAAGCGACCTTTTCCCATCTGGCCGGAGTCAAGTATTTCGGCCACTCAGCCGATTATAAACCCATGGAATCAATCGAGGAGGTCTTCAGGGAGGTGGAGAAAGGCCGCACCTCCTACGGGGTCGTCCCGGTGGAAAACTCCATCGAGGGAGCGGTGTCCTCGACCCTGGACTCGTTCATGAAGTACAATGTCAAAATCTGCGGCGAGATTCAGCTGCCCATCACCCATAATCTGGTCTGCCGATCCGGCAACATCGAGGATGTCCAGACCGTGGCCTCCCATTCCCAGCCCCTGGCCCAGTGCCGCGAATGGCTGCACAAGAACTTGCCCAAGATTCCTACCCTGCCGGTATTTTCCACTGCTGCCGCGGCACAGATGGCCGCGAACAACCCGAATATCGGCGCCATCACCAGTTCACTGGCCATAGATACCTATGAACTGCAGCTGGTGGTCAAGGGAATCGAGGACTACCAGGGCAACACCACCCGCTTTCTGATAATAGGGCAGAAATCCCCGACAAGAAGCGGCAATGACAAGACCTCAGTGCTGCTCGGTCTCCTGGACCGTCCAGGCGCCCTGAATGAGGTTCTGACCATCCTCTCCTCCAAGAACATCAACCTGGCGAAAATCGAGTCCAGGCCGGTAAAGGGCAAGCAGTGGACCTATCTTTTCTTCCTGGACATGATCGGCCATATAGAGGATCCGGTCATTCAGGAAGCGGGCAATATCCTGCGGAGGACCTGCGCCTATTATGAATGGCTGGGATCCTATCCCCTGGCGGAAAATATCGAACCGTGACAGCTGCAGGCTGTTTCGACCATGCTGACCCTGGCCATTGAAAGTTCCTGCGACGACACCGCGGCCGCGGTCCTGGTTGATGGCCGGACTGTGCTCTCCAGCATCGTCAGCAGCCAGTTTGATGTTCATGCCCGCTACGGCGGCATTGTCCCCGAGCTTGCCTCCCGCCGGCACATCGAGACGGTGTGGCCGGTGGTGCAGGAGGCCCTGACCATTGCCGGGGTTGAGCTCACCGACCTCGACCTCATTGCCGCGACCCAGGGTCCCGGCCTGATCGGCTCCCTCCTCGTCGGCTTCACCTTTGCCAAGGGTCTGGCCCTGGTCTTGAACATCCCCTGCGTAGGGGTGGACCACATGGCCGGCCACCTCCTCTCCCCCTTCCTGGAGGAACCGGCACCGCAGTTTCCCTACATCGCGCTGATCGCCTCCGGCGGCAACACCTCACTGTACCGGGTCGGCAGCCATACCAAATTCCGGTGCCTGGGCCGCACCCGCGATGACGCCGCCGGTGAAGCATTTGACAAGGTGGCCAAGCTCCTGGACCTCGGTTATCCGGGCGGCCCGATTATCAGCAGAATGGCCATGGAGGGCGACCCCGCGGCCATCACCTTTCCCAGAGCCTGGCTGGACCAGGACAGCCTTGATTTCAGCTTCAGCGGCCTGAAGACCGCCGTGGTCAACTTCGTCAACGGGTTCCGGCGGAAGGATTTGCCCCTGCCTGTCGCCGATATCTGCGCCTCCTTCCAGGAGGCCGTGGTTGAGGTCCTGGTAAGCAAGACAATCAGGGCAGCACGTCACATGGGGACAGAACAGGTGGTCCTCGGCGGCGGCGTGGCCTCCAACCTGCGGCTCAGGCAGGCCATGGCCGAGCAGAGCAAGGCGGCAGGCCTCCAGCTCTTTGTCCCGGCGCCGGTCTACTGCACCGACAACGCCGCCATGATCGGCCTGGCCGGCTTTTACCGCTTTCAACGCGGGGAGGTTCTCGACCCGGACGCTGACGTTTATTCCCGGCCGCAACTGCACTGATGATGGCCCCGCAAAACCTGATGAAGTCGCACTAAGTGAATACGCTCCCCATCGGCCACGTTGATTTCATTACATTACCGAGCGAGCCGGCCCTGGCATCTCGCGCATTGCGCTTCCGCCAAAAACTCCCCGGCTGTCCTGTTGCGCCGAATTGTTGCGTGGTCATCAATCTTAATGCCGTTGATCGGGATGAGCAGGCATGAGTTTCAGTCTGACCAGAACAGTTAAATTTTACGCCATGAAATTCAAGCGCCTGCGGGGCGATCCCCGCTCTCTGGCCCTGGGCACGGCGATTGGCGTATTCATCGGCATCTCGCCCACGATTCCGCTGCATACGGTTGGAATCATCGGCGTGACCCTGCTGCTGCGAGTCAGTACCATTGCCGCCCTGATTTCCGCCACGGTTGTCAGCAATCCGCTGACCATGGGGCCTCTGTACTACCTGTGCTGGCTGGTCGGCGACCTGATCCTGCCTGGCCGCCTGACCTGGGACCGCATCCTGGTCGTGCTGGATACCTTGAAAAGCAGCGGATTCATTGACAGCCTCAAGTCGGTTAGCCAGCTGGGCGCGAACGCCATAATGGTTCTGCTCAGCGGATGGCTCATTCTGGGCCTGCCCCTGGCCGTTGCCAGCTACTTTCTGTCCCTGCGTTTTTTCATTGCGGTCCGGGAAAAACGCCGGCGCAAACACCTCCTCGACTGAGCCATGGCCTACCAGAACACCAGGGCGACTCTGCAGAGCAGGGGCCTAGCCCCCCACAAGCGGCTCGGCCAGAATTTCCTGGTGCACCGCCATACCGCCGAACGCATCGTGGCGCTGGCCGCTCCCGGCGAGGACGACACTGTAGTGGAAGTGGGCGTCGGCCTGGGCGCCCTGACCAACCCTATTGCCGCGCGGGTGCGGCGGGTAATCGGCATCGAGGCGGATTCCGGAATCGTGCAGCTGCACCGGGACAAGAACGACCTGGCCGCCAATGTCGAACTGGTGCACGGCGATATCCTGCAGGTCGATCTGGCCGAACTGGCCGCCCGTTCCGGCGGCAGCCTCAAATTCATTGCCAACCTGCCCTACTCTATTTCCTCGCCCTTTCTCTTCCGGCTGCTGGAGCACCGGGAAAAAACGGCCTGGGCAGTGGTCATGCTGCAGAAGGAGGTGGCCGAACGCCTGATGGCCTCCCCCGGCACCAGGGAATACGGCATTCCCTCGGTGCTCTTTGCCGGCTGCGCGACCATCGAGCCCCTGCTGCTGGTTAAGCCGGACGAATTCCATCCCCGGCCGAAAGTCGACTCCCTGGTCATCCGCATCCGTTTTCAGCCTCCACCTCCTTGCCTGGCCGCGACGGGGCCGGCGGACTGGCCCCTCCTGCAAAAAATTGTCCACAGCTGCTTTGGCCAGCGCCGAAAAACCCTGCGCAACGGGCTGGCGGCCAGCGGCCTTGTCCCGGACAAAAAACTGCTGGACAGGATCATCGCCCAGGCTGGTCTTAGTCCGACAATCCGGGCGGAACAGCTTTCATTTGCCCAGTTTTCCGAGCTCGCCCGCTGTCTTGGCGGGCAATTCAAAAATCACCTTTGAGAGCTGACCTATGCAGAATTTTGTCTGGTTCAACCCCACCAAGATCCTCTTCGGCAAGGGAACCATCCCCGCCATCGGCCGGGAAACCGCCGCCTGGGGCAAGCGCTGCCTGCTGGTCTATGGCGGCGGCAGCGTAATCAAGAACGGAATCCTCCATACCGTCGTCACCGCCCTGAAAGATGCCGGCGTCGAGACAATCGAGCACGGCGGGGTCAAATCCAACCCCCTGCTGTCCCATGTCCAGGAGGGAATCGCCAAGGCCAAGGCCCACCAGGCCGAAGTGATCGTCGCGGTGGGCGGCGGCAGCGTCCTGGACAGCGGCAAGGCTATCTGCGCCGGCTCCGTGGTTGACCATGATGTCTGGAAATTCTTCACCGGCAAGAAGAGCGTGAAGAGCGCCCTGCCCCTGACCACGGTGCTGACCCTTGCCGCGTCAGGCTCAGAGATGAACTCGGGTATGGTGATCACCCGGGACGACACCCGGGAGAAATTCGGCTTCGGCAGCCAGCAGCTGTTTCCGAAGGTCTCGATTCTCGACCCGGAGGCCACCTTCACGGTTCCGCCCGACTATACTGCCTACGGCGCCGTGGACGCCATTGCCCATGTCCTGGAGTTCTACATGACCAAGGAGGACCAGGCCACCCCGGTGCAGGACCGGATCATGGAGGGTCTCATCGAAAACGCCATGGAGAGCTGCGACCGCTGCCTGGCCGATCCCCGGGATTTCCACGGCCGGGCCGACCTGATGTGGACGGCTACCCTGGCCCTGAACGGCCTGACCGGCGCGGGAGTCGGCCGGGCGGGCTTTCCCATGCACATGATCGAGCACTCGCTGAGCGCCCTCTATGACGTTCCGCACGGAGCGGGCCTGTCGGTGGTGATCCCCGGCTGGCTCCGCTGGCGCGCCCGCACCGACACCGCACGCCTGGAGCAGCTTGGCGGCAGGATATTTGGCATCAGCGGGATGGACAAGGCAAGCGCTGCCGAAGAGACCGTCGTCAGGCTTGAGCAGTGGTTTGCCCGGGTCAGCAGCCCGATCCGCCTGGCGCAGCTCGGCATCCCTGCCGCCGATATTCCGGCCATCGCGGCCAATGCGGTCAAGCTGGCCAAAATCTGGCGCCTGGATGGTTATTCGCTGGAAGTGATCGCGGAGATCCTTCGCCTGTGCGCGTGAACTCTCGCCCCGGCTGTTGGGATTCGCAGACTCACGGCCAACCTGCACGTTGATTCCGACCCCAAGACCGATAATTTCATCGGAACCACTTTCACCCTCTGTTCGCAATTGGTTAGGCGGTTCATCAAGCCGAATTCAACAATTTCAATTTCTCATCATAGCAATGAAAACATTTGCGGCCTAAAATTCATGACTTTTTCCCGGTACCGCGATACTATATAATATATTCATGAAAAATATTTCTTCCGATCAAGCAGCGAGAGCATCTTCCATGTCCAAGAATAAGTATGCCGGCCATCCCCTGCCAGCCGCCTGGCTGACCGATTTCGACAAGCACCTGTTCAACGAGGGCAGCCACGAGCGGGCCTATGAAAAATTCGGCGCCCATGCCTTGGCAATGAACGGCAGAGAAGGCGTCGCCTTAGCGGTGTGGGCGCCCAATGCCAGAAAGGTGGCAGTGATCGGCGACTTCAACGGCTGGAACGGTGATGCGCATGTCATGCACTCCAGCAATGCCGGCATCTGGACCCTCTTTATCCAGGGGCTGCCCGAATGGAGCGTCTACAAGTACCGGATCACCGCCGCGGACAGTCAGACCTTCGACAAATCCGATCCCTTCAGTTTTGCCCTGGAGGAAAGGCCGCGCACCGGTTCCCTGGTGGTCAATCTGGACCGCTACGAGTGGCACGACGAATCCTGGATGACCACCCGCAAGGAACGCCAAAGCCTGAACAGCCCGCTCTCCATCTACGAGGTGCACCTGGGCTCCTGGCGCAAGGTGTTTGACGAGCAATGGGGCCGGCGCTATCTGAGCTACCGGGAACTGGCCGACCTCCTCATTCCCTACGTTGTGGAGATGGGCTACACCCACATCGAGCTGCTACCAATCGCCGAGCACCCCTTTGAGGGTTCCTGGGGCTACCAGGTGCTCGGCTTCTTCGCGCCCACCAGCCGGTTCGGCTCCCCGGAAGACTTCATGTTCTTCATCGACCAGTGCCACCGCCACAGCCTGGGGGTCATCCTCGACTGGGTCCCGGCCCACTTTCCCAAGGACGGATCCGGGCTCAATTTCTTCGACGGCACTCACCTCTATTCGCACGTGGACCCCCGGCAGGGTGAACACCAGGATTGGGGGACCCTGATCTTCAACTACGGCCGCAACGAGGTCCGCTCCTTCCTGATCGCCAATGCCCTGTTCTGGCTGGACAAGTACCATATCGACGGCCTGCGCGTTGATGCGGTTGCCTCCATGCTCTACCTGGACTATTCGCGGGAAGAGGGGCAATGGATCCCCAACCGCTACGGCGGCCGGGAAAACCTGGAGGCCATTTCCTTTCTGCAGAAGACCAACGAGGTGGTGCACGGAGTCTTTCCCGGCATCCTCACCATCGCCGAGGAGTCCACCGCCTGGCCGATGGTAACGAAGCCTCCCTACCTAGGGGGACTCGGCTTCAACCTGAAATGGAACATGGGCTGGATGCATGACACGCTCAGCTACATGCGCCAGGACCCTATATTCCGACGGTTCCAACACAACCAGATGACCTTCGGCATGCTCTATGCCTTTCACGAAAACTTCATCCTCCCCCTGTCGCACGACGAGGTGGTCCACGGCAAGGGGTCGCTCATCAACAAGATGCCCGGCGACGAATGGCAGAAATTCGCTAACCTGCGCGCCTACTACGGGTTCATGTGGGGCTATTGCGGCAAGAAGCTCCTGTTCATGGGCTGCGAGTTCGCCCAGTGGCAGGAATGGAACCATGACCTCGGCCTCGAATGGGAGGCCCTGGACGCCCCCAACCACCAGGGGATAAAACGCTTCGTCCGCGACCTCAACATGGTCTATCGCAGTGAACCTTCCCTCTATGAAAATGATTTCGACTGGAACGGGTTCTCCTGGATCGACACCAGCGACAGCGACAACTCGATTTTTTCCTTTATCCGCTATGCCCAGCACCGAGACAATTATCTGATCATCGTCTCCAATTTCACGCCGGTGGTCCGCCGTCACTATCGGATCGGGGTCCCCCGCCCCGGCCTGTACCGCGAACTGATCAACAGCGACAAGGACATCTATTGGGGCAGCGGCCTGTTCAGGGACGATAATCTCCACACTGTGCCGGAACACGCGCACGGGCATGGTCAGAGCCTGATCCTGACCCTGCCGCCCCTGTCCACTGTGTTCCTGAAGCCTGTCTGACCAAATTTTCGCAGGTAAGCCCATGGCTATTCCCCCCCGCATCATTCTGTTCAGTGCCATCGGGATTATTCTCTACCTGGGCCTGTCCCTGTATCACGGGCACCAGCTCAAAAAATATCCTCTCCTGGAAAGAAACGGGGGTAAGGTGCTGTCCGGCAGCAGGTCCGAGGAAAAAAACTGGGTGCAGGTGTCCACCAGCAAACAGGTCGCTGCTGGACCGGTCCAGCCGCACGGAGCGCCAGGTCAGTTGAATGGCGCGAGCAATGATGCCCCTGCCGGAATCGCCGGCGGCCGAGGCCAGTCCGCTTCACATCAGGAACAACAGCATACCGCCGAAACAGAAGCGGCGGCAGAGGACCCGCAGGTCCTTCTCGCCGCCCTGCAGACTGAACTGCTCCATTTGCGCGCCTTTGTCCAGAACAGGGAGGAAAAACTGCAACAAGCCAGCATGCAGCGTGAGAAAATGCGGGAAGAAAAACAACAGGCTGTTGAGAATGCCCGCACGTTGCGGGAAGAACTGGCCCCAATCCGAAAAGAGCAGTCACTCCAGATGGCGGAGATCAATCGCCTGCAGATCGATTTGAAGGAGGCCAGGGCCAGAGCGGCAATCGCCGAAGGCGAACTTGAGCGGGCCCGGCTGAAGGCTGACGCCATGTTCAGATACGGCCAGGAACAGAACAGGCTCCTCGCCCCATCCCGGCAGGAGGTGGATATCCTCAAGACCCGCCTGCAGGAGACGAGCGGCAAGCTGCTCGCGGCCGAACAGCAGGTCACAGATCTGAACAAGCGGGAAAAACAGCTGCGCAGAGAACTGCATGCCCTGCGCAGCGCCGGCGATGGGGAGGAATCCACTGCGGCGCCGGCCGGGGAGGGGAAAGGGCCTACGACAGCCGGAGCAGGAGCAGATTGATCAAGCCAAGCAGGAAACCAAGCAGGGCACCGAACAGATTGATGTACTTGAACTGCTCTTCCATGATGGACAGGAGCAGACGTTCCAGCCGCAGCAGGTCCAGGGAATCCACCTTGGAGGTGACAATCTGCCTGATATTCAGCGATTCGACAATGCTCGGCACCTCGCGCAGCAGGATACGGTTGATGGTCAGCGCCGCATAATCCGCTAATCCGGAGCGCACCCCGGCCGGCAGGAGAGTATTCAGCACTCCCACCGGGCGCTTGAGGAGGGCATCGAACATGCTGTTCAGCATCTTGTCGATGACCTTTGCCGCCCTCTGCGATCGGAGAAGGGCCACGGTTTCCCCGGCAAGCGTATTCGCGAATGCGCCAGCGGCCTCACTGTCCAGGAACTGTCCGCTGAGATCGCCGATTTTCCGCTCGCCCTGGCCCAGCATTTCCTCAAAGCTTTCCCTGAACAGGGCGGCGAGGGATTCCTGCACCCCGGGATTGCGCAGCAGGCCCAGCACCTGCAGCGCGACCTCCCGGCAGACCGAGTCGAGCTGTTCCTCGGCTACCCCCTCCAAAAACCTGGCCACCTTGGTGTACAGGAACTTCTCGGCCTGCCCGGTCAATACTGCGCTGAAGTGCTGCTGAACCTCCTGATTTTCAACCCAGGCTTGGACGTCCCCTTCCCTGCCCGAGAGATACTCGCGAAAGGTCACTTCCAGGCGATCCATGTTCAAGAAACCGCTGGCCATGGCGCCCAGCGGCCCGAGGGAGCCGATAAAATTTTCGACAGCGCCGCGGACCAGGAGGATGATTCGCTCCCGCACCGGCGGCTCCCCCAGCATCCGGCCGAGGAGATGCAGTATCTCAGGGGAGCGCTGCCGAATGGAAGTTAGCAGCAGCTCTTGAAGCGGAGCAGGCAGATAGTCGGCGATGGTCTTGTCCTGCGCCACCGAGTTCCGCAGATTCTCCCGCAGGTGACCGGCCAGCCACTCACCGGTCCGTTCACCGGCAAGAAGATCGCTGACCAGGGTATCGATGAACCCGTACACTGCCTGCCGCTCGTTCCGTGAGACCAGCGAGTTCAGGGGACGATCCCCCATCATCCGCAACTGCTCCATCACCGCCCGGGACACCTTGCTCGCAAATTCGTCGCCCTGGATTGAGCGGTGAATCCCCCTGCGGACCTGGAACTTGAAAGTGCGTACCGCCACCTTCAGGTAGGCCTGAAAACGCTCCGGCACCAGGGATGGGACCGGGCCGAGTTCGCGGGCAAGGAGTTCATTGACCCAGCTGTCAACCCGGACCCGCAGATGATCCTGGAAGCGCTCTTCAGACAAGGCGCTGCCGATATCCCTGCTGGTGAGCAGATGGGCGCCGACCATTTCCCCGATGTTTCTGGCCAAGTCATGGCGCTTGGCCGGAATGACCCCTGGGGTCATCGGCACCGGAATGCCGAGGACCCGCCAGCGCTTGAGCGGCCTGAACAGCATGCGGATGGCCACCTTGTTGGTCAGATAGCCGATGAATGCGCCAAGAAGAGGCGGGCCGGCGTAGGAAAGAAAGAGTGAATTCATAGGTGGTCAGGCTAAGGTTTGTCAGGCTGAAGGCTGAAAGTTGAAGGCTGAAGGCTGAAGGTTGCAGGTTGAAGGTCAGCGGTTCCTCATTAAGCCCACAGCGCCCACCGCCAACCATTTCCAAATCATCAGGTATTGCACGAACGCGCAGAGCTTGTCCCTAATAGTCTTCAGTCATCAGCCTCTTTGCATCAGCCTGAGGACATCTAACGGCTGGCCGGCAAGATCTGCCGCACCGCTCGCCAGCAGCTCCTCGGCGGTGCGGAAGCCCCAAAGGGCGCCGACGGCGTGCATCCCCGCAGAGACTGCGGTCTGCATGTCCGTACCCGTATCTCCGAGATAGAGGAAAGCGGATGGCGGGAGCCCAAGCTTGTCGGCAATATAGAGGGCTCCTGCCGGATCAGGCTTCCTGGCCATCCCCGGCCGCTGACCGAGGATCTCCCGAAAACTCCAGGCGTGCAGGTATCTGCTGACGCATAACCGGGTAAAATCATCCGGTTTGTTAGACAAGACATTGATGGCCAGCCCTTCCTCCTGCAGGGCGGACAGCAGAAACGCCACCCCTTCGTAGAGACGGGTGTGCACGTCCCAGTTGCGGCCGTAGTCCTCGCGAAAGGCCTCGACCAGGGCTGCCAGTTGCTCCGGGTCACGCCGATCCGGGGGGACGATGCGCTCGATCAGAACCTGCAGTCCGTCGCCGACAAAAAAACGGTAGCGGTCCTCCGGATGCACGGGCATACCCGCCGCGGCCAGAACACGGTTGCCGGAAGCCGCCAGGTCATCCAGGGTGTCGAGCAGGGTCCCATCCAGATCAAAAATAACTGCCTTGTGTTGCATTGCGCCATCCATGCCAGAGTGATTGAAGACCTGTGAAAATAAAGCACATCCGTTGCCGCGTCCACAAAAAAACTCCCTTCCGTTCCCTACCAGATCCATCAATCTTTGCCAATGACGATAAACGCTGATCATCCGCCGCTCTATCTTCAATATACGCCAGAAGCTGCCGGCATCAGAATCGCACTATGTGCAATTCTGACAATTGACTGGCCTCCTGAGTTTTTTTATTGTATATTCTGAATATTATACAGAAACTGCTGCGGAACACCCCTTTTCAGGAAAAACAATGCCCATAACCATTGCCATGGCCGGCAAGGGGGGGACCGGAAAGACCACCACCTCCGCCCTGCTCCTCAAATATCTCTTGGAACGCGGGATGACCCCTGTTCTCGCCGTGGACGCCGACGCCAACGCCAACCTCAACGAATTGCTCGGGCTTACGGTCTGCAGCACCCTTGGTGCCATCCGCAAGGAAATCAAGGGAGACATGCCCCCGGGCATGAGCCGCGATCAGTACATGGAGATGAAGATCCACCAGGCCCTGGTGGAGGAAACCGGCTATGATCTGATGGTCATGGGCCAGCCGGACGGCCCGGGCTGTTACTGTGCGGCGAACCAGTACCTGGCCATGACCATGGACCGGCTGGCGGAGAACTACCGCTATATCCTGGTGGACAACGAGGCGGGGATGGAGCACCTGAGCCGGATGAACCTCAGAAAGATTGACTACCTGCTGATCATCTCCGATCCCTCGTCGCGGGGCATCCTGACGGCCCGGCGCATTGCGGACATCACCGAACCGCTCCAGCTCGAGGTCGGCAAAAGGTTCATGCTGGTCAACCGCGCCCCGGACCCTGTCCCCCAGGCCCTGCAGGAAAAGATCGATCACGCGGTCACCGAGGCCGGCCTGCCCCTGGCCGGGATCATTTCTGCGAGCAACGACCTGATCAACCAGGAACTGCAAGGCCGCTCCTACCTGCAGCTGCCTTCGGATTCTCCGGTGGTTCGCCAGGCCTATGCCATCTTCGACAGAATCCTTGCCTGAGATCGGGATGAGCGAACACCAGGAAGAACCGAAGCTGATGATCGACCTGGTCAAGGTCTCGAAGACCTACCTCCCCGATATCCAGGCCCTGTCTGATGTTTCTTTAAGCGTCCGCAAGGGCGAGATCGTCTTCCTTACCGGCAAGAGCGGAGCCGGAAAGTCCACCTTGCTTCGCCTGCTAACCCGTATGGAAAAACCGACCAAGGGCGTGATCGAGGTGTCGGGGCACGACCTGAACCTGATCTCCACGGTAAAACTTCAGATATTGCGCCGCTCCATCGGTTTCGCCTTCCAGGACTTCAAGCTGCTGCCGGAACGGACCGTGGCGGAGAATATCGCCATTGCCATGGAGGTATCCTACACCCGGCCTTCGGTCATGCAGACACGGATCAGAAAGCTCCTCCAGCGGCTCGGCCTGGTGGAAAAACACAACACCCCGACCTCGGGACTCTCCAGGGGCGAACAGCAGCGGGTGGCTATCGCCCGGGCCCTGGCCAACAACCCCGAGCTGATCCTTGCCGACGAACCCACCGGCAATCTGGACAGCGAGACAACCGAGATGGTGATGGCCCTGTTCCGGCAGTACAACCAACAGGGGGCTACCCTCGTCATCGCTACCCACGACACCTCCATCTACCAGGGCACCAGCCACCGGGTCATTGAACTGCGGGAAGGCCGCATTGTTGCCAGGGGGGATGAGGAACCCGAGGCCGAAGCGCCTGCCCCGGACCCCGCACTCGCCTTCGCTGATGATCTCTTTTCGGATGAATAGGCCATGAACTTTTTCCTCGCGGTCATCAAACAGACCCTGCGCAATCTAGTCCAGACCTGGAAATCCCAGCTGCTGACGCTGATGACCATCGCCCTGTCGGTGTTGATTTTCGCCTTTTTCTACCTGCTGTACACCAATGCTCTTCATACCGCCCGCCAACTGGACGACGATCTGCGGCTGATCGTTTATCTGGACGAGGAGCCCTCCCCGGCCATGCAGGAGGAATACCGAAACAAGATTCAAAAATTCGACCGGGTCGAACGGATCGACTTTATCTCCCGCCACGACGCCTTCAATCGATTCGCCGAGCAGCTGGACGAGGACCGGGAGATTCTGGCCGACATGCCCAAGGATTTCCTGCCGCCGTCCATTGAGGTCTACCCCTTTCGCTCCCTGGTAACCCTGACCAAGATAAAACGCTTTTCCGATTATCTGCTCACTCTGCCCGGGGTGCTGAAGGTTCAATACGGCAGGGAATGGGTGGAACGCTTTTACTCATTTATCAAATTGCTGCGCATTGTGGTCATCCTGTCCGGCACGCTGCTGATCCTGACCACCACCTTCATGGTCGCCAATACCATCCGCCTCACTCTGCTCGGCCGCAAGGATGAGTTGGAACTGCTGCGCCTCGTCGGCGCCAGCACCAACTACATCAGGGTGCCTTTTTTCCTCGAAGGGGCCCTCCAGGGCATGACCGGCTCAGCCTGCGGCATGATTGCGCTCTTCCTCCTCTTCAACTGGATCAAGCTGCGCTTTGCCGTCTCCTCGATCCTGGCCATGTTCGAGTTCACCTTCTTCCCCCTGCCGGTCATCGCGATTATCATCCTTGTCTCCACCCTGCTCTGCGCCATCGGCAGTTTTTCCTCGACCAGAAAATTCCTGCAACTATGACGGGCAAAGTTGCACGCCGCAAGCGTCATACCCCGCAGGTTCCGGCCCTTCTCCTCATCCTGAGCCTGTTCTGCCATGTTCTTCCGGTTTATGCCGAGCAGGATGCAACCAAACAGGAGCACAAGCTCTATGAAACCGGCATCCAGAAGCTGCAGAGCGGCATCAAAATCCATCTGGGCAAGCTGCAGATTGCCGGTCAGCAAGAATTCGATCTCCTCGCTGAAATTGAGCGCCTCGACCAGCAACTCTCCCTGCAGCAGGTCCGCCTGGAGGTCATGCAAGAGCGGCGCGATTCGCAAAAAGAGCTGCTTGTCGTCAAACTGCGCGAACTTGAGGAAGCCAGGATCAACATCGTCAAGGTCAAGGAACACCTGCAGGTCCGGCTGCGCTCCTATTATCTCGCCGGCAAAACCAGCTTTCTTAATGTCATCTTCTCCACCCGGGCCCTTCCGGACCTGATGCTGTTCAACGACTCGTTCAAACGACTTCTTGACTACGACCGCGCTCTCATGGACAGGTACCGGCAGGCAATTGACCAGCTTACCCTTGCCACCGAGGCTCACGAAAGGGAAAGCGAACTGCTCGACGAATTCATTGGCAACGCGGTTACGCTGCAGGAGAATCTTGACAGACTACTCGCCGAAAAAAGAGGTCTGCTGAAAAAGGTCAAGACAGAAAAGGTGCTGCACGAACAGGCCCTCAGAGAACTGCGCAAGGCAGAGGCCGATCTGGAAGAGACCCTGGTCGCCATGCAGCAGGGTCAGGATTTCGACGAGCAGGGTTTTGCCCTGGAGAAGGGCAAGATGCCGCCCCCGGTCAGCGGCGCCCTAATCAGACGGTTCGGGGATACCGAGGACGACAAGGTAATGAATGGCATCGTTATCGATGCCCCGAATGGCGCAGAAATCAGGGCTATTGCTGTTGGTCGGATTATTTTTTCAGGTTACCGGCGAGGCTACGGCAATATGGTCATCATTGACCACGGAATGGACTATTATTCCATCACCGCCCGCATGGAAAAGATAAAAAGCCGGCCGGGAAACAAGGTCAGCACCGGCGACGTCATTGGTTTTGCCGGAGATATCGCCACCCTCTTCGACCAAGGGGTCTATTTCGAAATCCGCCACGATACCGAACCTGAGGACCCCCTTGCCTGGATAACCTTGCAGGGGCTGTCGGACAAGGCTCCCCCGCCCTGAGAAGAATCCTCATGCGTATGTCCACATTTTTCCTGTAAAAAATTGACAATCATTATTATAGTATAAAAATTACACGCCGCAAGTGCCGGAGAATTTTTTTCCGCGCATCAACCAGGCGAAAAAATTTTTATTGCGCGAAGATCCTGTCATGAAAATACCGCATCTGCTCCTGTTGACCTTGTTTTTGCTCTCTGCTCCCTCCCTCCGGGCCGAGGAGGCCAATCTGCGCGAGAAGACCTACACGAATCTCGAGGTCTTCGCCAATGTCCTGACGCTGCTGCAGGAGCATTACGTGGATACCATCGATCCGCAGGAAGTTATCACCGGGGCCATCAACGGCATGCTGACCTCCCTCGACCCCCACTCCGCCTACATGACTCCAGAGGACTTCAAGGAACTGCAGGAAGAAACCCATGGCAGTTTCAGCGGCATCGGCATCGAGATCACCGTCAAGGACGGTTTCCTGACCGTAGTTTCGCCCATTGAGGACACCCCGGCGTACCGGGCCGGGATCATGGCCGGGGACCAGATCATCGCCATTGACGAGGAAATGACCAAAAACATGACCCTGCTGGAGGCGGTCAAAAAACTCCGGGGGAAAAAAGGCTCCTCGGTCACCGTCACCATCCACCGGACCGGCTGGCAGGAAGCAAAGGATTTCGCCATTGTCCGCGACGAAATTCCCCTGCACAGCGTCAAATCCATGGAACTGCAGCCCCGCCTGTTCTACGTCCGCATCGCCAACTTCCAGGCCAACACGGCCCGCGATCTGGTCGACGCCCTGCACAGCCAACAGAAAAAAGGGCCCATCAACGGCCTGCTGCTCGATCTGCGCAACAACCCCGGCGGGCTTCTCGACCAGGCGGTCCAGGTAGCTGACCTCTTTCTTGAGAGCGGCATCATCGTTTCGACCAAGGGCCGCAACAAGGAACAGGATTTAGTGTTCGAGGCCAAGGGCAATGACGAGCAATTCCGTTTTCCGATCATTATCCTGGTCAACGGCGGTTCGGCCAGCGCCTCGGAAATTGTCGCCGGCGCCCTGCAGGATCATGGCCGGGCCATCATTCTCGGCACCGAGACCTTTGGCAAGGGGTCGGTACAGACCATCGTCCCCATGCCGGATGGGGCGGGATTGCGCCTGACCACCGCGAAATACTACACGCCCAGCGGCGATTCCATTCAGGCCACGGGCATCAAGCCGGACATCAACGTTGCCTTCATCCCGCCGCTCCCCGCGGCAACGGAGAAAAACGGGGCCCAGCCCCTCCGGGAACGGGATCTGCCGAAACATTTTGAAAATGAAACCCTGAAGGACAGCAAAAAAACGGACAATGAGAGCGGGTTCGCCAAGGGCGAACTGACCGAGGCCGAAGCGCGCCTGCAGAACGACAACCAGCTCCGCACGGCCCTCTACATTTTGAATGGCCTGCAACTCACCGTTCAGAGCAAAGAGAAAAAACAGCCCTCTCCCAGACAGGGGGACAAAAAGCCGTAGATCCCCGGAGGACAAAAGCGGCAGCAGGCCGGCAGGAGCGCCTGGCCATCCCCGGCACCCGCTTCGCTCTCGCGGTGCCGGAAGGTTGGGCGGCGACAGGCGGTATTCCGCCGGGAGCTACAGGCCAAGGTCTCTGAGGACCTGCTCGTTGCTGGTCCAGTTCTTCTTGACCTTGACCCAGAGCCGCAGGGTCACCTTGCGATCCAGCATTTCCTCTATATCCGGCATGGCCTTCTTTCTGATCTGGCCAAGCATCCGGCCCTGCTGGCCGATGATGATCCCCTTCTGCGAAGGCTGCTCCACCAGAATGGTCGCATGAATGACCACAGGCCTGCCGCCGGCTGATTCCTGAAAGCTGTCGATCAGGACCGCCGTCGAATAGGGTACTTCGTCGCGGGTGAGCAGAAAAACCTTTTCCCTGATGATCTCCGCCGCGATAAACCGTTCCGTGGCATCGGTTGGGATGTCGTCCGGATAATACCGAGGCCCCTCGGGCAACAGGCGGACCAGCTCCTCCAGCAGCAGGCCGGTGCCTTCGCCCTGCAAGGCGGAAACCGGCACCATGGCGGCAAAAGGATGGAGGGAGCGATAGCGGTCCAGGAGGGGCAACAGCAGTGCCTTGTCCAACTGATCGATCTTATTCAGGGCCAGTATGACCGGACAGCTTACCCGTTGCAGGTATACGGCAAATTCACGGCCAAGCTTTTCCAGGCGCTCGGGAGTCCTGACCGTGGCATCCGCCAGGAAAAGCACCACATCGGCCTCGGCCAGGGTGTCCAGGGCGATGCGCACCATCTCCCGGTTCAGGAGTTCCCGGGGTTTGTGCAGACCCGGGGTGTCCAGCAGGATAATCTGATATCCCTCGCCGGTCAGAATCCCGAGAATGCGGTTGCGGGTGGTCTGCGGCTTGGGCGTGACAATGGCAATCTTCTGGCCGAGAAAATGGTTGAGCAGCGTTGACTTCCCGGCATTGGGCGGGCCGATGATCGCCACCACCCCGGAGCGATAGGCCGCACTCCCGGAGGACTGATCCATAGTCAACGATTCGGTCACGACAGTTGCTCAAGAAATTGTTGAAATTGCAAAAATGACGATTTCAACGTCGGCAGGCCCTGCAAGATCTTGCAATCACAGTGACGGATGCTCATTGTTTTCACTTATTGCGCGGTTATCAAGAAAGTAATGACAAAGTTTCCATTACCTGCTACAGGTCGTGAGCTTACCACGACCCGACAATTGAGCACAACGTGTTTTCATCCCTATGATTCCTCAAGGCAGCCTGGTAGAATTCATTGACGGCGGCAAATTCATCTGCGCCTATGTCACCGCCACCACCGGGACACAACTGCGGCTGCTCGGCCAGAACGGCCGGGACAGCAATCTGTCCCCCTCGCGGCTGCTCACGGTTTCCAGAACGATCCACTCCCTCGCCCACAACCGGGACACCCTTATCGCACAGTTGAAGGAAGCGGCCAGCACGCGGCAACAACTAGCGGCCTCCCTTGATCTGCAGGGGCTCTGGGAAATCGTCCGGGATGAACCGGTTCTCGAATTTTCCGTTGATTTTCTCGCCGAACTGCTTTTCGGCAAAGAGGTCAGCGACAGCCAGACTGCTGCCTTCCTGCGGGCCGTCCTCGCCGACCACTTATTTTTTAAATTCAAGAACGGCCGGATTACCGCCCACTCCGCCGAACAGGTAGAGCACCTGCGGCAACAGGCCGCCAAGGAGGCGGAAAAAGAACTGCTGCTGGCGCGGGGAGCCATGGCCCTGGAGAAGACCATGCAGGGCGAAGAGGTTTCAAAAACGGACTGGCAGGAGCGCGACCGGGTGCTGGCCTGGCTCGAAGAGTATTATCTCTTCGGCAACGATTGTCCCGAAGCGGAAACCGTGCGCTCCCTGCTGAAAAAAGCCGGACTCACCGGACCCCACGACCCCTACCTGATCCTCCTGCGGACAGGGGTCTGGCAGGAGAATGAAAATATCCCCCTGCGCCGCTCAGGCCATCCGCTCGCCTTCAGCGGCCAGGCCATGGAACTTGCGGGAACCCTGCGCGAAAGCATCGCCGAGGAATTACTGACCGACCGCAGACGGCGGGACCTGAGAGAACTTGCAACCTTTACCATT
This sequence comes from Desulfobulbaceae bacterium, assembly GCA_003508005.1. Lineage (GTDB taxonomy): Bacteria > Desulfobacterota > Desulfobulbia > Desulfobulbales > Desulfobulbaceae > UBA10518. The sequence continues at coordinate 21,765 of DNUE01000018.1, forward strand.
GACGGCGCCGAGACCCTTGATTTTGACGACGCCCTGCATGTTGAACAGCGGGAGGACGGATTCCTGGTCGGGGTGCATATCGCCGATGTCTCCCAGGTGATCGCTCCCAATGACCTGTTGTTCCAGGAGGCGCAGGAACGGGCTACCTCCCTCTATTTCCCCGAAAACCAGATACCCATGCTGCCCGAGGCTATCGCCCACAACCTGTGCAGCCTTGTGCAAGGCAGGGCCAGGCCTGCCCTGAGCTTTTTCATGCACCTCTCTCCCGAGGGGGAACTCCTTGACACCAAAATCACTCCCAGTGTGATCGAGGTCAAGCGGCAGCTGACCTATGACCAGGCTGATCAGGCCATGGACACGGACACAGACCTCTCACTGCTCAACCGGCTCTGCCAGAAGCTGCGGCGCAGGCGGCTCGACAACGACGCCCTCTTCCTCCCCCTGCCGGACGTCAATATCTCGTTGCCGGCCGAGGGCGGGGTTGCGGTTGCCCTGTCGCCGGTGGATACCCCGGCCCGCTCCCTGGTCGCCGAACTGATGATCCTGGCCAATAGTGCCGCCGCGAACTATCTGGCCTGCCAGGAAGCGCCCGGGCTGTTCCGCTCTCAACCGCCGCCCAGAAAGCGTATCGCCACCGGGTTCAACGATGGAGTACTTCTGGTTGCTCAGCAGCGCCGGTTTCTTTCCAGGGGCGACCTGACGATTACGGCCAAGGCCCACAGCGGCCTGGGACTGCCCTGCTACACCACGATCACCTCCCCCATCCGTCGCTTTCTTGACCTGGCCATGCAGATGCAGCTCAACAACCTGCTGCGGGGCAAGGGAATTTTGTTTTCGCATGCGCAATGCCAGGACTTCCTGGCCAGCCTCAACCGCAACCTGGCCAGGGCTATGGCGGTCAAACAGCAGCGGCACCGCTTCTGGATCCTGCGCTACCTCGAGCAGAAACAGGGGGAAAGGGTCAATGCCCTGGTTCTGCACCGGGGTCCCCAGCGGATCAGCCTGCTGCTGACCGATTGCCTCTTCGACGTCGACCTGCTGCCCAACCCCTCCTTTCCGGTCAATCCGGGCGATGTCGTCAAAATCAGGCTTGCCAGGGTCAATGCCCTGGATAATATGCTCCGGCTTGAATGGTGAAGAGGGCTGGGCGGAAAAAGGTTGCATTATGGCCCCAAAATATGTACTATTTATCGTAAATTCAATGAAATAAATATCATTAAGTTATTCAAGAGAGGTTTTCCCGTGAAGTGCCTGACAACGACACTCTCCCTGCTGCCGCTCTTTCTGCTGATTCTGGTCGGTCCAGCCTCGGCGGCCGGGCCCATGGAACTGAATTTGGATCTCACCGGGCATCTGGTCGGCTTTTTCGCCCTGGTTGTCTTTGTCATCGCCTACCTGCTGGTCATGGCCGAGGAAGTCACCCACATGCGCAAATCCAAGCCGGTACTGCTGGCCGCCGGTCTTATCTGGGGGGCCATCGCCTTGGTGTATGCCGCACATGACCTGCCCCATGCGGCCGAACAAGCCTTCCGCCACAACATTCTCGAATATGCCGAGCTGATGCTCTTCCTCCTGGTGGCCATGACCTATATCAACGCCATGGAGGAAAGACTTGTTTTCGAGACTCTGCGGGCCAAGCTGGTCTGCTCCGGGATGTCGTACCGAAAGCTGTTCTGGGTGACAGGAGTTCTCTCCTTCTTCATCTCACCGGTTGCCGACAACCTGACCACCGCACTGCTGATGTGCGCCGTTGTCATGGCCCTGGGCAAGAACCAACCCAAATTCATCGGCATATCCTGCATCAACATCGTCGTTGCCGCCAATGCGGGTGGCGCCTTCAGCCCATTTGGCGACATTACGACCCTGATGGTCTGGCAGAAGGGTATTTTAGCATTCCAGGAATTCTTCCCGCTGTTCATCCCGTCGGTGGTAAACTGGCTGATACCAGCGATTTTCATGAGCTTCGCCGTCCCCGTCTCCACTCCGCCGGCCTGCGATATCAATATACAAATGAAAAGGGGCGGCAAGGTGGTCATGGCGCTTTTCGGGTTGACTATTGCCACTGCGGTCAGCTTCCACAACTTTCTGAATCTGCCGCCCGTAGCGGGCATGATGACCGGACTCGCCTATTTGCAGATATTCGGTTTCTATTTGAAAAAAACCCATATCACCAAAGGCGCCGGCCGCTTTGACCCGGAAAAAGCCAAAGAGGTACTCGGCGACATTGCTCCCTTTGATATATTCAAAAACATCGCCCGGTCGGAATGGGACACCCTGATGTTTTTCTACGGTGTCATTCTTTGCGTCGGCGGCCTCGGCTTTATCGGCTACCTGACCTTCGTCTCCCACTTTTTCTACGAAGTCATGGGGCCGACGTTTGCCAACACCATGGTCGGCATCCTCTCCGCCATCGTGGACAATATTCCGGTGATGTTCGCGGTTCTGACCATGCTTCCGGAGATGAGCAAGGGACAGTGGCTGCTGGTAACCTTGACCGCAGGGGCCGGCGGCAGCCTGCTCTCCATCGGCTCAGCCGCCGGGGTTGCCCTCATGGGACAGGCCCGCGGGTACTATACCTTCTTCGGCCACCTGAAATGGACCCCGGTCATCGCCCTGGGCTACGGGGCTTCCATCTATGCCCACTTTCTGCTCAACGACAGGTGGTTTCAAATCTACTGAAATCGGGGACGATCGCGGAATCGGGACACGAACGAGAATTAAGGCTCTCGGGGGGGGGAGAGAATTTCCGGGACGGCAAAACAGCCGAATACGCCGTCCCTCTTACAAGTAGACCTCGGCATCACGAAAGCGCGATGCCCTCCTGTCCTTGTCCGAAAGAAGAGGCGGCGCCTGCAGGGGCCAGCTGATGTTCAGGTCCGGGTCGTCCCAGGCCACGGTCCGTTCGTGCTCAGGGGCATAAAAATCCGTGGCCAGGTAGAGAAAATCAGCGGTCTCCGACAGGACCAGAAAGCCATGGGCAAACCCAGGCGGGACCCAGAACAGCCGTTTGTTTTCCTCGGACAGATGCGCCCCCACCCACCGGCCGAAGGTGGCTGAGTTGCGCCGCAAGTCCACGGCCACATCATAGACCTCGCCCCGGATGACCCGCACCAGCTTGCCCTGCGGCTGGCNNGGCGGATCTGATAGTGCAGGCCGCGGAGGACATTTCGGGCCGAACGGGAATGGTTATGCTGCACGAACCGCAGGTTCAAGCCCGTCTTTTCCTGCCACTGCCGCTCGTTGTAGCTCTCAAAGAAAAAACCCCGCTCGTCGCCAAAAACCAGCGGCTCGACAACCAGGACTTCGGGGATCGAGGTAGGGAGGACCTTCATTTCTTCCCCTCCCCTGCCGTACCTCCGGCGCCATACATCTTCCGGTAATATTCTTGGTACGAGCCGTCAATGACCGACTCCAGCCATGGCCGGTTGCCGAGATACCAGGCGACCGTCTTCTCCAGGCCCTCGCTGAAGCTCGTCCTCGGCCTCCAGTCCAGTTCCCGCTCGATCTTGCCTGCGTCAATGGCATAACGGCGGTCATGGCCCAAGCGGTCCCGGACAAAGGTGATCAGGGAACGCCTGGGCTTCCCGGAGGCAAGCGGGCCTGCCTGCCGGTCGAGGATATCGCAGAGCAATTCCACCACCTCCAGGTTCCGTTTTTCATTATGGCCGCCGATATTATAGGATTCACCGGGCCGGCCCTGTTCCAGGGCCCGGGCAATGGCCTCGCAATGGTCCTGGACAAAGAGCCAGTCCCGCACGTTGCCGCCGTCGCCGTACACCGGCAGGGAAACCCCCTGCAGTCCATTATTGATTACCAGGGGGATCAGCTTTTCCGGAAACTGAAACGGCCCAAAGTTGTTGGAACAGTTGGTAATCAGCACCGGCAGGCCGTAAGTATGGAAGTACGCGCGGACCAGGTGATCCGATGAGGCCTTGCTGGCGGAGTAAGGGGAACGGGGATCATAGCAGGTGGTTTCAGAAAAATAACCGCGAGCACCCAGGGAGCCGAACACTTCATCGGTACTGACATGCAGGAATCGGATTTGCGCTCCCCTGTTATCTCCGCCGGCCTCGCCGAGCCAATGTTTCCTGGCCACCTCCAGGAGGGTGAAGGTGCCGAATATATTAGTGCGGATGAAGGTATCCGGGCCGGTTATCGAGCGGTCGACATGCGACTCGGCGGCAAAGTGCACCACGGTGTTGATGCGATGACCGGCAAACAAGGATTCGACCAGATCCTGATCACAGATATCGCCTCTGACGAAGCGGTACCGAGGATCGTCGGCAATATCATTCAGGTTTTGCAGATTGCCGGCATAGGTCAGTTTGTCAAGATTAACAACATGCCAATCCGGTCGGGTCGCCAGGACAAACCGGATAAAATTGGCCCCGATAAAACCGCAGCCGCCGGTCACCAGAACCATTCGCGCTTCACCTTTGTTGCTCAAAATCGTCTCCTTTTACTTTTCTGCCTGCCGGTAGGACAGGGTACAGAATAAAATGAGTAATAATAGAAGCAATCCCGCTGTCTGTCAAACCGTGAAACCTGATAACATCGCAAAAATTCTAACCACTGAGCATCCGCAACTGAGATTTCAACAAGTTGCAAGGCCTGCCGGCATCGGAATCGCAGGTATTGCGATGCCCTCAACTCATCCGGTCGACACCTTCTGTCCTTTTGGCTGATAGGCCGATTGCCTGGCTCTATCCTTGCCCTGGTCTGGAAAAACCCTGTTGAATCTATGGACAAACTGTTCGAGATAGGGTAAAAAAAGGAGTTTCCCGATCACTGGGGTGGCAGGTCTTTCCGCCTTCAACTCCGGGGGCCGAAAATTCCCCAATCGATCACCGGCTCGTGACTGCATGAAATCGTTTTTTATCCGCCCCCTCTGCCTCCTCCTCGGAATTCTGCTTCTGCTGCAGGCAACTGCACGGGCAGAGGATGCCCGGCCGAACATCTCGGATATCTTCATCACCACTTCCCAAACCCATCTTCTCCTGTTCTGCTCGATCAAGAACGGTTTTACCGAGGAGATGATCGAAGGGGTAAAAAACGGTATACCCATAACCTTTTCCTTTCTCGTTGAACTGGAGAGAACGGTCAACAACTGGTTCAACTCCTCTCTGGCAAAAATGACGATTCAGCATACCCTTTCCTATGACGCCCTCAAGGAACAGTACCGGATTACCCTGTCTGAGCGAAGCGGAGGGCCGGTGGTGACCGAATCCATAGACAAGGCCATGGCCGCCATGACCGAGCTCAACGGCATCAAGGTCATCAACCGCGATGAACTGGAGCCGGACGCCCCCTATGCCCTGCACGTCCATGCCACGCTGGCCGAAAAAACCCTGCCCCTGAACATGCACTACCTGGTTCCCTTTATCTCCCTGTGGGATTTTGAAACCGAAACGCGGACCATCGAATTCAGGTACTGAACAGGATGCTCACCCCCCAACAGCGCGAGGCCAAAAGGTGGTATATCCGCTACGTGATCATCTTCTGCTGCGCGCTCATCCCTGTTCTTGCCCTGCTCCAGCATGTCTTGCTCAAAGGCACCTACACCCTGCCGCTGAGCAGCACCATCCTCATTTTCGCCCTGATCAACATCAACGGCCTGCTGCTCCTCCTGATGCTCTACCTGGTGCTGCGCAATCTGGTGGAGCTGATCTTTGAACGCAAGCTCAACATCATCGGCAGCAAACTGCGGACCCGCCTGGTCGTCTCCTTTATTTCCCTCTCCTTCATCCCCACCGCCCTGCTCTTTGTCATCGCCCTGAGCTTCGTGTCCACCTCCATGGATTACTGGTTCAACTCCAATGTCGAGGAATCCCTGCAGTCCTCGCTCAAGCTGGCCCAGTCCGTTTTCCGCGACACCGAACTGGAGGCCGAAAACGAAGGGAAACGTATTGCCGATTCCCTGCGCTTTGCGCGAGGGGAGAAAACCAGGTACCTGCAGGTGGAAAATCTCTTCAAAAAAATCCTGGAGAATACCCCGCCCGGCGTCCCCGATGCCCTGACCCTGATGGACGACTCTCCCCGGGATATCCTTTCCCTCCGCGGCAAACGCCTGCTGACCGTTGCCCTGCCCACTGTCCCTACCGAGGCCCTGCGCCTGGCGCAGAACAATGGCCAGGCTGAAGTCATCACCCAGGATACGGGTATCGGCGAACTGGTGCGCTCCATTGTCCATGTCCAGCCGGAGAGCACCCCGGGCACATCCTATTTCCTGATCAGTTCATACCTCATCCCCACCGAGCAGCTGGAGCGGATGAAGGTCATTTCCGACGGAATCAATGACTACCGGCAGCTGGTCATGCTCAAGGCCCCCATCAAGCTCAGCCTGATCATCATGCTGATCATTATCACCCTGCTCATCCTCTTCGGTGCGATCTGGTTCGGCTTCTACATCGCCCACGGCCTGACCGGACCGATAAAGAAACTGGCGGATGCCACCCGGCGGGTCGCGGAAGGTGAGCTCGACTTCCAGCTGACGAGGGATTCCGATGACGAGATGGGGCTGCTGGTGGATTCGTTCAACCGGATGACCCATGACCTTTCCGCTAGCAACCGCAAACTCGGTGAGGCCAACGTGGCCCTGCAGAAGAGCACGGTCCTGGCGGAACAGCGGCGCCACTACATGGAAACGGTGCTCAAAAACGTTACCGCCGGGGTCATTGCCATCAATGAGCGCAATGAAATCACGACCATCAACAAATTCGCCGAGGAACTTCTGCGCATCAACCCCACCGAATTTCTCAACAAGGATTTCCACGATATCCTGATCCGTCCCCATGTCGCGATCCTGGAGGATTTTTTCCGGGAATTGCATGCCTCGGGCCGGCAATCAATCGAACGGCACCTGCGCCTGACCGTGCGCAAGGGAGAAACCTTCTCCCTGCTGGTCAATATCACCAGACTGGAAGAGGAGGGACAACATATCGGCTATGTGATCGTCTTCGACAACCTGACCAAGCTGGAGAAGGCGCAGCGGCTTGCAGCCTGGCAGGAAGTGGCCCGGCGCATCGCCCATGAGATAAAAAATCCACTAACCCCGATCCAGCTTTCCGCCCAGCGGCTCAGAAAGCGCTACCTGGACAAGATCACTGAGGATGCGGAGGTCTTTGACCAGTGCACCCGGACCATCGTCAATCAGGTGGAAGAAATCAAGCGCCTGGTGAGCGAATTCTCCGACTTTGCCCGCATGCCCCAGGTAAAAAAGAAAATGGGCAATATTGTCAGCATTGCCGAGGACACCCTGATCCTCTACCGCGAGGCGCACAAGCACATCGCCTTCAGCGTGACCTGCCGGGAGGCCATCCCCGAGTTTTCCTTCGATCCGGTGCAGATCAAGCGCATTCTGATCAACCTGCTGGATAATGCGGTGTCAGTGCTGGCCGAAGGTGGCGAGATCAGCGTCACCTTCTCCGTGAACCGGCAGGACCGGACCGTGATCATGGAGGTTGCGGACAACGGTCCCGGCCTCCAGGACGCCATCAAGCTGCGACTCTTCGAGCCCTATTTCTCCACCAAAAAGTCCGGCACCGGCCTGGGGCTGGCCATTGCCAACACCATTGTCACCGAACACAACGGCACCATCCGGGTTCGCGACAATCAGCCGCACGGGGCGGTCTTTCTCGTTGAGCTGCCCCTGGATACCTGATATGATAGACAGACTGGCTCCAGGGGGACAGGATTCATCCCCTCCCCTTCCCTGCCGGCCAGAGCGCGGGAATATCCACTCAACAGGCGAGCCATGGCCGATACGCTGCTGATCATCGACGACGAGGAATCCATCAGGGATTCGCTCTCCGGCATCCTGGCCGATGAAGGCTTTGCCACCCTCACCGCCCCTTCCGCCGAAGAGGGGCTTCAGCTCCTTGAGCAGAAGGAAATCGACCTGGTCCTCCTGGACATCTGGATGCCCGGCATGGACGGCCTGGAGGCCCTCAAGGAGATAACCCGCCGCTTCGACACCCCGGTGATCATGATCTCCGGGCATGGCACCATCGAAACCGCCGTGCAGGCGACCCGCATGGGCGCCTTTGATTTTATCGAGAAACCGCTTTCCTATGACAAGACCCTGCTGGCCATCAGCAAGGGGCTGCATGTCGCCCACCTGGAGCGGGAAAACAAAATCCTGCGCGACACCACCGCAGCCCGGCCGACCCTGACCGGCAATTCGCCGCTGATCCGCCAGCTGCGGGAACAGATCGATCGGGTGGCTCCGACCAGTGCCTCGGTATTGATCCGAGGCGGCCATGGTACCGGCAAGGAGCTGGTGGCCCAGACCATTCATTACCGGTCGGCGCGCCGTGACCGGCCCATCATCGAGGTCAACTGTGCCGCCATTCCGGAAGAACTCATCGAATCCGAGCTGTTCGGCCATGAAAAAGGGGCCTTTACCGGGGCAACGGAACGCCGCCAGGGTAAATTCGACCAGGCCAACGGCGGGACAATTTTTCTGGACGAGATCGGGGACATGAGCCTGAAAAGTCAGGCCAAAGTACTGCGCATCCTCCAGGAGCACAAATTCGAAAGGGTCGGCGGCAACAGGACCATCCAGGTGGATGTCCGGGTGCTGGCGGCCACTAACAAGGACCTGGAGGAAATGGTCGTGGCAGGCGCCTTTCGTGCCGATCTCTTCTATCGGCTCAATGTGGTGCCCATCATCGTCCCCAGCCTCAACGAGCGTATCGAGGATATTCCGCTCCTGGTCCAGGATTTCCTTCAGCAATTCCGCAAGCTGGGACTGGGCCGGAAAACATTTTCGCCGGAGGCCATCCGTGTTCTCATGCAGCATGCCTGGCCGGGAAACGTGCGGGAACTGCGCAATCTGGTGGAGCGGCTGATGATCATGATCCCTGACGACACGATCTCGGACAAGGATGTCAGCCTTTTCCTCGGCGCCAAGAACGGACTCGCTGCACCGGCAACCATCGCCGGGCAGTACCATCACCTGGGCTACAAGGAAGCAAAACGCTCTTTCGAACGCGATTACCTGCGGTCCAGGCTGCAGGAAAACAAAGGAAACATTTCCCAGACCGCTGAGCAGATAGGCATGGAACGCAGCCACTTGCACAGGAAGGTCAAAACATTGAATATTGAATTGGAAAAGGAGTAACCCATGATCTTTCCCGAATACCGCCCGCGCCGCATGCGGCGGAATGAAACCCTGCGCGCCCTGATCAGAGAAACCAGACTTTCGCCTGATCAGCTGATCCTTCCCCTCTTTGTCATGCCGGGCAAGGGCAGGAGGGAGGAAGTAGCCTCAATGCCCGGGGTCTTTCGTCTGTCCGTGGACCAGTTGGGCAAGGAGGCCAGAGAATGCCTGGCGGCGGGGGTGAAATCGGTGATCCTCTTCGGCCTGCCCGAAAAAAAAGATGCCATGGGGTCAGGGGCCCATGCCAGGGACGGCATCGTCCAGAGGGCCATCCGGGAGTTGAAGAACAGGTCCCCGGAGATCACCGTGATCACCGATGTCTGCCTGTGCGAGTACACGGACCATGGTCATTGCGGCTGCCTGATCGGCAACAGCGTGGACAACGATACCACCCTGGAACTGCTGGCCAGGACCGCCCTGTCGCATGCCCAGGCCGGTGCAGACATGGTCGCGCCGTCAGACATGATGGATGGGCGGGTTGCCGAGATCCGGGCGGCTCTGGACGAAAATGACTTTTCCATGATCCCGATCATGTCCTATGCGGTCAAATACGCCTCGGCCTTTTACGGACCGTTCAGGGAAGCGGCTGACTGCGCACCCAAGTTCGGGGACCGGCGCAGCTATCAAATGGATCCTGCCAACAGTCGGGAGGCCCTGCGCGAAGCCACCCTGGACGTAGAAGAGGGCGCGGACATCCTGATGGTCAAGCCGGCGGTGGCCTATCTGGACATTATCGCCCGCCTGCACGACGAATTCGACCTGCCCATCGCCGCCTACCATGTCAGCGGCGAATACGCCATGATCAAAGCGGCAGCTCAGCAAGGCTGGATCGACGGGGAACGGGTCATGGCGGAAACTCTGCTGGCCATAACAAGGGCCGGGGCGGATATCATCCTCACCTATTTCGCCAAGGAGATGGGACGGCTGCTGCTGAAATCCTGAGCAGGACGAAACGAGAACGGAAGGCGCCGACTCAGGCAGATTTCAACTGCTTGTCGGCGGTGGAACGGAGCCAGAGGGCAACGGCGGCCACAGCCCCAGCAGCATCGGCGAGGAGGTCGCCGCCGCTCGGCTCGCGGCCGGGAACAAACGACTGGTGGAACTCATCAGAAATACCGTACAGCAGGCAGAACAGCACCACCAGCAGTCCGGCCTGCAACATTCTTCGGGGCGGAACCGGCGCCATTGCATATAAAGCCGTGCCGGCGAGGAGGGCATAGAGAATAGCATGACCGAACTTGTCCGCACCGCTCAGCAAGGGCAGCTGAAAGGCTGTACCGGGCTGATGGGAGAGAAAAAAAATAATCCCCATGACCGTCATCATGGGGATGCAGCGAAGAAAGCGTGGGCAAAGGGTCATGGCAGCTCTCAGCCGGCGGCCTGGGTCTGCTCCTCGCTGACATGAACCCGGCTCAACTGCTCCTCCGAATATTTCTTTCTGATCCGCCGCAGGGCTGCATTAATGCGCTTGGTCGGGGCGGCCTCCAGGCATGTTTCCTGCTTGTCCGCATAGGCGGTCAGGAAAAATTTTCGGTCACGGAGAGCAAAAGTATGGCTCCAGTTGATGGCGATGGTTTCCGGATTTTCATCAATAGGCACCGAAATCGCCTGTCCGGCTGCGGCCACCTGCACCGCGTCGCTTTCGGTGATCTCCAGGAGCCAGGCATCGCCCTCCCGGTTCGACCAGAGGATGAAGACCCCCAGCTCCCGTACCGCCTCATCCCGGCTGCGGGCCGCGATCTGAATCCGCTCTATTTGCGCCAGCAGGGATATCTTCAGCTGCCCCATGGGCAAGGCCGCCGCGTTCCCCTGATGCTGCCGCAGACAGCACCGTTTATATTTTATCCCGCTGCCGCAGGGACAAAGTTCGTTTCGACCTATTTTACCCATTCGTCATCCCTTTGTTCTGATTCAACCCATCCCGAGACTTGTGCCATGAAGTTATGAGCACTTGCTGTAGCCGCATTCGTGGCAGACCTCGCACCCTTCCTCAAAAACCAGCTTACCGGAGCACTCGGGACAGATCGAGGCAAAGCCGTGCTGCGTCCCGGCCATGAACGACTTGAGCAGTTTGCCGAGTTGCGCTGGCAGATCCAGCATATGGCCGCTGGAACGATCCAGCTGCTTGATGATCTCATCCATGGGGATCTGGTACCGGAGCGCCAGGGAAACCAGGCGGCAGGTGGTGGTCCACATGGTGGACTTATCCTTCAGATCCACCCGGTTGTCAAAGGGAAACTTTGCAAAAACCTCCATGGGGTTTTCATCGTCGTCAAAACAGACGATCAGGTAGATCGTGTTTTTATTGGCATCCTTGAGCCGGTAGCGCTTAGCGCTGAGCACATCGGGCAGCGTCTTTTTCTGGACAAGGCCTTGGGTCCCGACCACCGCGGTCTTCTCCCCTTCCTTGGCCTTGCCGGCATTCAGGACCTGGGAGTCCCGGGACCCGTCCCGGTACACGGTAAGACCCTTGCAGCCCAGGGCAAAGCCCAGTTCATAGGAAAGCCTGACGTCGTCCCTGGTGGCCTCGGCTGGCAGGTTGATGGTCTTGCTGATCGAACTGTCGACGCCGCTGGTCTGCAGGGCTCCCTGCATCTTGATGTGGTTTTCCGGGGAGATGTCCTGGGCGGTGCGAAAGATCTCCTGCCAGTGTTCCGGGATGTCCTTGTGCCCGATAACCGAACCGCTGGTCGCCACCTTGTCCTTCAGCTCCTCGGAATAAAAGCCCTCCCGCCGGGCAACCCTCTCGAAATGCTTGTTCACCATCAGCAGCCGGTCCCCGTCCATGACATGCTTGACCATGACAATGGAATAGTAGGGCTCGCAGCCCGAAGCGCAATCAGCGATCATGGAGACCGTGCCGGTGGGCTGGATCGAAGTGAGGGCGGCATTCCGCCGGGCAGGATAATGGTTGAAGCCGGGGTCATAGGCGGGGAATGGCCCCTTGAGCCTCGCCAGGTTGATAGAGGCCTTCTCCGCCTCATCCCGGATGAAGCGCATGACCCTGGCGGCGCAGTCCCGCCCTTCCGGGGTTCCGTAAGGGATCTCCAGTTGGATCAGCAGATCGTGCAACCCCATTATCCCCAGCCCGACCTTGCGGGTCTTCTGGGTCATTTCGGCGATTTCCGGAATCGGAAAGCGGTTGCAGTCAATCACATTGTCGAGAAAGCGGACAGCCAGGTGGGCGGTTCTAGCCAGCCGCTCCCAGTCTATCTCTCCGTCCAGCACATAGTGGTCCAGGTTGATGGAGCCGAGGTTGCAGCTCTCATAGGGAAGGAGCCACTGCTCGCCGCAGGGGTTGGTGGCCTCGAATTCCCCCAGCTGCGGGGTGGTGTTATCCCGGTTGGCGGCATCGATAAAGAGGACGCCCGGTTCGCCGTTATGCCAGGCCAGATCGACAATCCGGCCAAAAACCTCCCCTGCGTCGAGGGTTTGCACCACCTTTCGGGTAGAGGGATCGACCAGGTCGTACGACTCGCCGTTTCTGACTGCTTCCATGAAGCGGTCAGTTATGGCGACGCTGAAATTGAAATTGGTGAACCTGGTCTGGTTCTCTTTTGCCGAGATGAATTCCAGGATGTCCGGGTGGTCGACACGCAGCACCCCCATGTTGGCGCCTCGGCGCTTTCCCCCCTGCTTGATGGTCTCGGTGGCCGCATCAAACACCGCCGCGAAGCTCAGGGGGCCGGAGGCAACGCCCTGGGTTGATTGAACCGCTGAATTTTTCGGCCGGAGCCGGGAAAAGGAGTAGCCGGTCCCGCCGCCGGTCTTATGCACCAGTGCCCCGTTGCGAATGGAACTGAAGATTCCGTTCATCGAATCCTCGATGGGCAGAACAAAACAGGCCGAAAGCTGTCCCAGATCAGTGCCGGCGTTCATCAGACAGGGAGAGTTCGGCAGAAAGTCCAGATGGTAGATCATGTTGAAGAAATTATCCCGCAGGAGATCATAATCCGGCTGCTCGCGGTCTACGTCCGCCACCGCATCCGCCACCCGGCGGCAAAGGATATCCCAATTTTCCAGGGGACGTCCCTCAGCGTCCTTGAGATAATAGCGGCGCTCCAGAACAGTTTCCGCGGCCTTGGTCAACTCCTGCTTGATCATTTCCTTTGTCATCCCATCTTCCCCCAAGGCTGAAAAAGTATCCTCTTGCTTCACTCTCCCCCTGAAACCCGTATGCGCTCCGGGTGTCAGCCAGTCACAGTCAGGAGTTTTATATCACAACATATAGTAGGATATCAAGAACAAATGTCAATATATTGTACAAAAAGCTCTTCGCGGCAAATTACAGAAATTCAAGGAGTTCAGATTTTTTCCGGCCATAACATCCAGGTGGCGAAAAAAAATGCGGCCGGCACGTTTTGTGATTATTATTTAAAAATAATCACCAATTCATTTCGAGGAAACTTCGCATGAAACCAACATGCATGAACTGCAAGCACTATAAGGTTGTGGATGCCCTGACTGGCTACTGCCGGGCGGAGAAAGCACAACGATCTGACAAGAGGGAGCAGAATGATATGGTCCGGCATGACCATACCTGCCCGCGGTGGGACGATTGCGGCCAACATTACTATATCCGTCTGGGTTGGCTAAAGGCGCAACAAGCCCGGCAAGGGACAGACTCCGGACAGTAAACGGCCTGGAACGTGCATCAATTGCCGCGGCGATGTCATCAATTCTTCCCCTGACAAGCAAAGCGTCCCAGGCGGAAGCCTCCTATAACCGAAGCGACTCGGTCACTTACCAACTGCCCTAGCCCGTTCCTGCTAGGCTTTTTTCCAGCCGAGCAGCACGTATGTCTTCATCCCGGCAATGGTTCGTTCAAGTTCCTTCAGGGAGATCGGCTTCTGTGCAGCCCGGGAGGTGCTTTCCGAGATGACGATACTGTCGGGCATGGATTTGGTGACGTCCTGAAGTCGGAAGACATTGTTTACGGTATCCCCGATTACTGTATAGTCCATCTTCATCTCAAACCCGATATTGCCGACAACGACCTCGCCGGTATACACACTGATCCCGATATGGACCGGATCAACCAACATCTCAGTCACATAGCTCTCATTGATTGCCGCTATGGCCTGCTGCATCTCGAGGGCAGCCGTCAGCGCGTTGTCCGCATCGATCGCGGTGGAGACCGGCGCGCCGAAAAGGGCCAGAAACCCGTCACCGAGATACTTGTCGACAATACCGTTGTGCTTGAAAACAATCCCTCCCATGATTGAGAAGAAATAATTCAGCAGCGCCACACTTTTCTGTGGACCTATCTTCCTGGCAATACTTGAAAAACCGCGGATATCGATATTCAGGAGGGTAATGATCTTGAACTCATTGATCAAGTCCTTTCCGGTGACTGATCCATGGATGATCTTATCCACCACCTCCTTGGGGACAAATTTCTGAAACATGGCCCGAATTCCCCGCTCCTGCTCCGCCATGGAGACCGTCTCCTTGTAGAGCCGGGCATTATCCATGGCAATACTCACCGAGGTCGCGATAGCCTGCAGGATATCCTTATCGCTGTCGGTGAAGTCACCCTCGCGCTTATTCAACACCTCGATGACCCCGATCACCCTCCCTTGAGAAATCATCGGCACGCACAGAACGGAATGGGTTGTGAACCCGGTCACTTCGTCAAGTTGCGGATAGAAGTGGCTTGAATCCGGGGCTCGATTCTCCACGATGGCCTCGCCATTGGAGGCAACAGCCCCGGAGATCCCCTGCCCCAGAGCCAGTCGTACCTTCTTCAGTTTCTGCAGGTCAATCTGAAAAGAGACGGCAAACTCCAGCTCATTTCCCTTGACCAGGGCCAGGTAACCGGCCTCGACATTCATCAGGGTCCTGATCATGTCCATGGTGTACTTCAGGACCTGTCTCAAATCAAAGGTTGACGAGGCCAGGACACTGCCGATCTGCTTTATCGTCACCAGTTCCTGATTTCTTTTGGCAACGGAGGCAAGCAGCCTGCACTCTTCAATGGCAAACGCGATGACATTGGTTACCCCCTCGAGGATCTCCAGGCATCGATGAAAGCGGGCGCTGTGCCGTGCATAAAAAATCATGACGCCATTGACCTGGCCCCGGATATTCAGCGGGGCGACAAGGCAGCCCTTCAGCCCGGGGACTATCAGGAGCTCGCAGAACCTGTCCCGCACAGTGTCCAAGTCATCGATGATCTGCAGCGATTCTTTCTGCATGACATAGTCGAGGACTGTGCCCGAATGGGACACCTGATCGCCTACGAAGAATCGTACGGACTCGTTGGCAATGAAATCCAGCACCCTGAGATGACTTTTACTGGTTTCGTCGCGGACCAGAATCATGGCCACATCAAAAGCAACAACCTCCTGCACCTCTGCAAGAATGGCGTTCAGCAGCTCGCTGTCGCGAAGACTTGAATTCAATGCCTTGAAGATCCGCTTAAGGGCGGAGCGGTGCTTTTCCTCCAGTTCGTGCTCGCTGATGAGTCGCAGATTTTCGTAGGTTAACGCGGCATTGCTGAGCAACGGGGTCAGCGACTCCACGTCCGCCTGGGTGAAAACCTTGTCCTCGTCCCGGGAAATGGTCAGAACCCCGATAACATCCTTGATGGTCTTGATCGGCATGATCACAAATGACTTTGTGCCATAGTGCAGGCGGTTCGCCCGGCCGAATCGACTTTCTTTTTCAATATCCTCGACCAACAGCGGACTCTTGTTGATCACGGCATATTTGGCAATGGAAGAGTCGAAATCAATCCGGTCATCCATCTTGATGCGTTCACCAAGGCCGATGCTCGCCTTGACGGTGAACGACTTGTTGTCCGCCCGGTTGAGAATAAGAACGGAGCCCATGTTTGCCTTGGTCAGCAACAAGGCACGCTCCAGGGTGACATAGAGAATCTCCCACGGATCGAGGGTGACGTAACAGATATCGGAAAGCTCCTTCAGGATCGAGACCTCCGATGTTCTGCGCAGGAGGAGTTCCGAACTGACCCGCAGCTTATTTTCTATGGCATTGAAAGACTGGACGATCTGCTGCAGTTCATTCTGGGTTTCATCAATACTGCCGGCAGCTATCTCCTTGTTTATTTTTTCTTTGACCAGAGTTGATATGTTGATGATATTATCAAATATTTTGCGCAGGAGATGAAATCCGGCAAATATATAGATCAATCCGACAAGAATAAATATCTTGATATAATTTTCGTGGAGGAAACCGTACTTATACCCAAAATAAAAGAAACCGCTGGCAGGAAACAGCAGCATGAGGATAAAAATGACATTCAGCTTGTAGTACAGCTTCCTGTCCCGATTTCTTTTATTCCCGTTGAACAAAGATCCCACCAGAAAGACACCCGGCCGAGAGATTATCTATCGGATATGACGAAAGAGGCTCAACCCAACGCGCCAAGAAATGAGTGCATCACGTTTTGCGAGCCATACCTCCCTGCTCATGCTCCGGCAGTGATTTTCTGGCTCCAGGCCAACGCAACCGCTTTGCAACCGGGACGAGGGGGACGTATCGAAAAGCCTCCCGAGGAACGCCGTGCGTTTAAGAGAAAAGATAATAAACCAAACAAAGGCCGATGGGAATAATTCCCTCCCAGTGCAATTTGGGGTCAGGAAATTCCATGAGATAAAGCTGCGCCAGATACAGGCCGGCGACTATAAAGATGGCCGATACAATTAAGTTGAGCACATAGGACTTCCCAAACTTATCCATGCAGCATCCCCTCTCTTTCTCTTGTCATCCGAAACCGGGCGGAAAGGTCAACCCAATGGCATCATTATGATTTTGTTGTAGTTAAGCATCAATAATAGTTTTTTTCAAGGGAATTACTCCCTTAGAGGCAGTTATTCATTTCGGCTCATCCTTTCCCTCTCCGGAAAAAACCCATACCGAAGGGCAATTCCTCTTAAGCCAGGGCAATACCATGATAGCCGCTATAGCAGCCGTTCTAAACCGTTGTACAGAAAATAACCGGCGAAAAGCAGAAGAAAAAAGGCGCAACCGCCGATCAGGCTGCGATAGGCCCTATCGCTGAAGTAGCGCCTGCCCTTAGCCACGCCAAAGGAAATGAACGCATACCAGGCAAAATCCGCCAGGATATGGCCGGCAAAAAATAAAAACACCCCAGCCGCCCCAAACTGCACAGAATAGACAATATAGCCAAGCCCGATGGATGTCCACCAAATGAGCCAGTAGGGATTGGCCAGGCTGAAGACGATGCCGGTGAGGACCAGGTTCTGCTTCTTTCTCTCCCCAGCCGAAATATTCAGGCTCAGGCTGGGGAGACCCCGGAACATGGAGATGGCCATCCACAGCAGAATGACGCCGCCGGCCAAGGCAATGATGACGAAAACATCATCCCGTTGCAGGAAGGGGGCGAGGCCTGACAGCAAGGCCAGGACCAGGACCAATTCCAGAATCCCGTGCCCGAGGATCACCAGCGGCCCGGCCACCGCGCCACGACGGGTGGACTCGCTGACCGTGACGGTCAACAGCGGACCAGGCATCAGTGCCCCGGAGAGGGCGATCACGAAGGAAGAAAAAAATATGACAAGCAGAGTCATGGCCTGAAACGCTCCGCAACGAGTTTCATGGCAAGGCCGCGGCAAGGTCGGTCATGATTTGCGAGAAGCTCCCCGTCAGAGTAATGTCCGCCACCCCGGTCAAGGCCGATTCCAGGTTGATCTCAATAACTGTGCCGCCCTTCTGCCTGAAACTGTTGGGTAACATCGACG
Source organism: Desulfobulbaceae bacterium (assembly GCA_003508005.1). GTDB lineage: Bacteria > Desulfobacterota > Desulfobulbia > Desulfobulbales > Desulfobulbaceae > UBA10518. The sequence continues at coordinate 39,651 of DNUE01000018.1, forward strand.
CCGGGGCAACCTGGCAGGAGGTGCCGGCCACGATGAGGACGCCGGCCCGTGCCAGCAGTTGCCCTGATCGGCGCAGGGCCTGCGGCGGGATTAACTCGTCGAAGAAGACCACGTCCGGCTTCAGGACCGCACCGCAGAGGCAATGGGGAGGCAGCTGCCGCGCCAGGACCATGTCCAGGGAACAACTCTGCCCGCAGGAAGGGCAGGAAAATGTTGCCAGGGAGCCGTGGAATTCAATCACGTTCCGGCTCCCGGCCTTCTGATGCAGCCCGTCGATATTCTGGGTAATGATGCCGTGCAGCCAGCCCCGCTGTTCCAGCGCGGCCATGGCCAAGTGCCCGGCATTGGGCTGGGCGTCAACAATGGCCAGCAGTTCGGCGAGCATGGCCCAAACCTTGCATGGATCGCGCCGAAACGCACCGAGGGTCCCGTACTCCAGCGGATCAAAGCGCGACCAAAGACCGTTTCGGCTGCGGAAGTCCGGGATACCGCTTTCCGTGCTGACGCCTGCCCCGGTCAGGGCAACCGCGCCCCCGCTCAGGCGGATAAGCCCGGCAGCCTGCGCCAGCCTCTCCGCCAGCAATTCCATGCCGGAACTCTGCGCCGAAGCATTCTCCCGATAACTCACCATTTCACCCGGTTGACCTGAGGCTCACCCCGCTGAACCGTCCGGTAATACTGGACAGCAGGTTTGCCGAACAGCATTATGTAGCCGAGAGCATGGGTTTCGGGAATACCTAATTTTTTTGGCATGTCCGGGAGGATGGCGGTCAACGCCCACTTGGCCAGTCCGTCCCACAGGGTACCAAGCCCGTTGCTGCAGGCCAGCAGTTCGAAATAACTCAGGGCGATCATGGTGTCCTGTTCCGGAGAGGGGCCGCCCCGGGGCGTCGAAACCGCCAGCAGGTGCGGCGCCCCCCGAAAAATGATATCCCGCCCGGTCTCCCATGCCCTGAGGATGGCCTCATAGAATTCGAGTCCCGGGGGCAGGGATTTTTCCTGCACCGCCCGCCGGATGCCGACCAAGGTTTCCTGCCGCAGGGCCCGCATGGTATCCTGGTCCTCGATGACGGTAAAGAGAAGCTGCCGGTTGTTGACCCCAGTTGGGCCATGCGCCACCACATCAAGCAGATGGGCAATGGCTGCCGATTCAACCGGCTCCGGCGCATACCACCGGACCGAGCGCCGCCCCATGATCAGGGTTTCCATCTGCGCCGCTGTCGGCAGGTTGCCCGCCAGCCGAATACTCCGGGCGGGGTCCTTGCCAAGGATGGACAGGGCCCCGGTGCTGCAGACGGCGAGACAGTGCTGACAGCGGATGCACCGTTCCTCCCGGCCAACGGCAATTGCCGGAAAGCCGCCGCTCATCTCGATGACAGCGTAGGGGCAGTCGCGCACGCACTCTCCGCACTGAATGCACAATTCCTGATTGACATGGAATGAAAGCATGACTCCTCCCGTTACGGAGCCCTCAACGGAAAGCAACCCTCCCTTGGCGGCAGAGGCATACCCCTTACAATAGCCGCACCTGCTCTCCATAATGAGGGCGGTTAGTTCTTCGCCTTCTTCAGCGCCTGCTCGACAGAAAGGGGATAGGGCTGGTTTTTTCGCAGGAAATCAGGAAGCCTCTCGCGTTCCTGACGCGCCTTCTCCATGGTCTCAAAAAAACCGTAATAAACGAAAAGAGTCGGCGGGCTCGCCTTGCGCACGAGATAGAGCTGGTCCTTCATTGCCGCATACCGCTCCTGAGACAGCAGGGTCTTAAAATTCTCATCAGCGGTTTCCGAGGCAAGGGCCATCAGCTGGATGGTGAAGCCGGACTTGGAACGCCACCTTGAACTTGCTTTCATCCGCTCCGCAAACAGCTGTTCCGGATCGTTCGTCGTCTTGGCTGCAGGCTGTTTTGTTTCCTTGGCCGCAGCGGCGCTCTTTCTTTTTCTCTCCTCCGGCTGAAGAACGATTATGTTCTTATCGGGCTCGGCGGAGGGGTCCATCCACCCCTTTTCTGTTCTCGGCGAAATCGGATGCTGCTCTGCGAGAGCAGGGACCGGAGTGGATAACGCAATTGCTTCAGGTGCTGGAAAGAGGGGCGACGACACCGTGCTCGCCGGATTATCCGCCTGGAGTTTGGCTTGCGCTGCTCCTTGTTGTCCCTCTTTGCCGACAGCAGACCTGTGGCCTGACCTGTCAGCAGGAACGGGATGAGGAATAACTGCCGGGTCAGCGTCCGGTTTCTCCTTCGCAGGAGGTGACTTGACAGGATTTTTTTTCGCCGTAGTCTGCGAAACCTGCGCCTGTTTTTCCTCGGTTTCTGCGAGCAGGCCGCTCTTTTCGTCAGCGGCAACCTGCGCCGCCGGCGGCGCAGGCGGAACAACCTCCTTTCCCTCAGGCCAAAAGGAAACCAGCAGCAACGACAGCACCAGTAATGACCCGGCAAGGGCCTGGAATTTGTATTTGAGCAGCCAGGTCTTGAGCGGAGAAATGTTCGGGGAGGATTTCCCTGTCACTGCCTTGGGGGGAGAAACCAGTTCCGCTTCGACCTGGAACGTTCCCGATTCGCAGGCCCTGGCCAGTCCATGCTCGGCAAGCAGATTGATCAGGCTGAGGTTCCCTTGGGCCGCTTGCCACAGGGCGACTACCGCCTCTTCGCTGAAAATTTCCTGAACCTTTTTCGGGTCACAGCCGGCCTCGACGAGCCTGAAACGAAGATATTTCACGGTTTCTTGGAGATCGAAGGGCGCGAGGAAATAGCCGGGATGAATATCCACATGGTCGCAATAGCCTGAAAGCTGCTGCAGGTTCCGGTCAAGCTCCGGCCGGCCGATCAGGACTATCTGCAGCAGCTGCTCCTGGCCGACATCGACAATGAGGCGGACCAGCCGCTCGAGGGTGGCCATGAACAACTGATCCGCATCATCGATAAGGAATACCGTTCTTTGCCCGGCCCTGCTCTTTTCCTTGAGCAGAGCAAGCAGCAAATGAAGGTGCCCTGCACCGGCACGGCCCGTCTCCCCCTCGGCCGGCCCCCCGTCCCGGCCGTTGTTCAGGGAGCGGCATATGATGCGCAGCAGATCTTCAAACGATCCCACCGGATGGTCCAGGCAGACGACCTCGTATTTCTTGATGCCCAGTTTTCGGGCCAAGAGCAAGTAGAGCAGGGTTTTTCCGGTCCCTTCACCGCCGGTCAGCCTGACAATGGGCTTGCCGCCAGCGATGTCCGCACAGAGGCTCAGCAGAACATCGCCCCGGCCTGCTTCGGGGAAAAAAACCTCGGGATCAGGTTGCTGTCGGAACGGAAACCGGTTCAGGCAAAAATGTTTCAGATATGGGGAAGGACTTTGCAAAATTGAATCTGACCCTGGTGGAGTTAAGCAGCACTTATTGATGAAGTATCGAATAAAAGCAGAAACCTGTAAACATTTTTTTCCACTCAACCCATTTTTTCCCGATGCGGCCCTGCGGTGTCGATTGATTCTTCAAGCAGGACGGCGACAGGAACCTCGAGGCACGGCTGTCCCAGCAGATAACCCTTCCCCGAAACATGCAAAATACCCTGTACTTCACTGCCTGCCTGGGCTATGATTGTTGCAATGCGTAAAGCGCGATTGCCGACGCCGACATGCTGTGCAACAGAAGAGAATCAGAGCGGCGGATGGTCAGTGCTTGCACCTGATGCTATTTTTATCATGACTGGTGCAGATCAACAGGGGAGAAAAACGCGGCTGAAGAGGTGAAAGCTGCCGAGGAGCAAGGTATGCGCTTGGGAATGATCGGACTTGGCCGCATGGGTATGAACATGGCGAGGCGATTGCTGCAGGACGGGCATGAGGTGGCGGCATATAACCGAAGCCCGGACAAGGTTGCCCAGATTGCCGCCGAAGGCGCGGAAGGCGCGGCAAGCATCGAAGAACTGGTCGCCAAGCTCACCCCGCCCAGGATCATCTGGCTCATGCTGCCCGCCGGCAGCATTATCGATGACCACCTTATCGCCCTGACCTCCCTGCTGGCTCCGGGAGATATCATTATCGAAGGCGGCAACAGCAGATACACCGATGATATCCGCCGGGCGGCGGACCTGGGCAGAAAATCAATCCATTACCTGGATGCGGGCGTCAGCGGCGGCATCTGGGGCCTGCAGGTCGGTTATTGCACCATGGTCGGCGGGGAAGAGGCCGTATTCACCCGGCTGAAACCCATCTTCAAGAGTCTTGCGCCGGAAAATGGTTTTCTTTACTGCGGTCCGGCGGGATCAGGGCATTTTGTCAAGATGATCCATAACGGCATCGANNACGGCATGATGCAGGCCTACGGCGAAGGGTTCGCCCTGCTTGAAGCCTCGCCCTATAGGGAACATTTCGACTACCAGCAGATCGCCCGCCTTTGGAACCAGGGCAGCGTCATCCGCTCCTGGCTCCTGGAACTGCTTGAAGGCGCCTTTTCCGGCGACCCTCGGCTTGACCGGCTCACCGGTCATGTCGATGACTCGGGCGAGGGCCGCTGGACTGTGGAACAGGCCGTCACCAGCGGGGTAGCCGCGCCGGTCATCGCCCTTTCCCTGTTTTCCCGCTTCCAGTCGCGCGATGACAACAGCTTCGGCAACCGGGTCCTGGCCGCGCTGCGCCGGGAGTTCGGCGGCCACGCGGTCAAACCGGCCGCCGGGGAATAGCTATGGAATTCGAGCACGCCTGTGATCTGCCGCCGGTCGTCACGGTTGCTCCGTGCACCATCGTTATCTTCGGGGCCTCCGGCGACCTGACCAGTCGCAAGCTCATCCCCGCACTGTTCTCCCTGTATGGCCAGGGCAAACTGCCCGACCCGGTAGCCATCGTTGGCTGTGGCCGTTCAATGATGAACGACAGCCAGTTCAGGGAAAAGCTTTTCGCGCAGCTCCCGGCCGAAACAACTGGCAGGAAACAATGGCCTGATTTTGCCGCCGGCGTTCATTACCGAGCCCTCACCTATGACCTGCAAAGCTTTCAGGGGCTGGCCGGTTTCCTGGCTGAACTCGACCGAAAAGTTGGGGCCCGCGGCAACCGCATCTTCGACCTGGCCGTACCGCCGGAGCTCTATCCGGTGATTGCCGAACTGCTCGGCGAGGCCGGCCTTGCCCGGGAAAGCGGCCAGTCCGAAGGCTGGGCACGAATCATCGTAGAAAAGCCCTTCGGCCGCGACCTGGCTTCGTCGATTTCGCTCAATGCCATCCTGCTAAAATATTTTCGTGAGGAGCAGATCTTTCGCATCGATCATTACCTGGCCAAAGAAACTGTGCAGAACACCCTGATCTTCCGCTTTGCCAATGCCATCTTCGAGCCCTTGTGGAACAGGCATCACATTGAATATGTCGGCATCGTGGCCGCCGAGGAGCTGGGCATCGGCAACCGGGCCGGCTACTATGAGGACGCCGGGGTCCTGCGTGACATGTTCCAGAACCACATGATGCAGCTTCTGGTGCTGACGGCCATGGAACCGCCCGCCCGCTTCGACTCCCGGTCGGTCCAGGACGAAAAAACCAAGGTTATCCAGAGCCTTCGTGATTTCAGCACTACTGACGGCAGCCGGCTCGATCTCGGCCAGTACGGTCCGGGCTCCATCAACGGGCAACCAGTACAGGGCTACCGCGCGGAACCCGGGGTCAGGCCCGATTCCACCACCCCCACCTTCGCCCTGATGGAGCTCTATATCGACAACTGGCGCTGGCAGAATGTCCCTTTTTATCTGGTTTCCGGCAAACGGCTGCCCCGCAAGCAGACCAGAATCGTCGTCCAGTTCCGGGAGGTCCCGCACCGATTGTTCCGCGACGTACTGGGCGACAACATATTCGCCAACCGCCTGACCATCGAAACCTATCCCGAGGAAGCCATCCGGCTGACCTTCCAGACCAAGAATCCTGGCACGTCGGTCTGCTTGCGCGCCATGACCATGGACTTTGTCTATCATGAACATTACCGTGGCACCACGCTTGATGCCTATGCCAGGGTCCTGCTGGACTGCATGGTTGGGGACCATATGCTTTTCTGGCGCCAGGACGGGATAGAGCAGTCATGGGCGTTCCTGACCCCGGTCCTTGAAATATGCGAAGAGTGCCAATACCGCGCCCAACAACTGCAGATATATCCGGCAGGAACCTGGGGGCCCGAACAGGTGCATGCTCTCATGTCCCGCATAAAGGATGAATGAACAAAGAATGCCCGCCCTCTGCCGTTGAGGGGTGCTGCGGGATCATTGCCACTGTCAGCCAGCAGCCCATGCCTGTCTTTCAACTTTCTAGCAGCATCGTCTTTCCGCCCCCGGCACTGGCTGAACCAAACGGCCTGCTGGCTATAGGAGGAGACCTGTCGCCCGCCCGGCTCCTGGCCGCCTACCGCCAAGGCATATTCCCCTGGTTCGCCGAGGGCGACCCCATCCTCTGGTGGACCCCGGCGCCTCGTCTCGTCCTTTTCCCGGAGGAATTCCACCTTTCCCGCCGGTTGGCCAGGGTCATCAGGCAGAATGTCTTTTCCCTTAGCGCGGACCGGGCATTCCGGCAGGTGATGGAAAACTGCGCCGGCATCCGCACCGCAACCCGCACGGAAACATGGATCAGCAGCGAAATGATCGACGCCTATTGCCGGCTGCATCAGCAGGGTTTTGCCCACAGCATCGAATGCTGGCAGGACGGCTCCCTCGTTGGTGGGCTATACGGCATTGCCCTGGGTCGGGTGTTTTTCGGAGAATCTATGTTTTCTGCCGTCAGCAGCGCGTCCAAGGTCGCGCTTTACGCCCTGGTCCGGCATGCCCTGGCCAAGGGCATCAGGCTGCTTGACTGCCAGATGCGCACCGAACACCTGGTCAGCATGGGTGCCAGGGAGGTCAGCAGGGATCATTTTCAGAGGCTGCTCGACGAACTGGCCACCCCGGTCTCACCCCAAGAATTGTGGCACCTGCGCGGCGCCGGCATGGATGCTGGCGGCCCGGTGGCAACCTTTCAAAAAATTCAGGGCGGGTAAACGGAGATGGCCCTTGCGCAGCTCATAAGAATCATTGCCTCGACGCAGATCCTCCCCAGCCATGCAAGATTCATCCCCGCCGCCTTTGCCAACACAATCCCCCAGTCGTTCGCATTGATCAGCCTTCAACTCCGCCACAATTCCGGATAATTCCGTAATATTAATTGATTTCCACCGATTCTCAGTTTTTTTTCGATCCCGATCCCGACCCGATTGGTTGCGCAGCCCGTCTCTATCCTTTCATTTCAGGGTTTCGCCTCTGAAAAAGAGACCTGCCGTGCATAATCATCCTGCATCGGGGAACCGGTATCTCGGGACCGGAATCGCTTCGAATATCGCTTCCCTCAACCTGGAGGACGGAGGCCGCAAAATTCCTGACCCATTTTGCTCCCGCTGTGGATGAGTGGCAATCAGATAAATTAATATAAATATCTTCTAGTTATAATAATACTGGTCACCCTGCCAACGGTACCGGGTGGCGAACAGCGCCGCACCGCAGTGCGAAAAAGGAAGAAAAAATAATAAAATCAGCAAAAACAGCTTCATATAATTATATTTCTATCGTATACTGTTACCTAATCAGATCGTATCTATTTTTTCTACAAAACGTACGGCATGGACGCTGAAGAGGTACAATTATGAATTATGGTGTCGTCAGTCAAGAACAGCTAGAAAAGATGGACGAAATCCTGACGGACAAACTGATCAAAATCGGGGTTGATTGTGTCATTATCATCGACATGGCCGGCAACATCATCACCGCGCGGGATAACGGCAAGAACAAGTACGATGTCTACTCCTTTGCCGCGCTGGCGGCCGGCAACTTCGCCACGGTCGATGCCATGGCCAAGCTGGTTGGCGAACAGGAATTTTCCCTGCTCTTCCACAAAGGAACTGACAGCAATATCCATTTCAGCAAGATCGATGACGAATTGCTGCTGATCAGCATGTTTGGCAAGGAAATTTCCCTGGGCTTCGTGCGTCTCAATGTCGTCGAGGCTATCGAGGAAATCAAGAAGCTTTGGACGTAAGCCAGTATCCATTTCGGCTGTTACTCACATGGATTGAATCTGGGAAATCGTCAGCAGGAGAGAATCTTGAGCTTCATTAATCTTAAAGACAAAATCGTCCAGATAAAGATTGTCTATTATGGTCCTGGCCGAGGCGGCAAGACAACAAACCTGGAATATATCAACCGCCGCTTCAAAAAACAGATCCAGTCGGAAATGGTCAGCCTGAAAACGCACGGCGACCGTACCCTCTTCTTTGACTTTCTTCCGTTCGACATGGGACAGATCAAGGGCTTTGATATGAAAATCCAGCTCTATACCGTCCCCGGTCAGGTCAAATATAATGCGACCCGCAAGCTTGTGCTGAAAGGTGTGGACGGCATTGTTTTTGTGGCCGATGCCCAAACCCAGATGCGGGAAAAAAACATCCGCTCCCTGAACCAACTGCACGAAAACCTGCTGAGCCAGAAGGAATCCATATTCCGCATTCCGCTGGTCATGCAATACAACAAGGTCGATCTCCGCAACCAGGGCGTTCCGATCCTGCCGGTAGAGGTTCTGGAAAAGGATCTGAACAGCAAACTGAAAGTTCCGTCATTTGAGGCAAGCGCCATGACAGGATATAATGTCCCTGAAACATTAAAGAAAATAATTTCATTGACCGTGGTGTCCATTCAGAAAAAGCTTTCCTAAGGACTTAATCTTGAACCAGGTGGCGCTGAGCAGATGAAAACATCCCGAAGCAATCCAAACAAACCTGTTATGGATGAGGTGGATGACCTTACCCGTTTTCTCGATGAAGACTTTGGCACTGAAGATGTCGATCTTTTTGAATTCACAAGTGAACAGGATTCGCCGTTAACCCAACTTAAATCCATCATCCTTTCTCTGGACTGGGAAATCACTGATGAAACCCTGCAGGACCTGAATGACGAAATCGAGCGTCTGAAACACCTTAAACAGTTCGAAAGCGATAAGGTATCCCAGGTATACCTGCAAGGGCTTGACAAGATCGGCCACTACATTCAGACCCAAGGCGCTTATGCCCACCCCAATTCCATCAAACTCCTCCTGACCCTGTACTATGATTTTGAAAAAATCCTCTCGTCCGAACATATAACAGGTGCGGAAATAACCGCTCTGCTCAAGGCTGATGTTCGGAAATTCAAAATTCTGCAACATCAAATCGCGCAAAAGCATGGAGCGACAGCAGCCGCGGCGGAAGAAGTCGCGGCGCCCCTCCCCTTGACCGAACACAAGGACCTCCAGGGAATTCAGGCCGCCATCCTCGAACTTGACTGGGAAGTGACTGATAACGGTCTCAAAAATCTCGGAAATCAACTCGATATCCTCAAGAGCCAGTACACTGCGGACCATTTTATCCAGGTCATCATCCAGGGGCTTCATTCCCTGAACACCTATATTATCGAAGAAAAGGGCCGTGCTCACCCTGAAACCTTCTCCCTGCTGCACAATTTCTATGACGCGCTGGAATCTCTGGTTGAGGAACCCGACCTGGCAGAGGAAAAGCGTCAGGATATCCTCATTGACTGTGTTAACCGCCTGAACAACCTCAAGAACCTCATTGCCCAGACCTATCCCAAGGAAGGCGTTGAGGCGACGGCCATTTCACCGGTTCCTGAACAGGCAGGCCCAGCCAAGGAAGCGCTGGACCTTGAACCTGAGGCCGCAGAAAAGGCTAAAAAAATATATGTCCCTGACGAGGTCGCTCCTGCAGCGGCTGTTCGCACCGGGCCTGCGTCTTCGCCGATATCAGCTGCCCGTCCTGCTCCCGCGGATGAAGATCTTGATGAAGTCGAGATCTTCGGCTCTGACATGGACGAACATCGCGAAATCGCTCCAGCCCTTTCCGACTCGCTGGAGGAGAGGGGATATGTCGTCCCCCCCGAGACGGAAGGCCCTCCGGAAGAGCTGGCGGAAAAACTGGACTTTTTCTTTGGCGAAGAAAAGGAACAATTTGAGCCCGAGTCCATTGAAAAGGCTGCTGCGCAAAAGACTGAGGAGAGGCGCCCGGCAGAACCTACCGCACCAACGATCCTTGAGGAAGAAATAGCTCCGGCCCTGGCCGGTTCCTTCGAGGAAAAGGGCTTTGGCGCTGAGGCTGATGAACTGCAGGCTCCAGCCCGAGACCTTGCCGATAAAATCGACTCTTTCTTCGGTGCGGAAGCGGATTCGTCCGCCGCGGAAAAGGCAGCGCCACTAGCTGTTCCTGCAGAACCCCCGGCAGAGGAGTCGGCTCTTACCTTTGCGGCGGAGCCGGAAGAGGCCCTTGCCGGATATGATGCGGAAGAAATCGCCCCGGCCCTGGCTGACCATGATGATGATTTCGGTCTTGGAGCAAGGGAGGCCCGTCAGGAAGCTCCTCCCGATGAACTGGCGGCAAAACTCGACTTCTTCTTTGGCGCGGACGAAAAGAAGGACACTGCCTCTGCAGCAATGGTATCAGCTCCGATCCAGCCCCAGCCGGCCCTGGAGGAGGAACCCGTCGCCGCCTTTACCGGTGAGCCTGAAGATGATGAGGTCCTGCTGACGCCGGCCCTGTCCGTAGCCGCGGAAGAAGAAATTCCGGCCTTTGAAGAGAGTGCAACTTCAACGCAATATCAGGCTGCACTCATGCAGCTTCGCTCCGAGTTCAAAGCGGTCGAGTCGGCTCTCAGACAGCAGATCGACGGTCTGCGACAGGAAGTGCAATCCCTGCGCGCACAAATGAAGTCATAATCCCCGCCTCATCCGAAGATAAGCGAAAAAGGGACCGGCATCCGGTCCCTTTTTGTTGTTTGATCCAGAGCTCTGATGCCCTCTCTCGCATTATGTCATATGAGAAGACAGTGCAGCCCAAGACCTCAATGGGAAAAAAGTGCATTACCACGAATTCGCTGCCCGTCCGCCACACTCATTTCAATAGGGTACATGGTTTGCCGGCGCCGGTATCGCGCTTTGTGCGTTTTGACAATGCATAACGCAATCCCTGATTAAGGTATTCTTACGTTTCGCCGGCAAAGGCGAAGAATGCTGCGCAGCACCTCAATTGAAGAATTATTGCGACGCCGTCATTGTTTGCGCGGATCAAAGGCTTCGCGCAGCGCCTCGCCGATAAAAATCAGCAGCACCAGGGTGCCTACCAGGACGAAAAAGGTCGACAATGACAGCCACCAGGCATCGATGTTGGCCTTGCCCTGAGCGAGCAACTCGCCCAGGCTCGGCGTGGAGGGGGGCACTCCCAGCCCCAGGAAATCGAGACTGGTCAGCGCCAGGATTGAACCGGACATCCGAAACGGCAGGAAGGTTATCACCGGCGTCATACCATTGGGCAGAAGATGTCGATACATGATGGTCATGTTCCCTACCCCAAGGGCCTTAGCCGCCTTGACATATTCCATATTGCGGCCCTTTAGGAACTCAGCGCGGACATAATCCGACAGGCCCATCCAGCCGAACAGGGAGAGCAAAAGAAGCAGGAGCAGTACGCTGGGCTTGAAGATCGAGGCAAAGATGATCAGCAGGTAGAGTTCCGGCATTGCCCCCCATATCTCAATAAAGCGCTGGCAAAACATGTCTGTCCTGCCGCCGAAATACCCCTGCACGGCCCCGGCAAGGATACCGAACAGGGTACCCACCGCGGTCAGGGCAAAACCGAACAGGACCGACAGCCTGAATCCGTAGAGCAGCCGCGCCAGCACATCGCGGCCCCGGTCATCGGTACCCAGGAAATTTTCCCGGCTGGGCGGCGAGGGAACCGGCTGGTCCAGTGCGAGGTTGATTGAATCATAACTGTGTGGATTTAAGGGAAAGATGACGAAGTTGTCTCCGACTCGCAACCTTTCCAGAATATATTCGTCGCGGTAATCGGTCTCGGAATCAAAGTCCCCCCCAAAAAGCGTCTCCGGATAAACCCGGAAAACCGGGAAATAATAATTTCCGTCGTATTTCACCAGGAACGGCTTGTCATTGCTCAACACCTCGGCGAGCAGACTCCCGCAGAGCAGAAGGGAAAAGAGGACCAGACTGATGAACCCGCGCCTGTTTCTGCAGAAACTGTTCCAGCGGCGGCGGGCAAGACTGTTTTTTCTCTTCACCACCGGTATTCCCCTGCCTATGCCACCCGTTCAAAACTGATCCGCGGATCTACCAGCACATAGCAGAGGTCCGAAAGCAAGCGGGAGAACAGACCCAGGATAGTGAAAAAATACAGGGTCCCCAACACCACCGGATAGTCGCGGTTCATCACCGAGCTGTAGGCCAGAAGCCCCATGCCGTCCAGAGAAAAGATGGTTTCGATCAGGAGGCTGCCGGTGAAGAAGGAGGTGATAAAGGTACCGGGGAATCCGGTAATGATTGGGATGATGGCGTTGCGGAAGACGTGCTTGTAGAGCACCTGGCTGCGAGGAAGCCCCTTGGCCCTGGCGGTCAGCACGTACTGCTTGCGGATCTCCTCAAGGAAGCTGTTCTTGGTCAGCAGAGTCATGACCGCCAGGCTGCCCACCGTGCTCGCCGTAACGGGCAGGACCATGTGCCAGAGGTAGTCGAGGACCCTGGCCAGCAGCCCCAGTTCGCGCCAGTTGTCGGAGACCAGGCCGCGCAGCGGAAAAATATTCCAGAAACTGCCCCCGCCAAAAAGCACGATCAGGGCGATCCCCAGGACAAAACCCGGGATGGCGTAGCCGATCAGGATCACTGTACTGGTCAGCACGTCAAATCTGCTCCCGTCCCGAACCGCTTTGGCGATCCCCAAGGGAATGCAGGTCAGGTAGACGATAAAAAAACTCCAGAGACCCAAAGACATGGAAACCGGCAGCTTGGACACGACCAGTTCAACCACGCTCCGATGATGGTAGTAGCTTTCCCCGAAGTCAAAGACCAGATAGTTGCCCATCATGGACACAAAACGTTCGAAGGGGGGGCGGTCAAAACCGTACATCCTCCTCAGCTGCTCAATCCGCTCCCGGTCGAGACCCCGGTCACCCTGGTAGAGGGCCCCCGTGGACCCGGCAACCGCCTCGCCCCTGGCTCCGCGCCCCTCGATCTCGGCCATCATTTTCTCCACTGGCCCGCCTGGCACGAACTGGGTGACCAGAAAGGTGATCAGCATCACGCCGAACAGGGTAGGGACCATGAGCAGGATCCGCTTCAGTATATAGATGCCCACCGTCCCTCCATCAGGAAATTTTTATCTCATCGATCATGGTGCTCTTTTTTCTCGGAGCGAGGGTCTGCTGTTCCTCTCCCGGAAGTGCTCTGCCTGCCGAAGGGGCCGCAACGGCTACTGGTCTCTTGAGGAGCGGCGGCCTTGGTACGGCAGGCTGTTCCTTGGTGCTTTGCTGGTCCAAGGACTGCGGCCGTCCCCGTTTGAAAAAGGTGAGAAGCCCCTCTTGGACGGCAGTGACGCTGACCAACTCCCATCCCTCCTCTCCCAGCTCGTTCAGGACCTTTTCCACCTCCTCGTCATCCACGTATTTATCACCCAGCAGGCCATCCTTCTGATATTCGAAAAGTATGGTGCGATATTGCCAATACACGTATTTTCCTCCGCTGTTATTTCATTTCCACCAGCTGATCGTCAAGAAATTCTCCCTCTTGAACATGGCCATCCGGCGAGGTCAGCCTGCCGGTTCCGTTTCTGCGGCCGGCCTTGAAGCCTCCCTCATAGACAGAACCGTCGGGTAACTGCAGGGAGCCGAAACCATCGGGAAGGTCGCCGCGAAAAGAGCCGAGATACTTCCGGCCGTCCTTGTATTGAAGCTTGCCCATGCCATTAAACATGCCGCGGGCAAATTCTCCCTCGTAGGCGCTCCCGTCGGGAAAGGCATAAACTCCTTTCCCATCGAACAGACCGTCACGGAATTGCCCGGTATACTTGGATCCGTCGGGATAAGAATACTCGCCCTGGCCATTGCGCTGTCCATTGGCGAATTCCCCCCTGTACTTCCGGCCATCAGGGAAGACCTGGGTTCCCTTGCCCTCGATGATCCCCGCCTTGACCTCGCCTTCATAGACACTGCCGTCAGGCAGGGTGTACCTTGTCTTTCCGGTGAACTTTTCCTGCCGGGAAGAGTCGGAGAACAGAAAACCGTCGGCACTTACCAGCCCATCTTCCCTTGCCGCTTTTCCTAGCGGAGCGGCTTCCTGCTCCTTCTTCTGCTCCTGCACCACCGCGACAGCTGCCGCGGACGGCTTTTTCTCTCCGGATGCGATAGTATCCTTTGTCTCCTGCTTCGACTTGGCACCCTCCTCCGGGACCGGGGCGGAGACCGGCTTGCCGCCGGCAAACTGGCCGGTTATCTTTTCCCCTTCCGCGTTGACAAGGGTCCCCTGCCCCTGCGGCTCGCCATTGACAAATTCCCCTTTGTACTGACTGCCGCCGGCATAGTACATGACACCCTGCCCGTTCCTTGCTCCCTGCTGCCACTCCCCTTCATAGCGGCTCTTGTCGGGATATTCCATGACCCCGTGCCCTTCCATCATCCCAGCCACGAAATCCCCGGTATAGACATAACCTGTCGGCCAGACCATTCTGCCCTGCCCGGATATCTTGCCCATGCTGAATAATCCGGTGTAGCACCGACCGTCAGGAAAGGTTATCGTCCCCTGCCCATCAAAAAGATCGTCGACAAAGGCACCCTCATACCGTGCTCCATCCGGCAAGCCCAGAATCCCCTGCCCCTGACGTTTGCCGTCCGCATAATCCCCCTCGTATCTGCTCCCGTCCGCATAGAGGCGAACCCCCCGGCCTGCTGGTTTGCCGTCGACAAATCTCCCGGTGAAACTCGAACCGTCCTTGTAGTCGAGGCGGCCTTGACCTTCAATCACATTATTGCGAAATTCGCCCGCATATCTGCGGCCGTCCGGATAGACCATGACGCCATGGCCATTGAATCGGCCTAGGGCAAATTCGCCTTCGTAGCGAAAACCATCGGACCTGGTAAGGGTGCCGATCCCGTCAATAACCCCGTCCCGGAACTGACCTGAATACCTTCTGCCGTCAGGGCTAACCAGTTCTCCAGTACCGTGATACTTTCCCTGCATGAACTGACCGGTGTAGATCGAACCATCGTTCAGAACGAGTTTCCCGTCCCCAGAGAGAAAACCGCCCATAAATTGTCCCTCATACCGCCGGCCGTCTTCTCCTATAAACGTCCCCTTGCCGTTGCGACAATCGCCCTCAATACAAGCAGCCTGCAGAATGAACGGGAACACCAACATCCATGTCAAAAAATATAGAGTCTTTCTCACATTCCACTCCATGCGTTGATCACTGGCAAAGGCCTTTCTTCTCAAGGGAGCTCTCGCCGGACCGATCTCTCCAACGGTGAAAAAATAATTCTCAAATATTTAATATACCACAGCTCCAGGAACATATTCCAGAACTCCTTTGCCTCTTTCCATTGACAGCGGTCCCGCTTCAACGATACCCTGCCCGGCTTTACGCTCCAGGGCAACCGGCCCTTCTGGTTGCGGTTATGCCTTTTCCGGCAGCCACTCTTGCTTTTTCTTGATTTTATTCGTAAAAAAAATCAGGTGGTAGCAACAATTCGATTTGTCGATCAAATCACTCGTGTTGGAGAATTGAGGATGAGTCTTCGTATCCGCTTCATGATGATTATCTCCGTTCTCAGCCTGATAGCCACGGTCAGCCTGGCCGTGGTCAGCTACCAGTTCAACAGAAACAATGCCCTCAGGGAGGCGAAGATCAAGGGAAACCTTGTCGCCAACTCTATGGTCTCATCCCGGGACTATCTTGGAACCACTCAACTTCCCAAAATGGACGAAGCCGCCGGCCGTGATATTTTCATCGCGGAACTCATGTGCCCCTATGTTGTCAACAAGGGTGTAGTTGATATTTTCAAGGGGAAAATCCCGGACTATATCTTCAAACAGGCGGCAAAGAATCCCCTGGTGCCCTCGAACAAGGCGGATCAGCAGGAGCTTGAACTCATCAAGCTGTTCCAGGAAAACACAAATATGACCGACAAGGAGGGCCGGATAGAAAAAAACGGCCAGGCCTATTATTATTTTGCCAAGCCGATCCGCGTAACTGAGGCCGCCTGCCTGGAATGCCATGGCGGCTCGGGCAAGGTGCCCGAAGAGAGGCAAATGACCTCGGGCCCTGAAAACGGCTATCACTGGCAAAAAGGCGATACGGTATCGGCCATGATCGTTTACGTCCCGCTGAAGAAGGCCCTGGAAGAGGCGAAGGAAAGGGCCGCTTCCCTCTTTCTCATCGGCTTGGCGGGAATCGCTCTGCACATGTTCCTGACCTGGATCTTTTTCAACCGTTACGTGGCCAAGCCGATCAGCATGCTTGAACTGCGGGCCACCGAGATCAGCCTTGGCAAAAACCTTGGCGAAAGCATAGTCACCCCTACCCGGGGAGAAATCGGCTCTCTGGGCCGGGCAATTGACAGACTGCGGATCAGCATTGAAAAAATGTTGCAGCGCTACAAATGATGGTGCTGTGTCTGCTAGGTTTGGGAATCTCTGCAGGTAAATCCGGCGCTACAGAAAATGGTTGAGTTGACCTTTGAACTCCCGGACCAGGCCCTTATCGTCGATCTCCTGCACCAGCATACCAATCAGCTCCGGCAAACGCGCAGGATCGGCCGGGCCCTGTTCCCGCCACCTGCTGAGGTAATCCGCCACGACCATGAAAGCCACCGGGCCGATGGCCGTTGCCAAGGCCTCCTCGATTTCCTTCAGTTGCGGGCGCAACTCATCGCCGATACCACTGGCTGCAAGGCGCGCTGATGCGTGGCGGGCAGTATCTTCCGTCCTGTCCTCCCGCAGCAGTAAAGGCCTTTCCAGATCATTGCGCATATCTTCCACCAGCATGGCGGCAGTGGTCGCTATCAGGGAGCAATTGGCCTGGGAATCGCAGACAGCAAGCAGAATCGCTCCTTTTTCCAAGGAAACACCGACCACGGAATACCTGTCAAAACGAAAATGGGCGGACCTTATCTGCAACTTGTTCATGCCGCCCATCTGGACAAGCCGGACAAAATGGATTCCAACCTGCTCGATCAGGGTTTTCGGCAGGTCGGCAGTCAGCTCTGTACTGACCACACCCTCGTTCTTGTCAAAAATGCAGGAGCCGGTAACGCCGGGGATTCCTGTAATTTCTTTGAGTAATCTACGCATGCCGGATCTGCAAAAACCTCTCTCCAGAGGGGGTTAAAACCGATCTCAAACGATCGACCACTTCGTTAACCGAGGCCAGATCATCGAGCAGCAGGCCGATAATCATGCCCGCACCGGGAACGATGAGCAGAATTTCCCCGCTCTCCATGACAAGCTGAATGCGGTTCGGCCCTTTGGCATCCAGCGCCTTACGCATCTGGATGCCGCTCACTATGCAGTAGGTTATGAAATCACCGAGCTTCAAGGTCCGCGAGGACTGGGTGATAATCTGCCCCTGCCGGTTGAGGAGATAGTAGTGTTTGACCTCGGAAATGCCGACAATTATCTGCACCAGGCGCTTCACCACCGGGTTCGCAAGGATGGAGGCATCCTCCTGGAGCAAGGCCATCATGCCTGCATCATCAGCTTCGGAGGTATGGCCATCCTCGTCCTTAATTTTCGCAAAGTTGAGAAGTAGGTGCGCCAGCGGCAACCGAATGCGGTGCATTCTGTCTTCCGGGCCGATGACATTGAAGGTGGGATGATTCCAGGACAGGATGGCGTACACTGCCATTTCGCCGACTTCATCCGCATACTGGGCGTCCATCAGCTCGCCCCGATCAAAATAAAATTGTCCCTCTCGACCTTCGGAGTTGACGATCAGGGTGCAGCTTTTCCGCTCCTGCTCAAGCATCTGCAGAAACGAGGACAAGGATACCCCGCCGATCCCTCCGCTTCCCTGGTCTTTTTTATTCTGTGCCATTCCGATCGATTACATCTGCCTTTTTCGAACTTCTCAATTTTACGACACAGTATTCATTTTATGTTACCCTTAACCATCATTTTTGACAATGTCGTAAAAATGAAAATCGCAGGCCGTGCATCAGGGAATTCAATTTCATTTCACCCCTGCATCATTTTTCTTCTTTCCGTGGATAATCAAGAAAATTGAGGGTCGCGCCTTCTTCGTCCACTTCTGCCCACGAACCGACCGGAAAGTCCAGGGCGACAATACCGCAGGTGGGTACGTTTTCGATGCCCAGGTTACCGAGGATATTCGCCAAAATAGTGATTTCCGGATTATGGCCGACCAAGAGCACGGTGCCGAGGCGGTCGTCAAGGCTTTGGATAAACAGCAGAAGTTTGGCCGGATAGGAATCATACAGGCTGTCAAGAACCAGGATATTTTTCTTGAGAACCCCGCATTCACTTGCCAACAATTTCGCGGTGCCTAGCGCACGGCGGGCCGGACTGGTCACCACCAGGTCCGGCTGGACTCCCCGCCGCCGCAATCTTCGACCCATCTCCGGGGCGTTTTGCCTGCCCCGCCCGTTCAGGGGCCGGTCAAAATCCGCCAGCGTACCGTCCTTCCAGCTCGATTTGGCATGCCGGCAGAGCAGGAGATGCTTCATCGCCAGGCCATGCGTTTCTTGACTTCCCGCCACAGGTCGGCATAGGCCGCAGCGGCCATGGACTGCGGCAGAGCTGCACTCACTGGCTGCCGGTACAGACCCATTCTCTCTATATCCGCAAGGAAGGGTACAAGGGCGGGCATGACCTCCGGCTCCCTGATCAGTTGCTGCATCAGTTCCCAGTGCATTTTTTTCCGTTTCTCCACCATGGAAAAAAAGACAAGGACCTTGCTCCGCTTCTCCTCGATTTCCTTGAGAAAGCCGAAAAGCTGCTGCAGGGCCAGACAGGAGAGGGTTGTGGGAATGAGGGGGACCAGAATGAAATCCGCGGCATGAAAGATATTTTCGGACAGCAGGGTAATATTGGGCGGGCAATCAAGAAAGATCTGCGCATACTCCCCGCTGAGGGGCCTGAAAATCTTGCTGAGGCGCTGCCTCGATTTTTTCATGTCGTCCAGGGCAATATCGATGTTCCGGTAGGAAAAATCGGCAGGGAGAAGGTCGAGCCCTGAAAAATCCGTGCCGCGGATGCTCCGGTCAATATGCTTCCCGCCCTTGAGGAGCTTCTCGGCGTTGAACTTTTTATCCGGCCTGATCCGGAAATAGAAGGAGGAAGAGCCCTGCGGGTCCATGTCGCAGAGCAGGGTCCGCTCGCCGCCGCTGGCCGACAGATACGCCAGATTCACCGCCGTCGCCGTTTTGCCGACCCCGCCCTTGATGTTGTATACTGCGATAATGCTCATGCCGTCCCTCCTGCTCATTGCCGGCTGGTTCGGTTCATCTCTCCTGTCGACTCAACTTGCTGAACAGTTCCGTATTTTCCGGCCGACAAAATTCCGCAAAGCGACTCGCAAATTCTTTGCCCATCCTGTCTTGCTCAGTACCGAGACTGGTCACCAGGCCGCCGATTGCGGCAGACAGCTTCATATTCCGCCGAGAACCCGGCCGCAACCCGGAGAGATACTCCCGCAATTCGCCTTGCTGAACAGCCAGGTCGTTATACGCCCCTAGATAATCCTGCAGCTGTTTCAACTGCCTGATTGCGGGCTCCAGGGTTTTTTCCGGAAAGAGGGCAGAAAAAAATTCAAGAGTATACCGCAGCTTTTTGCCCTGAATCCGAAGACGATGATACTCCTGGTCCGGCGAAGAGGGATTGATCGCCTTGCCGGCCTTACGCATTCCGTGAAAACGGCGGCCAATGATCCTGCTGGCCAACTGGGTGACAGGCAGTCCGGAATTTTTTGTTTCCTCCGCCCCCCCGCCAGCATCGAGAAACTTCTGCCAGGCAGCCACCAGTTCACGGTATTTTCTGGATCTGAGCCGGCGAACCAGCCTCTTCCGCTCGCTCAACCTGCGGCCGCGAAGCTCATCAAAAAACGGAACGAGCCCGGGCCGCAGTTCTTCCGGTAACCTTGCCAGATAGGCGGACTCCGCCTGCAGGTGCACATCCAGGTCGCGGGCAGGACCAGTGATTTCTCCCAGCCAGGCAAACTCTTTGCGGAAAAAGTCCGTCTCCCCGGCCGGCAGCACCTTCCTCACCTGGCTCAGACCTGAACGGGTCCGGCGCACCGCGACCCGAAAATCGTGGAGAAACTCTGCGTCCAGGTCCTTGATCGTTCCGGACTCATTGCGCTGCATGGTCGCCAGCAGGTCACTGTAGAGGGAAACCATGGCCTGTCGGGCGGTCATTTCCGGACGAAGGTCTGGCCTGAACCTCGAGGTGTAGTCAAGGGGGGTCCTGCCGGCGCTGCGAACCCCCTGCGCAAAGAAACAAAAAGGGGCGACTGTATTCTTGATCCCGTAGTGTGCGAAAAAAAGGCTGATCTTATCGAAATCCTGATTATACCCTCTGACCCCCTGCAGGCGCAGGGTAGGTATTTCAATCTCACCGCCTTCTATCCGATGGGTCTCGACCGCAACCAGGGCCACTGTCTTGGTATCATTATTGAGAATACGCAGGCCATCCGATGCGGTTTCATTGCGGAACAGGCGTAGCAGCCTGCGATTGGCAAGGAGGGGGGCAAGAAGGGAACGGATCCTGCTGCTTTCAGGAAATTCGTGACTGAACCGCCAGCCGGGCACCCCGCCGGTATCGAGGACGGCAGTTTCCTCCGCCGAAGCACGGTTCACCAGGCGCCAGGCCGTTCGGTCATGATAGAGCAGAAAACCGCTGCTGTACAATCGCCAATCAAAGGAATCGAACCAGGTCGACACCGTCCTTTGCTGCGGTTCCGGCGCGATGACAAAGGCCTGGCCGAGGTCGGCAAACAGCGTCTTTGCCCCCAGGGAGTCCGGCAGCAGCCAGACCGTATTCCTGTCTCGCTGAAGGTCCCGCTGCCTAGGACCGGTAATCGGCATTGATCCTGACATAATCCAGGGAAAAATCGCAGGTATAGACCTCCGCTGTCCCCGACCCGTCCTGCAGATCAACGGTTACCGTGAAATGGTCCTGCCTGAGAACCGAGCTACAGGCCTCTTCCGCCTTGTCGCCGAGCCCTACACCATCACGGACCATCTGCACCTCATCAAAATAGATTGCCACCCGGTCGGGATCCAAGTAGCAGCCCGAACGGCCCAGGGCGGCGATAATCCGTCCCCAGTTCGCATCTTCGCCGAAAAAGGCTGTCTTGACCAGGGAAGAATTGGCAATGGTCTGGGCAGCGCGCATGGCGCCCTCATCGTCCCGCGCGCCGACAACCCTGACAGTCACCAGCTTGGTCGCCCCCTCACCATCGGCCACGATCTGGAGCGCCAGGTCCTTGAACATGGCCATGACCGCCGCGGCAAAGGACTCCCTGCCGTCGGGATTGTCTTCGTCAATCCAGCGGTTGCCCGCAGCACCGTTGGCCAGGGCCAGAACCATGTCGTTGGTGCTGGTGTCTCCGTCCACGGTGATCCGGTTGAAGGTTCCGTCCACTGAAGTCCGAATGATCGCCTGCAGCTCAGGATACACGATCTGCGCATCGGTCATTAGAAAACAGAGCATGGTGGCCATGTCGGGCATGATCATGCCCGACCCCTTGGCGATGGCAAGCAGCGAAACCTCAGTCCCGTCGATGTTGATCTGGCGAAAGGAGGACTTGGGCACGGTATCAGTGGTCATGATCGCCCGGGCTACATCATCGAAACCATCTGCGGCCAGACTGGCGACCAGGCGAGGAACAGCCTCTTCAAAAGGTTTGAGGTCCAGCGCTTGGCCTATGACGCCGGTAGAGGCCACTTGGACCAGGCCTTCGTCCATGCCCAACTGCCGGGCCACCATGGCGCTGGTTTCCCTTGCCATCCGCTTCCCCTCATTGCCGGTGCAAGCGTTGGCATTGCCGCTGTTTACCAGGACCGCCTGAGCCTGGCCCTTGCCCAGACGTTCCATGTCCAGAAGCAGTGGCGCCGCCTTGACCTTGTTGGTTGTGAAAACACCGGCTGCCACTGCCGGAACCTCGGAGAAAATCAGACCGAGATCGAGCCTGTCCTGATAGCGGATGCCGGCCTTGACTGCGGCGGCGGTGAATCCCTTGATCTGCATAAAAAACTCTGGTGCCCCTGATGCGTTGCGGGAAATAGCGTCTGAAAAAATTCAGTCGTATTATTCATTTTACCAGAAAAATGTCTTCAAGAAAACATTGAGAATTCAGGAGTGACACATTTTTGCCTTCCTGACCACAAGGAATCACTCGCCGCCCCCGGCAAGTCCCGGAAAAGGAAAGACATCAACCATGAAAAAAAATGCATCAGGGGAACGGTGGAATGACGGAACTCCAAAGACAAGACCAAGGCAGAGAGATACGACTGGCCTGGCCGGAGCCGAACGGTTCCGGCCAGGTTGCAAACTGCGTCCTATTTGCCTACCTCGATCTCGCTACTGATTTTTTCATAGAGCTTATCACCGATACCTTGAACATTTTTCAAATCTTCGGCTGATTTGAACTTACCTTTCTCCTCCCGGTATTTCACAATGGCTTCAGCCTTGGCCTGCCCGACACCGGGAAGCGCCTCAAGCTCCGCCACGGTGGCGGAATTAATATTGACCTTGGCGAAAACAGACGTGGCGAAAATAAGCAGCAGGACAACCGAATAAAACAACCTTTTCATACCTACCTCCCATTGAATGATTAAAAAACGAACTGGTTTTATAATCAATTAAAGTTTATTCTAAAAAAAGTCAAACAGAAAATAATAATGCTGTTATTTTTAATCTAACTCAATGGGAGAATACTGATCAAGAAAAGGATCAAACTGTTTCTATTTCCGGGACATGGGGGGATTAATCGTGCACGGGGCAAGATGATGCACAGATACTATCTGGAAATAAAATACCCTCCGCAGCAAGAAGAAACCGGGACCGGTTTCGATCCTCAGTCGCCGTCCTGGTCGTTGCCCGCAGCCTGCAAATCAAGGAGGACAAGGTTGTGATAGATGCCGCCCTTCTCCATCAGCTGGCCATGGGTCCCTTCCTCGCGAATCCTGCCTCCTTCCATAACCACTATCCGGTCCGCCCTGCGCACCGTGGACAGCCTGTGGGCGATGACCAGGGAGGTTCTGTTCCGGAAACTTGCCGCCACCGTCTGCTCCAGGATGTTCTCGGTGATGGTGTCCACCGAGGCGGTGGCCTCGTCCAACAAGAGTACCGCCGGATCGCGGCAGAGGACCCGGGCAAAGGCGAGCAGCTGCTTTTCCCCGCCCGACAGCTCCAGATTGCCTTCGCCGATCCGGGTGTCCAGCCCGGCAGGCAGGCCGGCGACGAAGGCAGCCATCCCGGTCCTGTTGATGATCTCCTCCACCCGCACGCGGCTGACGCCGGTTTCCAGAACAATGTTGGCAAGCAGGGTGTCAGGGAGGATAAAAACATCCTGCATGACCACCCCGACGATGGTACGCAGGTCCTGCACGGTGTATTGCCGAAGATCTACGCCGTCCAAGAGGATCCTGCCCTGCTGCGGGTCATGAAACCTGATCAGCAGGTTGAAGAGCGTACTCTTGCCCGCCCCGGTTGCCCCCACCACCGCCACTGTCTCTCCTGGACTGACGGTCAGATTGATATCGCGCAGGATCTGCTGCCCCGGTCCGTAGCTGAAACCCACCCGATCAAAGACAATGGCGCCCCGCACCACCTCGGGTATGACCGGAACCTCCGGCGAGCAGATCTCCGCCCTGGTATCCAGCAGGTCAAAAATCCGTTCCGCCGAAGCCATGGCCGACTGGACAATGGAATATTTCTGGGACAGTTCGCGCATGGGCTGGAAGAACAGGCGCATGTAGGAGAGAAAGGCGACCAGTTCGCCCAGGGTCAATTCCTTTCTGATGACCTCGCCTCCGCCGTACCAGACTATAAGGGCGATGGCCAGGGAACTCATGAATTCGGTCAGTGGCATGAAGATGCCAAAGAGACGGATCTGGCCCATGGTTTGCGCAAAATACCCTTCACTCAACGCCCTGAACCTGCGGAGGCTGTCCGTCTGCCGGGCAAAGAGCTGGATGATACTGAGTCCCGAGATCGACTCCTGAAGAAAGCTGTTGAGACGGGCCAGCTGCCGGCGGATGGCTCTGAACTGGGTTCGGGCTAGCCGCGAGAAGACGATGGTGATGTACAGGGAGAGCGGAACAAACAGGACCATCAGCATGGCCAACCGGAAGTTCATCAGAAAAAGCAGCACCAGGATGCCCGCCATTTTCAGAAAATCATTGAACAGGGTGACCATCACCGAAGTGAACATCTCGTACATGTTCTGGATATCGTTGGTCAGACGGGTAACCAGCCGGCCCACAGGGTTCTTGTTGAAGAAGGCGAGATCAAGCTCCAGCAGGCGGGCGAAAAGGTCGCCGCGCATGGCGTGCATGATGGACTGACCGACCCGCTCCAGGACCACTACCTGCAGGAAGCCGGCGAGGAAAACGGCAGCCACCGCCAGGGCGTAGCCGATGGTGACCAAGGCCAGCCCATCCAGGCGGGTTGCCGCGGGCAGGTCCGTTGCCATGAGATGGCGGTCGATACCGATCTGCATCAGCCGTGGCAGGGCCAGTGTGCCCACAGTCACGAGGAGGGAGAGGAGCACGGCCAGGGACAGGCCAGGAACGTGGCTGGCGCTGTAGCGAAGTATTCGCTGCCAGATGCGGTGCTCAGCGAGCGAGCCGGTCCAGCCCTCTTCATCGTAGCCGAAGTTGTGCATGATTCAGACCTGCGCCACGGATAGAATCATTGTCCCAGGACCTCCGCATTACCGGGAGCTGAACGCGCACCTTCCCGGGCCTGTTTCGCATGCATGCTCCGGTAGAAGGCACTTCTGGCGAGCAGGTCCTGGTGCTGGCCCCGGTCTGCGACCTCGCCCTGCTCCAGGATAATGATCTCGTCGGTTTCCGAAAGGAGCTTGATCCGCTGGGAGACGATAAGGATCAGCTGCCGCCGTCCCGAAGTGCGCATGGCCCGGAGGACCTGGTGCTCGGTTTCCACATCCAGGGCGGCCAGGGCGTCATCAACAATCAGCACCGGCCGGTTGCTGATCAGGGCGCGGGCCAGGGCCAGGCGCTGGCGCTGACCTCCGGACAGGGTTACCCCCCGCTCGCCGATAACCGTCTCATAGCCTTGGGGAAGAGCGAGGATTTCCTCATGGATGGATGCGGCGCGGGCGGCAGCTTCCATTTGCGCCGGTGTTGCTTCCGGAAGGCCATAGGCGATGTTTGCGGCGATGGTCTCAGAAAAGAGTACCGCATCCTGGCCGACATAGGCGATCCGGCTCCGTACCTCGTCAAGGGACATGGTGTTGACATCCCGGCCGTTCATGAAAAGGGTTCGGTCCGGCACCGGGTAGAGCCGTACCAGGAGCTTGGCCAAGGTTGACTTGCCGCAGCCGGTCCGGCCCGTGATGCCGTATACCCCCGGAGCCAGTTCAAGGGAAATATCGCGCAGAGCCGGATGGGCGGCCTGGCTGTAGGTAAAGGTCAGGTGGTCCAGACGGAACGACGGCACCGCCGGAACAGGGGTTTCGGTTTCCGGGAGGTCCTGCAGCACGGGCGCCGTGGTCACCAGGTTATGGATGCGCTTGAGCGAGGTCAGGCCCCGCTGGGTCAGGCTGATGACCCAGCCGATGGCCATCATCGGCCAGACCAGCATGGCGAGATAGGTAACCACCGCAACAAAGTCACCAAGGGATATGGTCCCTTGGATGGCAAAACGGCCGCCGAAATAGAGGACCATGAGCATGCCCAGGTTGCCTACCAGTGTCGCCAGAGGCGCCAGCAGTCCCTGGATCACCGCTACTCTGATATTGCTGCGGACATACTGCCGCCCCAGTTTCTCGAACTCATTGCGCTGCAGCCCCTCCATAGTGTAGGCCTTGAGCAAACGGATGGAAACCAGCGCGCTGCGGACAAACTCCGTGAGCAGGGAAAACTGCTCCTGCACCAGGTTGAAGCGATTGTGCAGGCGCCCGGTGAGGATCATGGTGGAGACGGCGAGAAGCGGCATCGGCAGCAGGGCCAGCAGGGTCAGAGGAATGTTGATATAGAGCATGAAACCGATGGCCGCCGAGGTCATGACCACGGCATCAACCGCCGAAACCAGGCCGAGGCCGCAAGCCATCTGCACCGCCGCCAGGTCGTTGCTGACATGGGCCATGATGTCGCCGGTGGTGTGCTTCTCAAAAAACGGCCGGTCCATTTTGAGGACATGGGCATAAATCCGGTTGCGGACATCGCGCTCCACTAGGCGGGAAAAACCGATGATCAGATAGCGCCAGCAGAAACGGAGCAGGGCCGCGGCAACTGCGGCGGCCACTATCAACGTGCTGATTCCGGCCAGGGAATGCTGGCTGGCGGTGCCAGCGGACAGGCTGTCAACGGCGGTTTTCAAAAACCTGGGGATGAGGAGTTGCAGCAGGTCCACCCCGGCCAGCGAAACGAAGCCCAGCAGCAGCCTGATCCCGTACCGGGAGAAGAGAGGCAGGAGCAATGCCTGCACCGAGCGCAGCTGGCCGTTGCCGACGGCGGGAGTTGAGTCCTCCCGGACACGGCCCGTCATGGGTTGTCGGAATCGTCACAATACGATTCCGACGCGGGCAATCTCGCAAACCTATTGAAATAATAATTGCAGATGGCCGCCGTTTGTCCTTTTCGCGGACTTATCATGGTTTTCCTGCCTTGGTCCGCAGCATTTCCTGATAGGCATCGGCCAGGGCAACAAATTGCTCATGGTTGCCTCCCCGGTCCGGATGCAGTTTCCTGGCCTTCTGCCGAAAAAGCCTCTTCAGCTCCTTCCTGCCCAGGGCGGACAACTCGGCGCTGCTGATGCCAAAGACCGTGGCGGCGGCGGACAGGCTCACCCTCCTGCCCGACCTCGGCGGTGTATGGCGGCGGGAATCCATGAAGCTGCGGAGATACTCCTCCCAGCCGCTGCGGGCCGGGAAGGCGTAATCAAAATACATAATCAGGTAGCGCACCAGGTATTCGGGCAGCCGCCCCGTTCGCTCCACGCCCGACCAGAAATGCGGATCACTGTCCAGCCGGCAGAACTGGCGCATAAAATATTCGTCCAATTTTTCCTCGTCCAGGGCCTCGGGCATGTTTGGGGCGTAACTCTCGGTAAAAAACCGCTGCAGGTCAAAAATGGTGGAGATGTAGCGTTTGTATTCCCAGGGTCTGAGCACTTGCTCCTGCTCCAGGAAATATTGTTCCAACTCGTCCCTGGACTTGTCGAGCAAGACCCGGTACAGGACCGCGCAGCTGTTCAACCGGCGCTGGTCCGTCTGACCGAACCGGAGAAAATGGATCCGCCGCCGATCAAACTCATGGGTTTCCGCAACGATCTTCTGGCGCACCTGGGGCGAAACCGGCTGCCATCTGCGGTACTGGTGCCGGTCGGCAAAGGACTCGATGCGTGCGCGGACGCGAGGATCGAGAAAGGGGAAAAACAGACGCTCCAGGACAAAGGGATCTGGGTCAAGCCCGCGACTGCGCAGGCTGTCGACAACCCAGTCGTCGATGGAAAACGCGCTGCCGGTTGCATAGTGAATAAATCGCTGCGGGGTGGAACCGAGGTCAAGAAGGTCCCTGCTGCGCAGGCACGCCCCATCCCGATAGGTTTCCCTGATAATGAAGCTGATATGGTTGCGCACTCTGCGCCGGGCAAGATACATGAGACAGTATCGTCCCGGTTGCCCGGGACCTAAATTTGCATGGATATCAGTGTTGATTTCTACTGGCAGCGCCTCAGAGTTGCCTTTTTCCATTGTCACCTGCCGAGCACCGCAGACTCGGCCGAACAGAGAATTTGCTCTGTCCGGGCGAAACGACTTGTCAAATTCCCGGCCGGATCGAGGGGCGCAGGCGGTCCGCAGGACCAACAGTGTTATGCATACGGTCTTTGTCTGCTCTCCGGCAAATGATAGCCCGGGCAAACAAAGGAAAGGAACAACCCGATCATCTGCCCGGCCCCAGCATCTCCCTGACCGTATCCACAATCTCCTGCACATCGAAGGGCTTACTGAATACCTTGTCCGCACCCAATTCAAGGGCGGCCGGCAGGTATGCCTCGGGTCCGATGCGGCCACCGCCGGAGATGGCGATAATTTTGATCCCCCCGTAATCTTTCTTCAGCCTGGAAATGGTCTCCAGCCCCTCCTGTTCGGGCATGATCAGGTCGGTGATAACCAGATCGGCGGGAGTCGCTCTCTGGAGTCGCATGGCCACCTTGCCGTTTTCCGCCACCATGACCTCAAAACCTGCCCAATGCATCATCTGCTCGAGAAGCACCCGAATCTGTTCATCATCGTCAATAATCAGGACCCGCATGTTATTCTCCTGCCTTAACCGGCAAAATCTCTCGTATGGCCACCGCCAGCTTTTTCATATCCAGCGGCTTGGACATGAACTTGCGGATATGCTTTCTCGCTCCTTCATCTAGCACCGACGATTCGTTGAAGCCTGAGCAGAGCATCACCGGCAGAGACGGTTGCAGCCGCGCCACGCTGCTGGCCAGTTGCAGCCCGGAAATCCCGGGCATGGAATAGTCGGTAATGAGAAGATCAACGGAGAAATTCTCTTGCCTGAGCAGGGCCAGTGCCTGGTCCCCACTGGTTGCCGGATACACGGTATAGCCCAGATATTCCAGCATGCGAGAGGACATCCTGACAATATCTTCCTCGTCATCGACAAAGAGAATTTTCTCGTTGCCGCGGGGCATACCGAGGATGACATCCCTGTTGGTCTCTATGTCGGTCTTGATGCAGGGAAAGAAGACGTTGAAGGTTGACCCCACGTTCACCTCCGATTTGACATCGAGGATGCCGTCATGGGAGGCGATAATGCCGTGGATGACCGCCAGCCCCATGCCTGTCCCAACGCCCACATCCCTGGTGGTGAAAAATGGGTCAAAGATCCGCTCCATGACCTCCGATGACATGCCGTGCCCGGTATCCGCGACAGTCAGCACCACGTAATTGCCTGCCTTCAGGTCAGGATAGCGTCTTCGTTCCTCTCTCCCCGCCTCGAAATAACCCCCATCCATCCGGTCGAGATAATGCCTGCGCTCTTCAGCCCCGGCATTGAAATTTTTCAGGGTAACCGTCAGTACCCCCCCCTTTTCCGCCATTGCCTGCGCTGCATTGGTGCACAGGTTCATGAACACCTGGTGGATCTGGGACAGGTCACAGTAGATCTGACCCGGATCCTCCGCAAGCTCGATTTTAATTTCAATGTTCGCCGGCAGGGAAGAGCGCAAAAGTTTGACCGCCTCTTTGATGACCGGCGTAATGACCGCATTCTGCCGCTGGGTCTTGCCCTGGCGGCTGAAAGCCAAGATCTGGCTGACCAGGTCCTTGGCCCGGTTTCCGGCCTTCTTGATAGCCTGAATATGGGATTCGATATCCTCGTACGACAGCGCGGGCCTTCGGGTGTCGCCATCAGAGAGTTTTGCTGTAAGACGGAACAGGAGGAGATCGGCATTGCCGAGGATTGCACCGAGAATATTGTTGAAATCATGGGCAATCCCGCCGGCGAGGGTTGCGATCGCCTCCATTTTCTGAGCCTGGGCCAGCTGTTTTTTGAGGGCCTTTTCCTGAGTGATGTCCTTGGTGGTATGGACATAGCCACGGATCTTCTGGCCATCATAAATTGCAGAGCAGGACACCATGAGGCTCTTATCCAGATGCTGATGCTCCACCTCGTACACCTGTTGGCTGCCCTTGGAAAACACCTCGTTGGAAGGGCAGGAGGCGCACCTGGTCGGAGAGCCGGCAAAGAGTTCATGACATTTCCGGCCGACGACTTCCCTCTGAGGCACGCCGAGAAGGACCAATGCGGCCTTGTTGGCGACGACCACTTCCAGGTTATTATCAAGAATGGTGACCGGATCGGAAATGGCATCAAAGGTAGTTTGCCATTCCTCGACGGATCTGGCCAGAGCAAGATTGACCTCATGGCGCAAATCAATCTCGCGCTGCAGCCGGGCGTTAGCCGCAGCCAGCTCGGTGGTCCTGACGGCAACCTCCTCCTCCAACCGGTGGCTGACCCTGTTCAATTCCTCATTTTTCAGATTGAGTGTCTTGTTCAACTCCATCAACTGCCTGTTGGGGATGCTGAAGGCCTTAAACAGGATCAGCGAGGCAGCCGCCAGCACGCCGGCAGTGATCAGCGCCAGCCTGAAAAGGCCACGCTTTGTGGTTGCCGCAATGGAAGTGATCTCCACGGCCTGGAGAATACTACCCAGCTTGTGCCCATCCTCATCCTTGACGTCAAATGAGGGAAAGACAAGGTGTATCCTTCCCTGGTGCTGAACTTTTTGTTCCTCGCTGCTTACAATGATCTTTGTCCCCGTTTCTACGAAAAAGGGATCGCCGTACGGATAGAGGTAATAGTCGCCAGAACGGATTCTGTACTCAGCCCCGTTAGGCGTCCCGCCGACGATATCCGTATGCAGGGCAAGGGCGGTGTGGATGTTCAGGGATTTCGAGATATCCTCAAAATACGACCTGATACGAATATCGAAGAGGATAGTGCCGATAAACCGCCCCTGGACATGGATGGGCTCCGCGATTCGGTAGAGCAGACCGCAACCGGCGTAGACAAAACCGCTTCTGCTGCCCTCCTGTTCCCGCTCAATTCCGGTGCCGACCTTGCAGAATTCTTCCGCTTCGTCGTGCGATTCCTGGTCCTGCACCCTGAGAAAAACAGTGCTGTCGGGCAGGCTGAAAGTGAGGTGTTCAAAATACCTGTTTTCCTGCTGCAATACCTTGAAGACGGAAAGAGCATTCTGATAGAGCTGTTCCCGGTCACGCGCGGCAAAGGCGCTGATCACGCCCTCGTGGATATGGTTCAGGTTCTGAAACCGGGCGCTGTAAAATTGATCAATCTGGGAGGTCAATGTCGACATGAGGACGCTGACCATCTGTTTCTTGCTGTCAATGAGCAACTGCTGGTTCTCTTCCTGCTGCTTGATGAAGAGATAGAGAAAACTCAGGGAGACCGCCAGAAAGACCAGGACGATAGCGGCGATGGTTTTGAAGCGGATATTCTGCATTTCGGTCACGGCAACGGAATTAGTTCAAGGATTGACCGCCGGTGCTGGAACACGGTTTCCCTGAAAAAATCGATGAGGCCTTCCCTGCGACCGACGATCTTCACCTGCTCCGGGATCAGATCAGATACGGTATTGCGCATGATGGACATCTTATATTCTATATGGGAGGCATACCGGTTGTCCAGATACCAGGTATAGAACAGACCGAAAAGAAGGCCGGGCGGAGTAAACCCCTCCTCGCCGTTGACCAGCCGGGTGTAGAGCATGGGATTGGATTCTGCCCGGCGCATGCGGGCAAGTTGCAGATATGCGTCCAGCTCCGCGGGCTGAAAAAAACATGTCCGCTGCTCAGGGGCGCGCAGAACGAGCTGAAATATCCTGCCGACCCGCTCCCCCCCCTCGCTGATATCGTTCATGGTTTTTTCCCGGGCATAGTTGCCCAGAAGCGATTGCCCCAGCGCCACCAGGAAAGCCATTTCCAGGCGGGCCGGATGATCCGCCAGATCCGCCCTGAGCACCAGCATGGAGTCCTCTGGGGCAAAAAAGGAATAGACATTGTCCCACTCCTGGCAACGCGACCAGTACCTGGGATCAACGAAAACAATGCCTCGCACGAACCGCAGGTGGGCAAAAAGGACATCAGGATGGCGCCACAGGATGTCCATAATGCCGGCCTGCAGCTGTTTGCACCTCGTTTTCTCCAGCCCCTTCCGGTTCGCTGTGCCGTTATCCGCTCCCAGGAAAGGCAGGCTGTCGATCCATCCCCGTATTGCCTCGAATCTCCTGCAGGGGTGACTGAACTCCTCGCGCGGCGCCGGCAGTTCGACGGTCGTCGGCAACAGGCTGACCAGTGAGGTTGTGTTTGCAGGCAATTCCAGTCTCTGCAGGCACCAGAGGGCTCGAACCGCCAGGGCCACTGCTGCCGGATCGTGCTGGATGACCCCGCGCCGGCGCAGGAGATTCCCCGAAAAAATATCCACCTCCACCGGCTCGAACCCGATCTCGCGAAGGGGTTGCCGGTCCAGATAAATAGGCTCCTTGTCCTCCAGGGCATAGCTTTGCAGGACAGACCCTGGGATTTCGCCAAGCCCCAGGGAGAGGATATGGGTAAACAACCCGCCCACGCCCCCGGGGATATTGCGGTTATAGGCCCGGACCAGGTCAGACACATGAAATTTGCGCTCCGGCACGTCACGGGTGGCATCGGTTTCTCCCTTCTGCACCCAGATATTGGCGACCAGGATTTTCAGGCTATGGCTGTTTGCCCGGATCAGCTCAGCAACTCCAGGCACCTGCAGAATCGGAATGATCGAGGAATACAGGCTGCCGGGAGCGAAGACGATGATATCCGCCTGCTGCAGGGCCTGCCGCACCTCGTCCGGGAGGACCGGCGGCCGGGAAAACTCCACCATGGCCCGGTCTACAGGATAACTGCGATGGGCATGGCCTGATTTGTACTCGCCGGTGACCAGCACCCCGTTGGAATAAAGAAACTGCAACTGCGCCGAAGTGGTGGTACAGGGCAACACCGCCCCCTTTGCCGCACAGATACCTGCGGCGATCTCCGCCAGCCCGGACAGGGTTGCCCGGTGCAGCACCGCCTGCTCTGCCGACAGTTCCGCAGAGGTCAGAGCGGAATCGATAAAGCCGAACATGGCGCTGGCCAGCAGCAGATTACCAAGGCAGTGGGGGCGCTCCAGGGTCAGCTTAAGCCGGCTGTCGCGAAACAACCGGGAAATGAGGAGCAGCAGATAGTCCCGCATCTGGGCGGGAAGGCCGGGGGCAGCCAGGCCGCAATCGACGGCCATCTGCTCCGAGGAAGGAGGGGGCGTGCCAAAGCGGTAGTTGAACACAGCGTGCAGACTGGCGGCGGCCAACCGGGCACCCGCATCGTCAAGTCCATGAACTTCGCGCAGCAGGTCCCGGCTGATGGAGGCGACAAGGACATGCCGCAGGTCGCCCAAGGCAACCAGGGGGACTTCCTTCAGCAGTTCCCCCGTAGAGCCGCCATCGTCGGTGACGCAGACTATGCTGGTTGTCGCGGGAAAAATTTCCTTGAGACCGGTGAAAGGCGCTTCCGGCCAGTCACTACGGCGGGAGTCGCCGCCAATGATGTTGGACAGACCTGTCCCGCCGCCCAGGGTCACGACCCGCAACTGCCGGGTGTCAATCTCCTTAAAACGGGCCAGGGTTTCCTGAAAGAGCCCGGCCAGCCTGGACGAGCCGCCCGCAGGCGGGCCGGCCAAGACCAGGCTGATCATTTTTTCCGTCAGACTGCCGTCCGCCAGGAAATCAAGGGGCGAAAGTTCATGCCTGGACAGCATCTCCAGGCAGCCCTGAAGGCTATGGAGGTCGACGACCGTGCTCATCCGATACCAGGAATTACAGCCCGGTCGCGGCCATCTGCTTGGCCACGCTCTGGACCGACTGCTCCAGGGCAGTGCGCTCCTCAGCGGTCAGGGTGAACTCGATGATCCGCTCCACGCCTTTTTCGCCCAGGACCACCGGTACGCCGAGAAAATATCCCGAGATACCGAACTCGCCGTCCAGGTAGGCGGCGCAAGCCATTACCCTGCGGGTATCGTTAATGACCGCCTCGGCCATCTCCACGGCGGCAAGGCCGGGGGTATAAAAGGCGCTGCCGGTCTTGAGGTGGTTGACGATCTCGATCCCGCCCATCTGGGTCCGCTTGACGATCTCCGCGATCTTCTCGGGGGAGAGAAGCTCCGTGACCGGAACCCCACCCACGTTCGCCAACCGGACCAAGGGCAGCATATTGTCGCCGTGAATGCCCATAACCAGCGCGCTCACGTCCTGCGGCGCCACGCCGATGGCATCGGCGAGGAAGGTACGGTAGCGGGCCGAATCAAGGACGCCGGCCATGCCGATGATCCGGTGCCGGGGCAGTCCGCTGACCTTGAAAGCGGTGTGGACCATGGCGTCGATGGGGTTGGTGACCACGATCATGAAGCAATCGGGGGAATGCTTGACCGCCGATTCGGCGCAGGTCTTGACAATGGCCACGTTTTTGGCCAGGAGATCGTCCCGGGTCATGCCCGGTTTCCTGGCCAGGCCGGCGGTGATGATCACTACATCGGAACCGGCGGTATCGGCATAATCATTGCTCCCGGTCACCTTCCCGGTAAAACTGTCCAGCGGGCCGGACTGCCAGAGGTCCAGGGCCTTGCCCTGGGGCACTCCTTCCATCACATCCAGGAGCACCACATCGCCAAGTCTCCGGGACATGGCCCAGTGGGCTGCCGTAGCGCCGACGTTGCCCGCGCCGATGATCGTTATCTTCTTTTTCATAAACTCCTCATCTCTATTGTTGGTGTTGCGATAAACCTACATTTTCAATGGAAATTTGGTTATTCCCGATTCCCGGTAATTTTTTCGATACCGATACCGATCCAGATTCCGACCCCGATTGGTTTCTCATGCCGTGCTTCTCACTTTCTTCAGCACCGGCTTTCGGGACTTGTCCGGCGCACAACCCTCAACCAACAGAGTACCATTTTCTCGTAGTCGGGGTCGGAATCGGTATCGGAATCGATCAATCCTGTTTATCCCCACAAAGCATTTATACCCTTCCGGCCAGCACTTCCTCAACCCGTTCAATATCTTGAGGGGTATCGACCTCGATGGAATCGTGGTCAGTCAATATCACCCGAATCCGATACCCGTACTCCAGGGCCCGGAGTTGCTCCAACTTTTCAAACCGTTCCCATTCCCCCTCCGGCAGTCCAACAAAGGTCAGGAGAAAACCCTTGCGGTAGGCGTAAAAGCCCAGGTGCTTGTAATAGGTGGGCTTGGCCGACTCCTCGGGATTGCGCTGAAAGGGAATAGGGGCCCGGGAAAAATAAAGAGCGTTGCCGTGCCGGTCAAAAACCGTTTTCACATGGTTGGGATCATCGATCTCCTCGGGCCGGACAATCTTGTAGATCAGGGTGACCATGGGCAGGGACGGATCCTCCAGCATGGGCCCGGCGACCTGGGTCACGATCTCGGCCGGAAACAGGGGTTGGTCGCCCTGGATATTGACGATGATGTCCTGCTCGGAAATGTCGATGAGGCTGGCCGCCTCCGCCAACCGGTCCGTGCCGGTGGCGTGGTCGGGGCGGGTCAGCACCACCTCGCCGCCGAAGGCGTGCACCGCTTCAGCTATCCGCTTATCATCGGTGGCCACCACCACCCGCGACAAAAGTTCAACCTGCCGGGCCCGTTCCACCACGTGCTGAATCATGGGCCTGCCCATGATGGGGGCCAGAGGTTTGCCCTCAAAGCGGTTGGAATGGTAGCGCGCCGGGATGATAGCAACAATTTTTGGTGGACTGGTCTGCATTTTGGTTCCTGGATTCGTATAAAAAAATTAATATACCCTTTCCCGGGGCGGATTGGCAACGGCCAAAGATGAGGGTCATGGTCATTGTTTTTTTTATGCCCCATTTCGCATCTGCTTGCGCCAGGAGGAGGCATAGCGACCGTCCAGGGCGAGAAGCCCCTGATGCGTTCCGCTCTCTACGATCCGGCCGTTGTCCATGACATGAATGACATCGGCCTGCATGGCCGTGGTAAAACGATGGGTGATGATGAGAACGGTGCGATCCCTGGCCAGTTCCCGGAAGCGCTGCAGCCAGTCCAACTCGCTCCACGAATCCATCGCGCTGGTGGGCTCATCCAGGACAATAACCGGAGATCCCCGCAGAAAGGCGCGAGCCAGGGCAAGACGTTGCCACTCACCGCCGCTGAGGTCGGTGCTGCCGGGAAACCAGCGGCCGAGCATGGTCCTCATCCCTTCCGGCAGTCGGACAATAAGCCCCTCGGCCCCCGCTGCCCTTGCAGCTTCCATGATTGCCGGGTCATCTTCGGATACAGTGAGATCACCCACCCGAATGTTGTCCAGGGCAGTCAGATTATATCTGACAGGTTCCTGGAACAGCACCGTAACCATTCTGCGCAGATCAGGGACGGCAACCTGCCGGATATCGATTCCGTCCAGGGTCACCCTGCCCCGGTCGGGATCGTAGAGACGGCAGAGCAGCTTGACCAGGGTGCTCTTGCCGGCACCGTTCATGCCGACGATGGCGGTAATTTTCCCGGCCCCGAGATCCAGGGAAAACCCGTTCAGAACATCTCTCTCTGTTTCCGGATAACGGAACGAGACCTGGTCGAAGCTGATGCCCATGCGCAACGACCCGGGCAGGACAAGGGGAACGCCGGGGGAATTGATCTTCGGTCTTATCTTGAGAAACTCAAAAAAATCAGCCAGAAACAGGCTGCTGCTGTACATCTGGCCAACGTTCTCCAACAGGGAGCGCAGCAACTGCTGACCCTGGTTGAGTGCCTGGTAGAACAGGGCTAGGTCCCCCAAGGTCGCCGAGCCGGCGGCGGCCCGCCACACCATCCACCCCAGGGCAAGACCTGTTGCCAGCAGGGCAAAAAATGAGGCGAACAGTTCGGCGACCGCCTGCGACCTTTGCATTCTGAGGGAATCACGGCGCAACTTTTCCCGTATCGTACGGAAAGATGCCATAAAATGGCCGCCCAGTTCAAACAGCCTGACCTCGCTCGCATTTTCCCGGCTGCTCAACAACCAGTCGCAGTACCAGGCACGCCGCTCATTGATGGTGTTGTCGCGCCGCCAGCGGTACTGACGCAGCCGGTGATCAAGGACAATATAGAGGACCGGCAGGGTGCTGACGATGAGCACTGCAGGTGCCCAGAGGCCAAACTCCAGCAGCACTGCCCCCATGGCGACCAGGGTGATGCTGTTCTGCAGAAGGCTGCCGAGGGATTCCACGAGTTCCAGGGGGCGGTAGGCCGCGTCGTTGCGGGCCCTGAACAACCTGTCATAGTATTCCGCCGATTCATAGCAGGCAAGATCGATGGCCACAGATTTTTCCTGGATCAAAACACTGATGTGGTCCTGAACCAGCGACGATTGGGCGGAGCGGACAATACCCAGCAGGGAACGGATGCATGCTGTCAGCACCAGGACGCCGACCATCAGCCCCAACGGCAGGAGAAGCGGCGGCAATTTATTCCATCCCCCGACCGCGTTCAACGTCATGACCAGTCCGTCCACCACGGAGCGGGTCAGATACACGAGAAAAACAGGGAGAAGTCCCTGGATAACCAGCAATACCAACCAGACGAGAGTCCAGCCGGGAGCCGCACGCCCGATCAGCCTGAGCGCCTGCGCCAGCAATGGAATCTGGGCAGTGACTGCCCGCAGTTTTTGCATCAGAATCGTAATCAGCAAGAAACCCCCTCATAACTAATTTTGTCCAGTTATGCCCTGAAAAGCTTCAGAAGATTTTCCACTTCCGTTTCTTTCCTCTGCAGGCGAAGCGCTGCTATGCAGAGAGACAATCCACGCATCTTTTTACTTTATTTCAAATGGTTAACCAAATCCTTGGCTTTGCGTGAAAACGTTTGATACAGGCCTGAGGCCCCTCTATGTGAGAAGAAATAAGAATTGACAAAAAAATAATAATTATTATCATTTAGCTAATAATTTCATATATTTCATGCACCCGTCCCGACAACAAGAAAACATTTCTAAATAAAACCTACAGTTAAATTATAATATCATTGATTTAAAAGTAATTCCTATGATATTATTGCACTAATACAAATTTCCTTCAACCTTCGTAACGTTGCTAGCCAAACAGACGATTGGAACGAGAGAGGAGAGAGCAATGTTGAAAATACTTACCGCATTCCTTGTGCTGAACTTTATTTATTCTCCCGCATTTGCTGCCTGGGAGGATGATTTTCAGAATCTGTACAGGGAAAAGGGGATCGACGAGGCCGTGCTCAGCGCCCTTGCGGATGGGGCAAATCCGGACCAGATTATCAGGGTTGCCTTGCCCCTTGCAGGCTTGACTCAAGAGATGCTGATCAAGGCCTTGTTTTGCGCATTGCCCCAACCTGATGACATCAGGGAGGCGGCCCGGGCGAACGCCATCAGTAACGCCAAGGTCGATGAAGGCTACCAATTGGCCCTGTCGGAGTGTGCCCGGCAGATGGAGGAAAATCTCAATTCCGCTGTCATCCTGGAACCCCATTTCCCCAGCGTAGCCCCCTCCGACTCTACCCGCACCACAAATTACGGCAGCCCCTGGAAATTTGAATAATTCTGTTCAAGAAACTGATAACAGATCAGATGGGGCCTGAGCGCAAACTTTTCTGCCTGGGAATTGCTCTGGGCCTTTTTCTTTATTTGGCTGCAGCGCCGCTTACGGCAGTGGCGGATACCGACCTCCCTCTCCCTCGCATGCAGACCGTGCAACTGGGCGAATCAACTTCTGTCCGGGCCTGGCCCCTGGTTATCATCGGCAGCGATAATCACCCCGCAGCCGGACTGCAGGAAAAGGAAGCCCCGTCTCAAATCGCCAGCATGACAGCTCCTTACCCGGCAAACAAGGAGGAGGTCCCGACATCACCCCCAGCCAAACAAAACCCCTCAACCAGCGATCTGTTCGGCCCGCGGGGAGGCTACCTGCACCCGTTCCTCGGCATCCGGGAAGAGTATACGGACAACGTCTACAACATCGATGTTGATAAGGTCGAAAATTTTCTCACCACTGTGTCCACCGGTGCCTGGCTCAGCGCACCGCGACTGAAGGAGGTCCCGGCAAGCATTGCTCCGCACAACGCGGCGGTCGCCGGAATGCGGTACTCGGTTCCGGCCAGTGGTTCTTTTGAACGGTTCCAGACCTACCTGCTGGGGGCGCTTGATTACAAAACCTATTCCACCGA
The DNA here is from genome assembly GCA_003508005.1 of Desulfobulbaceae bacterium. GTDB lineage: Bacteria > Desulfobacterota > Desulfobulbia > Desulfobulbales > Desulfobulbaceae > UBA10518. The sequence continues at coordinate 78,460 of DNUE01000018.1, forward strand.
GTCGGACCTGGATTATACCGCCTGGCACCTTGAGGGAATGTACCAGCAGAACCTGCCCGCCGGAATTTCCTTCCGGGTCAGGGACAGGTATACCCGGGACCAGGACCGCTTTGACATAGGCAGTTTTCAGCTACAGGATTTCATTGTTGAACCCGGCGGCATCTCGGTACGCTCGACCCCTTCGCAGATACGTGACTATATATCCAACCAGGCCATCTTTTCCACTCACCTTGAATTTGGAGAACGTTTTTCCGCGATGTTCAATTTCATCAACTTCTTTCTCGACTATGAGGATGATAAGGATGAATGGCTGGACCGGACCGATAACTCTCTGGGGCTGACCCTGTCCTATAAGTACAGCCCCAAGACCTCGTTCTTTATTGAATATGACCGTGCCGTTATTTCCTACTCCGCGGACACTCCTAATGACAGCCAGGATTCCTTCTTCTTCGGAGGCATCAACTGGCAAGGCTCGGCAAAGACCTCGCTCATCGCCAAGGGCGGCTATCAGTTGAAACAATACGACATTGAAGACAACGAAGATTCGGACACCTTCACCATGGAGGCGCAGCTGAATTACCTGATCACCGACAAGACCAAAATTGGGTTCAGCCTGTACAGGGCAATGGAGGAAACGGACAGCTTGCGGAACCGTGGGATGGTGTCAACGGCGGCGCGGCTGCGTTATGATCAGCGTATTTCCTACCGCATTCAGGGAGGTATTGAACTTGGATTCGAAGAGAACGATTATGATGGGTTTGACCCGACCGTACCCGTTTTTCTTCCCGAAGAGGCACGCCTGGACACACGGTATCTGGTGCGGCCGTCACTGCACTACTTCTTCCGGGACTGGCTGGTCGGAGAACTGTCCTATACCTTTGAAGACCGAAACTCCACTGACACATACTACGATTTCACATCGAATACATTTTTTTTCAGCATAAATGCTGCGTTCTGATTTTCCCTTTGGCAAAGAAGCTGGCACAGGATACATTACAGGCATGTCCAATCGGTTCGGTTCAATATTTCGCCTGCTCGCCGCATCTTCCATGCTGGGCATGTTCCTGCTGTTTTCATTTTTCCAGGCAGCCCGGGCTGCCGATTACATCCTCGGTCCCGGCGACGTGATCAAAATCACCGTATATGACAACGATGACCTTCTCACCGTAGCCCGGGTGAGCGATGACGGCTATATCCTCATGCCCCTGCTCGGCCAGATCAAGGTTGAAGGCCAATCCGTCAATCAGTCGGCACGCCATATCGGCGACCTGCTCGCCGACGGCTATCTCGTTAATCCCCAGGTCAATATCTTTGTCCAGGAATTCCGGAGCAAGAAGGCCATCGCCCTCGGCCTGGTCAACAAGCCTGGCCTGATCGAAATAAGCGGCCCGGTCACCCTCCTCGAACTCATCTCACAGGCTGGCGGACTCGCGGAGGATTACGGTGAGACCGCGACCATCAAGCGCCAGGGCTCCATCCCCAATGAGGTCATTCTGGTCGACCTGAAAAAACTCGTGGAGGGAGGCGACCTGAGCCAGAACATTGCCATCCAGGGCGGCGACACCGTCTACGTGGGCAAGGCTGGCATGTGCTATGTCACCGGCGAGGTGAAGACCCCCAATGCGTACAAATGCAGCGACAACATCAGCGTGCTGAAGATAATCACTCTGGCGGGCGGCTTTACCGGCAAAGCAGCCAAGTCCAAGGTCAGGGTGGTGCGGAAGGTGAACGGCGAGGAAACCCTCTTTGAAAACGTGGAGATGGATATGCCGCTCCAGCCCGACGATGTGATCATCGTGCCGGAAAGTTTTTTTTGACGGCCACGGTCATGATCTTCTCGCAGCCCAATCAAGGTAACTGCCTGTGAATTCGCCCGAGTACCCCTTTTCCCCGCAGCCCGTCGACCCCTTTGCCCCGGATCAGGGGCTGACCCTGCGCGATTACCTGCAGATATTGAACAAACGAAGGATGACCGTCCTGACCGTGTTCTGCATCGTCTTCACCGTTTCGGTCATCCTGGGCATGAAAAAGGATGCCCCTCTCTATACCTCGGTTTCCACCATCCTCATGGAACGAAACCTCATCAACAGCAACGCGGGGCTGGGCATGTTCTACGTGTGGGATCCGGAGTTCCTGCCCACCCAGACGGAGATCATCAAGAGCAAAAAGGTTGCCCAGCGTGTGGTTGACCAACTTGAACTGGGCACCAAGTACTACAACCATTTTTTCCCCAAGCAGAATCAGGATGACTCCTGGCTGACAAACCTGATCAAACTCCCTGGAAAAATTTTCACTTCCGTCTTTCATCACGCCCCGAATGACGGGCAGAATACAGGGGACCCGAAGCCGGCAAGCGAACAGAGGACCAGGGATATCATAGCCGACATGGTCAGGACCAGCATTGAACTTGAGCCGGTCAAGGAAACCAGGGTCGTCAACATCAAGTATACGGACGCCAATCCTACGGTGGCGAAGATGGTCAATGACGCCCTGGTCAAGGCCTACATTGACGAGACCCTGGACATCAAGCTGAACAGCACCCAGCAGTCCCTGCGCTGGATGACCAGCAAGGCAGACCAGGAACGCAAGAAGCTCGAAGAGGCCGAGGGCAATCTGCAGAAATACATGCGGGAGCATAACCTGGTCACCCTGGAAGACCGATTGGCGGTGTATCCGGAAAAGCTCACCCAGTTCAGCACCGAGCTGTCCACCGCCGAATCAAAGCGCAAGGAACTGGATGCCATCCATGCGCAGATTGCCCGTTTCGGCATAACCGACCAGTCCCTGGAAGCCATTCCCATTTTTTCCCAGAATGCCACCCTTCAGTCCCTGCGCGACCAGATCCTGAAGGCGGACCAGCGGATCAAGGAACTGTCCAAAAAATATGGCGCCAAACACCCCCTGATGATCAAGGCGATGGATGACCGCGAGGTGCTCAGCAAAGAAAAGGCCTCGGAGATCAAGCGCATTACCGAATCCATCGCCCAGGACTATGAGCTGGCCAAATCACGGGAGGAAAACCTGCGCGACCTGCTCAATACCACCAAGGAAGAGCTGCTGGATGTGAACGAGCGCTTCATCCAGTATTCCATCATGAAGCGGGAGGTCGAGTCCAGCCGGGCCCTGTATGAGGCCCTGACTTCGACCATCAAGAAGGCCAGCGTGACCGAGGAAACGCAGAACGTCAACATTTGGGTGATGCGCGAGGCCTCGCTGCCCGACAGCCCGTCGAACCAGCGGCCCCGCCGCACCGTGCTCATCGGTTTCATCCTGGCGCTGGCGGCGGCCGTGGGCCTTGCCCTGCTGGTGGAATATTTCGACAACACCATCAAGACCTCGGATGACATAGAAAAGCGATATCAACTCACCGTGCTCGGCGCGATTTTCGAGACCAGAAAAAACGAAGCCATCGAACAGGTCATCGAGGAGAACAGCCAATCACCGGCGGCTGAAAGCTACCGGATGATCCGGTCCAGTCTCCTGCTGTCCTCGGCGGATCACCCGCCCCGCACCATCCTCATCACCAGCATGACCGCCCAGGAGGGAAAGACCTCAACCGCCCTCAATCTCGCCAGGACCATGGCGCAGATGGCAAACAAGGTGCTGATCATCGATGCCGACATGCGCAAACCCCGCATCCACTCCCTGCTGAACCTCCCGAACAACACCGGTCTTTCCACCTACCTGTCCGGCAATACCGACGAAAAAATTGTCCACAGGGTGCCGGATAAAAATATCTATATCATCCCTTCCGGGCCCATCCCGCCCAACCCGGTGGAATTGATCAGCTCTCACCGCATGATCATCCTGCTGGAGGACATGGGCAGGGAGTATGACTTCATTTTCATCGATTCCCCGCCCATCATCCACCTGGCGGACGGGCTCATCCTCAGCACCCTGGTCGACGGCACCGTCCTGGTGGCCAGAGCGGGCAGGGTCACCACCGACATCTTCACGGCTGGCCTCAAAAAACTCAATGATTTCAAACCGCACATCCTGGGCGTGGTGCTCAACGGCATGAATGCCCGCCTCACCGGCAGCCATTCCTACTATTACTATCATTACAAGAGCCACTACAGAGAAGAGGGCCAGCACCCGGAGCAGAGGTGATAGACATCCACTGTCATATCCTGCCCGGAATTGACGATGGTCCGCAGACTCTTGCCACATCACTGGCCATGGCGAAGATGGCTGAGCGGGATGGCATCCGCACCCTCATTGCTACCCCGCACACCGACGGCATCAGGGTAAATCGTGTCCGCGTTGAGGCCGCGGTCCATGACCTCAACCTTGAACTGCAGCGCCTGAACATGACCCTATCAGTCTGTCCGGGTTATGAGATTCCCTACCACCTTGCCGAGGAGCTGTCTGCCGCCCATACCCTGGCCAATAACGGCCGGCATGTGCTCATCGAGTTTCCTCCCATGCATCTGCCGAAAGGCGCCCTGAATACCTTCTTCACCCTCATCGCCGCAGGTCTGGTCCCGGTCCTTGCCCACCCCGAGCGCAATCTCGGGGTGCTCATAAACCCTGATGTCCTCAAGGAGATGGTGGATAACGGGGTCCTGGTGCAGATTACGGCGACAAGCATCACCGGCGAACTGGGACCGGACGTCCAGCGCTGTGCCCACCACCTCCTGAAACAGGGATGGGTCCATTTTCTCGCCACTGACTCCCACTCCCCGACCTTCCGTGAACCGGTGCTCGGCAGGGCAGTGACACTCGCCGCCAGACTAATCGGGCAGGAGAATGCCATGGCGCTCGTGGAACAGAACCCAAGGCAGATTCTTGCTGCCGCAGAGTCGCTTTCGGCGTCGACGAGCTGACCGAACCGTCATGCTGCCGCTGTCATTCGGTCTCTTCCTCTTTCTCCTGATCTTTGCCCCCCTCGCCTTTGGCACGGTGGAGACCTGGTCCTGGGCGATCGTGCAGCTCTCTGTTTCTCTCTCCGCTTTACTCCTCGCCATCTCCCTGTTCAGACAAAACAGTTCATATCTTCGTGTTCCTGGCAGCCTGCCGCTCTTTCTGCTCTCTGCCTGGACCCTGTTCCAGCTCCTTCCTTTGCCGGCCGCTGTGGTCCGAACCTTGTCCCCAACGACCTTCGAGATGTACCGTCCCCTCCTGGAAGTCGACCCTTCTCTCAGCTGGCTCCCGCTCACCCTGCACCCGAAGGCCACCCTCCTTGCCTTCTGCCGGTGGACCGCCTTCGCTCTCTTCTACCTGCTCACCGTACAGCATCTAAGCGAGGCACGCCGCTTAAGACTAACCGTGGTCATCGTAACGGTCTTCAGTTCACTGCTGGCCGTGGAGTCGATTCTCCAGAAACTCACCTCGCCGGACGCAATCTACTGGTTCCGGGCCGCGCCGGCCAGCGCCTCGCCGATCGGCCCCTGGGTCTACAGCAACCAGTTTGCCGGTTTCATGGAGATGGTCTTTCCCCTGGTCATTGCCCTTTTTCTCTTCTCCCGGCCCCAGGTTCAGTACGAAAAAACACTCAAGGACAAGGTGATCGCCCTGTTCACGTTGCCGGGTGCGAACCGCTACCTTCTCCTCGGAACAGGGGCAGTCCTCATCGCGGTGGCCATCCTGCTCAGCCTTTCCCGGGGCGGGATCATCACCCTGTGCCTCGCCTTTCTCTTCATTGCCTTTCTCTCCACACGGATCACGCCCGATCGCCAGGTCAGGTGGGGCATTGTGATCAGCGTTTCCGTAATCCTGATAATCTCCTGGTTCGGCTGGCAGCCGATCATGACCGAGTTCGATAGCCTGTGGGGCGTGGACGGGTTGAATACCAGCGGCAGGCTGACCCTGTTCCTGGACGGCATGAAGATCTTTGGAGATTTTCCGCTGACCGGCACCGGGATCGGAACCTTCCAGGATGTATACCCGGCCTACCAGAGTATGCCCGGCGATACAGTCTATGACCATGCACACAATGACTACCTGGAACTGCTCACCGACGGAGGGCTGATCGGTTTTGTTCTGGGGGGTTGGTTTGTCCTGTCGGTTATGGTGAGTGTCATCAGCACCCTTCTCCGGCGCAGGGAGCCATACTCCATCCTGATCACCAGCGGCGCGCTGACCGGGCTGCTTGCCCTGCTCCTGCATTGCTTCATTGATTTTCAGCTGGTCAGCGGCGCAAACGGCCTCTACTTCTTCTTTTTATGCGGCCTGGCGGTGGCCGGGGCCAATACCAGGCTGCACTACCAGACCCGATCCACCTATCTTCAGCAACAACCAGCCGCAGCTCTTCGAATGCCTGCTGTCTTTGCCCTGATTCTGCTGTTTTCTTCCGCCTGGCTCTTTGCGGGGGGACTCAGGGCCAGCCATGCAGTGCGCAACCTCCACCCCATCTACCTGAACCCTCACCTGCCTCTTCCGCGCCTGCAGAATATCCATGCGCAGCTTTCCAGAGCGGCCAATCTCGACCCGCTGGAAGCAGGGTACAGGCTGCGGATGGGGCAGGTGTCCAGCTTCATGCAGGAAAAAGAACAGGCAAGGAAGGAATATCTGCAGGCATGCCAGCGCACCCCCATGGCCGGGGCCTGTATCCAGCAGCTCGGCCTGGCCCTGGCCGATGCTGACCCGAACCTGCAGGATATGCTCCTTGCCGCCGGGCTGGAAAGAGAACCCCTGATCCCTGAGCGGTATTTACTCTACAGCAGGTGGCTGCTCGCTGCCGGCAAGCGGGAGCAGGCCATCGCGGTACTGAACCGGGCCGTCCTTGCCGTTCCCGAAGGCATGCCGAAAATCACCCGCTTTCTTGTGGAGCAGAATTTCAGCCCCGAGGAACTGCAGCAGATCCTGCCCAGGAAGACTTATTGCTGGTTTGAACTGGGCAGGATCATGGAGACGCTGAACCGCCCTGATGCCGCGACAAGATATTACCTTGAGGCCCTGGAGTATCTGGATAATGGTGGGGCTGTTCCCGAATATTTCCGCCGCCCCTATGAGCTCTACCGGCGCCTGCAGCAAAAGGAACAGGCCCTGGCCATCCTGCGCCGGGGTATCGACGCCCTCCCGGACAACACCTGGTTCAGAATACAGCTGGGCGACCATTATGCCAGGGAGGGAATTCACTATCGGGCAAGGGAGGAATACTTGCAGGCACTGCGCAGCGATCCGGACAACCGGGAACTCAATAAAAAAATTGAGGCCCTGGATAAGACGGAGAGGGAGTAAACTAAAGCCGGGAGGCCCACCGGGTCAAGCTCGCCAGGGCCTGCTCGGCGCGCTTTTCGCCGCGGTTGCTCTTTTTCACCTTTCCCGTCAGTTGGGGAAAAAGGCCGAAGGTGACATTGGACGGCTGGAAATGACGCGGCTCGGAGGCAGTAAGATGGTGGATCAGGGCGCCATGGGCCGTATCCGGCGGCGGTACCACCGGGTCCCTTCCCTGGCACATGCGGGCGGCATTGATCCCGGCAAGCAACCCCATAGCCGCTGATTCCACATACCCCTCCACTCCGGAAAGCTGGCCGGCCAGGAAGAGATCGGGCCGAACCTTGGTCTGCAGGGAAGGCTGAAGAACCTCCGGGGCGCAGACAAAAGTGTTGCGGTGGATGGAACCCAGGCGCGCGAATTCGGCATGGGCCAGGCCGGGGATGGCCCGAAACACCCTTTTCTGCTCCGGATAGGTGAGCTTAGTCTGAAACCCGACCATATTATACATGGTCCTATCCAGGTTTTCCGCGCGCAACTGGACCACGGCGTAAGGGATCTTGCCGTTGCGAGGATCCATGAGGCCCACCGGTTTCATCGGACCGAAGCGCAGAGTCTGCGGTCCGCGGGCGAGCATCACCTCCACCGGCAAGCAGCCCTCGAAATATTTCGGGTCCTCGAACTCCCTGAGGGGCAGGGTTTGCGCCCCGGCCAGCAGGGAGATAAAATGCTCGTACTGGGCCTGGTCCAGAGGGCAGTTGAGATAGTCCCCCGGACCGTCGTCATCCCAACGGGATTTCCGGTAGATGATCTCCATATCCAGGGACTCGGCAGTAACAATCGGGGCAATGGCGTCATAAAAGGCCAGATGGTGCGCGCCGGTAAACGCGGCCAGGCTTTCAGCCATGGCTGAAGAGGTCAGCGGGCCGGTGGCGAGGATCACCGGATTTCCCGTCGAAGGGGGCAGGGAGAGAACCTCCTCGCGGACCACGGTGATCAGGTCATGGTTCTGCACTGTCCGGGTGATCCGCTCGGCGAACCGCTGCCGGTCCACGGCCAGGGCCTTGCCTGCCGGCACCGCTGTCTCATCCGCGGCCTGGATGATCAGGGAGCCCAGGCGGCGCATCTCTTCCTTGAGCAGACCCACCGCCGAAGTGACCTCATTGGAGCGCAGCGAATTGGAGCAGACCAGCTCGGCCAGGTCCCGGGATTCATGGGCCGGGCTGAAACGCCGGGGCTTCATTTCGACAAGGCGCACCGGAACTTCCCGTTTCGCAGCCTGCCAGGAGGCCTCGCAGCCGGCCAGCCCCCCGCCGATGACCAGAACTTCCCTTTCGCTCATTTTTGAATTTCCACCCACAACCGCCGCCGGCCCCAGGCCAGGGCCTCCTGGTGCGAATCGAAATAGAGATCGAGCCGGTCCGGCCCCTTGATGGCTCCGCCCCGGTCCAGGACCATGCCCCAGCCATAGCCGGGTACGCGCATCCGGGTGCCAAAGGGATAGTAATCGGTATCTGCGGCGATGGTCCCGTCCTGCCGCAGCCACAGCCACGGAAAAATCACCCGCACCGGAATCAGCCAGGGATGCTGCAGACTGTCCAGCGAAATAAGTCCGGGTACAGGCTCCGAGGGCTCGGTGCCGCTGGCGGTAAGGCCGCTGTAGGCCCTGCCCCGGTCAGGGCCCTCACAAACATACCGGTTCCAGAAATCAAGCTTGAAAAAGGCCCAGCTGCCACGCTCCCAGGAACAACACTTGCCGCAGCCGCAATACGCCGTGGTCTCCATGATCCGCGCTGGATGGCTGGCGCAGCCGGATAACGCCAGCAGGAAGGCGCTGAGGAAAACCAGACGGGCCATGGTCACAGAGGAACCTCATCAACGGCCTGGGCGGACTCATCAAAAACAGTATGCACGCCGACGCCGGCCAACGGCACAATAGAGAGTACCGCCCTGTTCAAATAGAGGCACTGAAAATGAAAAAGGGCAGGCCGGAGAGAACCCAGCCTGCCCCGAACTGTCAGTTTGCCCACTGCCTAATAACGGTAGTATTCCGGCTTAAAAGGACCGTTGACGTCCACCCCGATGTACCTTGCCTGCTCCGGGGTGAGCTTGCTCAGCTTGGCACCTATTTTCTGCAGGTGGAGCATGGCCACCTTTTCATCCAGTTTCTTCGGGAGGAAATAGACCTTGTTCTCGTACTGCATGCTGTTGTTCCACAGCTCGATCTGGGCCAGCACCTGGTTGGTGAAGGAGTTGGACATGACAAAGCTGGGATGACCGGTAGCGCAGCCCAGGTTCACCAGTCGGCCCTCGGCCAGAACGATTATCCTCTTGCCGTCGGGAAAAATGACATGGTCTACCTGGGGCTTGATGTTCTCCCAAGGCAGCTGACGGATGCCGGCGATGTCTATCTCCGAGTCGAAGTGGCCGATGTTGCAGACAATGGCCTGGTCCTTCATCGCATCCATGTGAGCGCGGGTGATGACCCGGAGGTTGCCGGTAGCGGTGACGAAGATTTCGCCGATGGGGGCCGCGTCCTCCATGGTGACTACCCTGAACCCTTCCATGGCGGCCTGCAAGGCGCAAATCGGGTCGATCTCGATGATCAGTACCGTGGCGCCCATGCCGCGCAACGCCTGGGCGCAACCCTTGCCCACATCGCCGTAGCCGACCACCACCGCAATCTTGCCGGCGACCATCACGTCCGTGGCCCGTTTGATGCCGTCGATGAGCGACTCGCGGCAACCGTAGAGATTGTCGAACTTGGACTTGGTCACCGAATCGTTGACGTTGAAGGCCGGGGCCAAAAGCCGCCCCTCTTTCGCCATCTCGTTCAGGCGGTGCACCCCGGTGGTGGTCTCTTCGCTGATTCCGCGCACCTCGGGCATCAGCTCGGGATATTTCTCGTGCATGACCTTGGTCAGGTCGCCGCCGTCATCGACGATCATATTGATCTTCCAGCCGTCAGGGCCGAAGATGGTCTGATCGATGCACCACCAGAACTCCTTCTCGCTTTCTCCCTTCCAGGCAAAGGTCGGGATTCCGGCGGCGGCCATGGCGGCGGCAGCATGGTCCTGGGTCGAAAAGATGT
>DNUE01000018.1:88813-89301 GCA_003508005.1 Desulfobulbaceae bacterium
CAATGGCGATTTCCTTGCGGCCCCATTCAGCCAGCGCCATATCCGCAACCTTGTAATCCTGTGTCATGGAAATCTCCTGTAAATTCCGCTTTTCAGCAGTTTCATATGTATATTAGATGTTCTTCAGATCGTCTGGACAGAACATCACGTACCCCATCCATCCCCGATTTTTCGTTTCACTCGCTCCTATCCAGCAATCACCGGGACATCAGTTGGCCCATTATTTCAACCCGGCGGCCTCGCGAATCTCTGCAGCCTTATCGGTCCGCTCCCAGGTGAAATCATCGCGTTCGCGGCCAAAATGGCCGTAAGCGGCGGTGCCCCGATAGATCGGCCGCAGCAGATCCAACTGCTGGATGATGGCCTTGGGCCGCAGATCAAAAAACTGATGAATCAGCTCGATGATCCGGTCATCGTCGATCTTGCCGGTACCAAAAGTGTTGATATTGACAGATACCGGCTTGGAGATGCCGATGGCATAGGCCACC